>NZ_CP031167.1:2730000-3084000 GCF_004346925.1 Stenotrophomonas sp. ASS1 | reverse complement strand
GCCCGTCCCGCCACCGTCGATACGCTGCCTCAAGGAGTGAGCTGCATGTTGATCCGCCTGCAATGCGAGCAACGCCAATGGCGCGTGCTGCACCCGGACCGGCCGGAACCGATCGAGTTCCGTGATGGTGCCCGGGCCTACGATTTCGCTGAAACCCTTGCACGCCTCCACTTCGTCGACACCGGGCAGCGCGCTGCGGTGCGGGTGGAGGCCAGCGGTGCGTTCGTGGAAGCGGTCAGCTACGGCTGAGGGTTGGGGTTTCCGGCCAGATCATCGTTCCGGAGCCCGCCATCCACGCACGGCGTGGATCTACTTTGCATCTATCTCCACGCATGGCGTGGATCGACCCCTGTTCCGCAGTAGATCCACGCCATGCGTGGATCTACTGGTGGTGACCGGCCTCAGCCTGCTGCGCTGAGCGGCGGGGTCCCGGCAGCCAGCTGCGGCCAGCGCTTGAGCACCGCCGCGCGGATGCCCGCCGCATCGATACCGGCTTCGGCCAGCAGGTCCTCACGGCTTGCGTGGTGCTGGTAACTGTCGGGCAGGCCCAGGTGCAGGATCGGGCGCAGTACGCCTTCGGCGTTGAGCAGTTCGCCGACGCCGGAGCCGGCGCCGCCGGCCACCACGTTGTCTTCGATCGTGACTAGGCCCTCGTGCTGGGCGGCCACGGCCAGCACCAGCTCGCGGTCCAGCGGCTTGATGAAGCGCATGTTGACCACGCTCAGACCCAGTTCGCGGCCGACCTGCTCAGCGGCGGCCACGGTGCTGCCGAAGGCGAGCAGCGCGACGCGGCTGCCCTGCAGGCGCAGCTCGCCCTTGCCGATCGGCAGGGTCGACAGGTCGGTACCGGCGGCAACGCCGGTGCCGGTGCCGCGCGGATAGCGCACGGCAGCCGGGCCCGGATGCTGCAGGCCAGTGCTGAGCATCTGCCGGCACTCGGCTTCATTGGACGGAGCCATCACCACCAGGTTCGGCACGCAGCGCAGGAAGCTCAGGTCGAGGTTGCCGGCATGGGTGGCGCCGTCCGGACCGACCACGCCGGCGCGGTCGATCGCGAACAGCACGTCCAGGTCCTGGATGGCCACGTCATGCACCAGCTGGTCGTACGCGCGCTGCAGGAAGGTCGAGTAGATCGCCACCACGGGCTTGCCACCCTGGGTGGCCATACCGGCGGCGAGGGTGACCGCGTGCTGTTCGGCAATTGCCACGTCGAAATAGCGCTGCGGGTATTCCTTGCTGAAACGCACCAGGCCGGAGCCTTCGCGCATCGCCGGGGTGATGCCGTACAGGCGTGGCTCGGCAGCGGCGGCATCGCACAGCCAGTCGCTGAACACATCGGTGTAGGTCGGCTTCTTGGCACCGGCCTTGGCCACCAGTCCCTTGTCCGGATCGAACGGGCCGACGGCGTGGTAACCGATCTGGTCGCCTTCGGCCGGCTCGTAGCCCTTGCCCTTGGTGGTCATCACGTGCAGCAGCTTCGGGCCCTTGGAGGCGCGCAGCGTCTTCAGCGTGGACAGCAGGGCGGGCATGTCGTGGCCGTCGATCGGGCCGGTGTAGTGGAAGCCCATTTCCTCGAACATCGTGGACGGCACGAACATGCCCTTCCAGTGTTCTTCCCAGCGCTTCACGAAGCGCGCCGGATTGTTCTTCTTGTCGCCGAGGATCTTCTTGCCGCCTTCGCGCAGCGCATTGAGCGTGCGGCTGCCGGTGGCACGGCCGAGCATCTTGGTCAGGCCGCCGACCGCCTCGGAGATCGACATGTTGTTGTCGTTGAGGATCACCAGCAGGTTCGGCTCGGGCTCCATGCCACCGGCGTGCATCAGCGCTTCGAACGCCATGCCGGCGGTCATTGCGCCATCACCGATCACTGCAACGACCTGGCGGTTGTCGCCTTCGGACTGGCGGGCGATGGCCATGCCGAGTGCGGCCGAGATCGAGGTCGAGGAGTGGCCGACGCCGAAGGTGTCGTACTCGCTCTCTTCGCGCTTCGGGAACGGCGCGACGCCGTCCTTCTGCTTGACGGTGTGGATCTCGTCGCGGCGACCGGTCAGGATCTTGTGCGGGTAGGTCTGGTGACCGACGTCCCAGACCAGCTGGTCCTGCGGAGTCTGGTACAGGTAGTGCAGGGCCACGGTGAGTTCGATCACGCCCAGGCCGGCGGCGAAGTGGCCGCCGCTCTTGCCCACCGACTCGATGAGGTAGGCGCGCAGTTCGTCGGCGACCGCCCTCAATTCGGATTCGTCGAACGTGCGCAGGTCATCCGGTGTCTGGATGCGCGCGAGGCGGGGATAGCGGGCAGAGTCGATCATCATGTTCGCACTTGTTCTGAACGCCCATTTTCGCCCTCAAACGGGGGTGGGGCAAGCAAACGCCGCCGCCCGTGACAGGACGGTGAGGGTTGCATTTTCAGCGATTCAGGTGCTCAGTTTTGACCGCTTGGGCAATTGCGCCTTCAGGAAGGCCATCTGGTCGGCCAGGATGTTGCGGTTGGACAGGATCAGGTGCTCGATCCAGCTGGGCCGGTAAGGCACCGCCAGCAACGGCATTCCGGCCTGCTGCGGGGTGCGGTCGCTCTTGCGCGAGTTGCAGTGGAAGCAGGCGGTGACCACGTTTTCCCAGCAGTCCAGGCCACCCTTGGACAGCGGCATGACGTGGTCGCGGGTGAGCGTGGGGCGGTTGAACTGCTGGCCGCAGTACATGCACAGGTGCGCGTCGCGGGCGAACAGGGCCGGGTTGGTCAGGTTTGGCGTGGGGTCGATCGCGCGGGAGCGGGCGTGGCCGCGGGCGGCGATGATCGGGTGCAGGTCCATGCCGCTCTGCAGTCCGCTGAAGCGGTTGGTACCGCCGTGGATGTGCAGGCAGGGATCGCCGAGTGTCCAGGCGACGGCTTCGCGGGCGTAGAGGCACGCCGCATCCTGCCAGGTGATCCAGTCCAGTACGCGTCCGTGGGCATCAAGCGAGAGCAGCCGGACCGAACCGGGGCGATGCAGCGTCGTGGCGTTGGGCGATGCTTCGGCGCCCGGAGCAGAAAACGGAGCTCCGGCTTCGATCAGACCCAAGCGTGTAGTGTCTGTCTCCATCGGGAGAACAGCTTATACCTGAATGTTGACGATTTGTGTATCGCCTGTCGGCGATACGCAAATCGTCAACATTCAGGTCCACGCATTCCTCCTATCCCCCCGCACCTGTCGGCGCGCCCCCTTTAGCAACCCCAGCCCGCCGTTGGCGCGCTGGGTTGCCCGCGCATTCCTCCTATCCCCCCGCACCTGTCGGCGCGCCCCCTTTAACAAAAGGGGGCTTTTCTCCAGATGGATTTCGGTGGTTTCCATCCACGCATGGCGTGGATCTACGGTGTCGACCAAGGGCGACACCTACCAGCAGCAGAAATCTGTCGAGGGCGGGGTGGGTCCGGTTGCGGGGGCGTGAGCCGCATGGATGCGGCGACCGAGCTTACATGGACGTACTTGCAGCGCCCCCCGCAATTGGACCCACCCTGCCATCCCTCAGGAAGCCGGCTGTTGCTGTTGCTCCAGCCGTTGCCTCCGCGGGTGCCGGGCGCAGCCCGGCTCAGGCGCCGAAGCGCTCGTCGTCCATCGCCATCAGCGGGGCGGCGCCGGCCTGGATCGCGGCGGCGTGGGCGAGGGTGCGCGGCAGCACGCGGGCGAAGTAGAACCGTGCGGTCTCGCGCTTGCCCTGGGCGAAAGCGGCGCCGTGCGCGCTGGCATCGGCGGCCGCCACGCTGCGGGCCCACCAGTAAGCCAGCACCACGTAGCCCGAATAGAACAGGTAGTCGTAGCTGGCTGCGCCCAGTTCGTCCGGGTTGGCGGCCGCGCGCTGCAGCACGTCCAGGGTCAGCTTGCCCCATTCGGCGGCCTTGGCGCGCAGCGGGCCGATGAACTCGGCCAGCGCTTCGTTGCCTTCGTTGGCCTTGGCGAACGCCTCGATCTCGGCCAGCATCAGCTTCAGACCCGCGCCCTGGCTGGACGCGGTCTTGCGGCCGATCAGGTCCAGCGCCTGGATGCCGGTGGTGCCTTCATACAGCGTGGTGATGCGGGCATCGCGGGCCAGCTGCTCCATGCCGTGTTCGCGGATGTAGCCGTGGCCACCGAAGCACTGCAGGGCGTTGTAGGTGTTCTCGATGCCCCATTCGGTCTGGCAGGCCTTGGAGATCGGGGTCAGGAAGCTCACCAGGGTGTCGGCGCGCTCGCGCTCGGCGGCATCCTCGGCGTGGTGGGCGACGTCGATCAGGGTGGCGGCGTGCAGGGCCAGCAGGCGGCTGCCCTCGACCAGTGACTTCACCGTCAGCAGCATGCGGCGCACATCCGGATGGACCAGGATAGGGTCGGCCGGCTTGTCCGGGAATTTGGCGCCGCTCAGGGCGCGCGACTGCAGGCGCTCACGGCTGTACTTCAGTGCGTTCTGGTAGGCGCGCTCGGACAGGCCGATGCCCTGCAGGCCGACCCCCAGGCGCGCGGTGTTCATCATGGTGAACATGGCCTGCAGGCCCTTGTGCGGCTGGCCGACCAGGTAGCCCTGCGCACCATCGAAGTTCATCACGCAGGTGACCGACCCCTTGATGCCCATCTTGTGCTCGATCGAGCCGCAGCGCAGTGCGTTGCGCTCGCCGACGTTGCCTTCGCGGTCGACCTTGAACTTCGGGGTGACGAACAGCGAGATGCCCTTGGCACCCGGAGGGGCGTCGGGCAGCTTGGCCAGCACCAGGTGCACGATGTTGCCGGTCAGGTCGTGCTCGCCGGCAGTGATGAAGATCTTGGTGCCGGTGATCGAGTAGCTGCCATCGGCATTCGGCTCGGCCTTGGTCTTGAGCAGGCCCAGGTCGGTGCCGCAGTGCGGTTCGGTCAGGCACATGGTGCCGGTCCAGCGGCCCTCGATCAGCGGCTTCAGGAAGGCCTCGTGCTGCCAGGCCTCGCCGTGCTGCTTCAGCGCTTCGATGGCGCCGTGCGAGAGCAGCGGGAAGTTGCCCCACGCCAGGTTGGCGGCATTGATCATTTCGTTGAGCGGCACGCCCAGGGTGTGCGGCAGGCCCTGGCCGCCCAGCTCCGGCGAGGCGGTCAGGCCGGTCCAGCCGCCATCGACGAACTGGTCGTAGGCCTGCTTGAAGCCGGGCGGGGTGGTCACTTCACCGGAGGCCTGGTCGAGCACGCAGCCGATCTCGTCGCCGACGCTGTTGAGCGGGGCCAGCACGGTGGCGCTGAAGCGGCCGGCTTCTTCCAGCACGGCATCGACCACGTCGGCGGTGGCGTCGGTGAAGCCCAGGCGGGCGAACAGGGGTTCGACCTTGAGCACATCGTGCAGGGCGAAACGGAGGTCGGAAAGCGGGGCGGTGTAGCTGCTCATCGGTACGTCTCGATTGGATCAGGGACAGGGGGAGCGGCGCCGGGCGCCGCGGCGGAAAGCGGGAGTCAGCGCAGCACGCCCGGCAGGCCCGGGGCCTGGTTGAGGGTGCTGCGGCTGCTGATGTCGAAGCTGCGCTGCTTCTTTTCCTGCGGCGTGGCTGCCACCGTTCCCTTCAGGCCATAGGCCAGGGTGCGGTTGCTGGCCAGCGCATCGGCCACCACCAGGCGTGCGGCCGAGCTGGGCACCAGGTTGACCTGGATGACGTCGGCCGAGGTGCCGCCGATGGAAATGCCCGGCTTGGCCTGCAGGGTGCCGGCGTAGCTGTCGCCGACGGTCAGCGCCAGCGCGACGTCATCGAAGGTCATGGGCATGGAGCTGTAGTTCTGCAGGCGCAGGGCCACGGTCCAGTTGCCGTCGGCGCGCACGGTCAGCTGCTGCAGGCTGGCCGCCGGTTCCGAAACACGCTTGACGATGCCGTTGTTGCAGGCAACAAGGGCGAGGGTGCACAGGACGATCAAGGCGATACGGAAGCGGTGGAGCATGGGCGCAGGTCCTCTGGAGGGGTGCGTTGGATAAGCATACTACGGCGTATGGTCGTTTGGATCGCCTGTGGCGACCCGTCGCAGAGGGTAGCGCGTGAAGATGGCGGCCGGGCGTGCGCGGCGCCGGATGGCGCGCGCGTGGTGCGCCGGATGCGGCGCGGTTCAGTCGGCGGGCGTATCGCGAATCGGAGCCATCAGGCGCAGTGGGCCGAGGTCGTAGCCCATCGTCTCGGCTTTCTCTTTCAACTGTTCGAACCGGGCGCGATCCATTTCCGGCAGGCGCGAGAGGATCCACAGGTACTTACGGTCCGGCTCACCGACCAACGCCCACTGATAGTCCGGGTCCAGTGCCAGGACCCAGTAGTCGGCCCAGACCAGTGGCACCCAGCTCAGCCAGTCCGGCACGAAGCGCACCTGCAACTTGCCGGGATGGCCGGCAACCGGGCGTGCCACGCCTTCAGCAACCACGCGTTCTCCGTCGCCGTTGCGGCAGGCATTGGTGACACTGATGCGGCCATCGCGGCGCAGCCCGTAGTTGGCGGTGATCTCGCCGACGCACTGCTTCTGGAACGACACCGGAAGATGCGCGATCTCGTGCCACTGGCCTGCGTAGCGGTCGATGTCCAGCGTGTCGACTGCGCGCACCGGTTCGGCGGCGATCACCGGGGGGGCGGCCAGCAGCAGGCAGGCAAGCAGAGTGGGGCGCAGAGGCATCGGCAGGCTCCAGGCAGGAGTCTGGAGCGTAGGTGCCACCGCACATGCCGGTGTAAATGTTTCGTCAACCGGGTGGTGTGGCCGCCGCTTGCGCGGAGCGCGAACAAAAAAAAGACCTGCATTTCTGCAGGTCTCTGAAGATGGTGGCCGAAGACGGAATCGAACCGCCGACACGGGGATTTTCAATCCCCTGCTCTACCAACTGAGCTACTCGGCCAAATTGTGTGGCAACCGTGATCAAACCCGGTTTCCGGAAAAAAAAGACCCGCATTTCTGCAGGCCTTCGAAAGTGGTGGCCGAAGACGGAATCGAACCGCCGACACGGGGATTTTCAATCCCCTGCTCTACCAACTGAGCTACTCGGCCACATGTTTCGTTGCAGCGAGGTCGCTGCCAAGGACGCGTATATTACGGAGGTCGGCTGCCTTCGGCAAGCGTTTTGCCAAGATTTCTTCACATTGCCGTCTGCGCGCTCGCAAGTGCTTGATCCTCCGTCCTGGGGCGGGGCGTGGCCAGTCGATCATCGTCTGCGGTGGAAATCAGCAGATCGCGGCGATCGCCAAAGCTGCAAGGGCGAGGGCTGCGCCGGACCCGCGCCGGTCCGGGCGATGGAACGCTGTTTTCGTGGCCGCCATCGGGGATGGCTGCGGCGTAGTGTCGGCACTCCTTTCCTGATGCTGGCAACAGCAGAGACCTGGCCATGTCCGATCCCTCGACCACCTCCCGCATCGTGCTTGCGTCGCGTCCGCAGGGGGCGCCAAGTGCAGCCAACTTCCGCCTGGAACAGGTTGCGTTGCCGTCATTGGCCGCTGGCGAGGTGCTGCTGCGCAACCGGTACCTGTCGCTGGACCCGTACATGCGTGGACGCATGGACGAGGGCCCGTCGTACGCCGCGCCGGTGGCGGTGGGTGCGGTGATGGAAGGGCAGACCGTGGCCGAGGTGCTGCAGTCCAACGCCGAGGGCGTAGCCGCAGGTGAGCTGGTGCTGGCGCCGGGTGGCTGGCAGACCCACGCGGTGCTGCCGGCCAGGGCACTGGGGCGCCGCCTGGACCCGGCCGGACTGCCGCTGAGTACCGCGCTGGGCGTGTATGGCATGCCCGGCTTCACCGCCTATTCCAGCCTGCATGAAATCGCCCGTTTGAAGCCGGGTGAGACGCTGGTGGTGGCTGCCGCGACCGGGCCGGTGGGCGCAACCGTGGCCCAGCTGGCCAAGCTGCAGTGCGCGCGCGTGGTCGCCATCGCCGGCGGCGAAGCCAAGCGAGCCTATCTGCAGACGCTGGGCGTGGACGTGGCGCTGGATCATCGCGCCGCTGATTTCGCCGCGCAGCTGCGTGCGGCGGTGCCCAGGGGTATCGACGTGTATTTCGAGAACGTAGGCGGGCACGTGCTGGATGCAGTGCTGCCGCTGCTCAACGATTTCGCCCGCATTCCGGTGTGCGGCACCATCGCCACCTACAACGAGCGGGGCGTCGAGCAGCCCGGCCCGGACCGGTTGCCCGCACTGTTCAGCCAGATCCTGCGCCAGCGCCTGACCGTGCGTGGTTTCATCGTGCACGACTTCAACCACCTGTGGCCGGAGTTCGAACGCGAGATGCCGCAATGGCTGCGCGACGGCCGCATCCAGTACCGCGAGGATGTGGTGGAAGGGCTGGAGAATGCGCCGGAGGCGTTCTTCGGGCTGTTGCAGGGGCGCAACTTCGGCAAGCTGGTGGTGAAGCTGGATTGAGGCCTTGGCGGTGTGCCGACCAAGGTCGGCACCTACGGGAAGCTGAGTGTGCCGACCAAGGTTGGCAGCTACGGGAAGCTGAGTGTGCCGACCAAGGTCGGCACCCACTTCAGGCAGTCGAGGCCTTTTCCCGGCGCAGCAGTTCGCGCTTGCGCGCTACGCCCCAGGCATAGCCGGACAGGTCGCCATCGCGGCGCACCACGCGGTGGCAGGGCACGGCCACCGCCAACGGATTGCTTGCGCATGCGCGTGCGACGGCACGGCTTGAGCGCGGCGCGCCGATACGCGCGGCGATATCCGCATACGAGGCAGTCTGCCCGCGCGGAATCTGCTGCAGTGCCTGCCACACCCGTTGCTGGAACGCGGTGCCACGGATGTCCAGCGGCAGCGTGGCGCCCCGCGAAGGATCCTCGACCAGGCCTACGACCTGCGCCACCAGTTGCTCGTAGCCCTGGTCGGCGCCGACCAGTTCGGCTTGGCGGAAGCGTTGCTGCAACGACTGCAGCAGGGTCTCCGGATCGTCGCCGAGCAGGATCGCGACCACGCCGGTGGCACTGCTGGCCACCAGCACGCTGCCAAGGGAACTTTCGGCAAGCGCGAAGTGGATGACTTCGCCGCGCCCCCCTGCGCGCCATTGCTTGGGCGTCATGCCCAGCAACTTCGGTGCGTTCTCGTAGAAGCGTCCACTGGAACCGAAGCCAGCATCGTGGAAGGCGTCGGTGATGCGTTCCTGTTGTTCCAGCCCGGTGCGCAGGCGGTCGGCGCGCAGCGCGGCGGCGTACTGCTTGGGGGTCAGCCCGGTGGACTGCTTGAACAGGCGATGCAGGCGCGTCGGGCTGCAGCCAGCGATATCGGCCAGTTCCTGCAGCGAGGGTTCGTCGAGGCTGGTCTGCAGGTGGCGGCAGACCCGTTCGATGCGGTCATCGAGGGCGGTGGTGGCGGTACTGTCCATGGCCGGATTCTGGCACGTGCCGGTGCTGCGGAAACTCCGTTTCCTGCACTCACCTGTGAGGCCCGGAAACGGAGTGTTGGCGGGCCGAAGGCACGGCATCGTGGCGGCCACTTCACAACCGGTACCACGACCATGCGCCTGAACAACAAGATCGCTCTCATCACCGGTGCCAGCGCCGGTATCGGCCGCGCCAGCGCGCTGCGCTTCGCCGCCGAAGGAGCAAAGCTGGTGCTCAACGCACGGCGGCCGGAGCCGCTGCAGGCGCTGGCCGAGCAGATTCGCGCTGCCGGTGGCGAAGCCGTGGTGCATGCCGCCGACGTGGCCAACCCGGGCACGGCGCAGGCGCTGGTCGATCTGGCCCAGCAGTCATTCGGCGGCCTGGACATCGCGCTCAACAATGCCGGCATGCTCGGCCCGGGCGTGCCGGCGGCGGAGTTTCCGGTGGATGCCTGGCGCGAGGTGATGGCCACCAATCTCGACGCCGCCTTCCATGCGGCACGCGCGCAGCTGCCGGCACTGCTGGCGCGCGGCGGCGGCTCGCTGGTGTTCGTCGGTACCTTCGTCGGCCACACCGTGGGATTCCCGGGCATGGCGGCCTATGCGTCAAGCAAGGCCGGGCTGATCGGCCTGAGCCAGGTGATCGCTGCCGAATACGGTGCGCGCGGTGTGCGCAGCAACGTACTGCTGCCCGGTGGCACCGATACGGAGATGGGCCGGAAGGCCGCACCGACCGGCGATGCCCGCGACTTCGTGCGCTCGTTGCACGCACTCAAGCGCCTCGCCGAGCCGGAGGAGATCGCCAATGCGGCGCTGTTCCTGGCCAGCGATGAGAGCAGTTTCGTTACGGGTACCGCGATGCGCGTGGAGGGTGGGGTGTCGATCACCCGTACCTGAGCGCGGTCACGTGCGTGGTGAGTAGCGAATGCCGCTGCTGGCCATGAAGCCTTTCGGATCGAAACGGGCCCAGGCTTCGCCCCAGTTGAACCGGGCGCAGCCGCCGGCCAGTTTTCGCCCCAATGCCGTGGCCAAGGTGCGGCGCATGAACGCGACTTCGGCATCGATCGCTGCATGGGTTGGCCAGCCGTCTTCCAGTGTTGCACCGGGTAGATCGACGCCCATCGTCACCATGTCGAGCTGTTGCCCGTGGAAGCACAGGCTGATGCCAGCGGGCGCACCACCCAGGCTGAGCCGGTGCAGGCTGAGCCAGTGATAGCCGGTGCCGACGTCGTGCTCCCCTCGCACCAGCGTGGCGAACGCGATACGCGCCTCATCCCGTGACAGGGTGGGGCCGATCAGTGTCGGCAGATTGCCGAGCTGGATGCTGCCGTCGGTCGCATCGAGGCGCATCGGCACGGCGTGTGCTGCGTGCTGGACAGAAGAGGGCATGGCATACAGGTGGGCGTGGTGCCTCGGATTCTGGCTGCACGGGGGCCGCAGCGGCAAGCCAGTGCCTGCACATGACGTTGGCACAGGACTGACCTGTGGCTTACCCGGCAACCTCTAGCGTGATGGGCAACGTTGGCGTTCCGCCGGCGAGGGAGATTTCAATGAACGAGCGAGGCAAGGATCAGGACCCGAAGCAGGGCATCCAGGAAAGCCGCCAGGACAGGAAGCAGGACGACGTGGCCAAGCAGCGGCCGGGGCAGCGCGATCAACAGGTGCGCGATACGCACTCGCGCAGCCCGCAGCGCAAGGACGGCGGCGAGGAGCCGGCCTGAGCCGCGGGCGCTGAAAAGAAAAAACCCGCAGATCACGGAGATCTACGGGTTCTTCTGAATAGTGGTGGAGCCAAGGAGGATCGAACTCCTGACCTCGTCATTGCGAACGACGCGCTCTCCCAGCTGAGCTATGGCCCCACGGCAGGGCTTCAGTCTAGCCAAGCGCCTGCCGCTTGCCAAGCCGATCAAAGGAATTCCATGTCGAGACGCGAGGCACATCAGCGGGTGACTGTGCCGAAACCGCTTGTTTCGCCGGGTTTGGGTGCTGCGCAACGAAATCGTAACAATTTGGGGGATAATGGCGGCTTGCGCAGTTATCCTCCTTTTTGCCGCCCGGCTCGCGCAGGCCGCACGGACGCCTCCTCAGAGCATTTCATGCCCTCCCATTCCGATTCCCGCCGCCTGTCGGGTATGTCGTCTTCCTTCGTTTCCTTCCGCCGCCATCCGCTGGCCCTGGCCTGTGCCGGCCTGGCCCTGGTCGGCAGCTTCGGCGCCGCCGCACAGGACAGCGCGCCGACCCCGACCGGCCTGGACACGATTACCGTGACCGCCGAACACCGTGAGCAGAACCTGCAGGAAGTGCCGGTCTCGGTGGGCGTGGTGCAGGGCGAGCGCATGCGCGACTTCACCGCCGGCGGCGACGACACCCTGCTGGCGCTGTCCGGCCGCGTGCCGAGCCTGTATGCGGAAACCACCACCGGTCGCATCTTCCCGCGCTTCTACATCCGTGGCCTGGGCAACATCGACTTCTACCTGGGTGCCTCGCAGCCGGTGTCGATCATCCAGGACGACGTAGTGCTGGAACACGTGGTGCTGAAGTCCAACCCGGTCTATGACGTGGACCAGGTGGAAGTGCTGCGCGGCCCGCAGGGCTCGCTGTTCGGCCGCAACACCACCGCCGGCATCATCAAGTTCGACACCCTGAAGCCGACCCAGGACTACACCGGCCGCGTCAGCGCCAGCTACGCGTCCTACAACAGCGTGTCGATCGACGGCGGCTTCGGTGGCCCGATCAACGACATCGCCTCGTTCCGTGTGTCGGCCCTGTACCAGCACCGCGACGATTACGTCGACAACACCTACAAGGGCCCGAGCGCCGACGGCACGGTCAGCCCGAAGAAGAACGCCATGGGCGGCTTCGATGACCGCAACGTGCGCGCCCAGCTGCTGCTGACCCCGAGCGACCAGTTCTCGATCCTGGCCTCGGCCCACGCCCGTGATTACGAAGGCACCTCAACCCTGTTCCTGCGCGGTGCGCTGACCAAGGGCTCGAACAAGACCGACGTGCCGCGCGACAAGGTCGCCTACGACGAAGCCGGCAACAACCCGCAGGCGTACAAGACCTATGGCGGTTCGGTGAAGGCGCGTTATGACTTCGGCGCGATCGACTTCACTTCGATCACCGCCTACGAAACCACCTCCGGCTACAGCCGTGGCGACACCGACGGCGGCGCCGCGGTGAACTTCCCGGTCAACGGCGTGCCGAACGGCTACGGCCAGTCGATGGGCCGCATCCGTGATCTGGACCAGTGGACCCAGGAATTCCGCCTGGCCAGCCATGACGACAGCGCCCTGCAGTGGCAGGCCGGTGCGTTCTACTTCAACGGCAGCGACACCACCGACTTCTACCAGCGCGCGTGGTTCCTGCAGGGCGCCGCCCGCAACCCGAACAACTGGGTGCGCCTGCGCAACAAGAACACCTCGTGGGCCGGGTTCGGCCAGATCAGCTACGCCTTCACCGACAAGTTCACCGTCACTGCCGGCCTGCGCCAGACCAAGGACGAGAAGCACACCCGCCTGCTGAAGACGGCTGACACTGCCGCTGGCGTGGTCACCTACAAGGGCCGCACCGACGTCAAGATGTCCGACACCACGCCGAGCTGGGATCTGAGCGCGATGTATCAGATTACGCCGGACGTGAGCGTCTACGCCAAGGTCGCACGCGGCTTCCGCGGCCCGACCATCCAGGGCCGTTCGGCGGTGTTCAATGCCGATTTCACCACCGCCGATTCCGAGACCATCCTGTCCTGGGAAGCGGGCGTGAAGAGCAGCCTGTGGGACAACCGCCTGCGCCTGAACGCCACCGCGTTCACCTACACCGTCAACGACATCCAGCTCAACGGCAACGATTCGGACGGCAATGGCGTGCTGTTCAACGCCGACAAGGCCAAGGCCTACGGCTTTGAAGCGGACATGGAGCTGCGTCCGATCCCGAACCTGACCCTGAGCGCCGGCCTGAGCCTGCTGCACAGCGAGATCAAGGACAAGCGCGTGTACGCGCAGGTCTGCGGCCTCAATGGCCAGGTGGTCTGCACCGTCGGCGACCCGACCATCAAGGTCGGTGCCAACACCTTCGCGCAGATCGACGGCAACCCGCTGCCGAACGCGCCGAAGTACAACGTCAACCTGGCCGCCCGCTACGACTTCCCGGTCAGCGACGCCGGCACCATGTTCGTCTCCACCGACTGGAACAAGCAGGGTTACACCAGCTTCGTGCTGTACGACAGCAAGGAGTTCAACTCCAAGGGTGACTTCGAGGGTGGCCTGAAGATCGGCTACTCGGGCAACTACGGTGCCTACGAAGTGGCGCTGTTCGCGCGCAACATCACCAACGAGAAGAACCTCAAGGGTGTGATCGAGAACTACATGGCCGCGGTCTACAACGAGCCGCGTACCGTCGGTGTCTCGCTGAACATGAACTGGTAATGCGCTGTCGCGGTGGCGGGCCGTCCCGCCATCGCGCTGCTGGAATGAAAAGGGCGGCCCGGATTACCGGGTCGCCCTTTTCGTTGCTTCAGACCGCAGTGAGGTTGCTGTCCTGGCTGCGCTGGCCGAAGGTCAGGGCCCAGGTGGCGCTGTCCACCTGCTGGCGGTCCTGTTCCTGCTGCTTGCGTGCGCGGCTGGCACCGAACCAGCGACCCTCGCCGTTGATCAGCGGCGCCATGCGCACCACGTCCACATACTCCGGATCGATCTCGCTGGCACGCTGCAGCCAGGTCAGGGCGAGGAATGCATTGGCCGGGACGCCGTTGCCGACGTGGTAGATGTCGGCCAGGTAGCCTGATGCCCACAGCTTGTCGTCGTCGTCACCGCGCCACCACAGCGGAATCAATGCGCGCTCGACCGCTTCGCGTTTGTGCGCGTCATTCTGGCCATCCAGCGCCAGGCAGGCCAGGTTGCGGCAGGTCGGGCCCCACACCCGCTCGCCGGCCTCGGCCTCATCCAGGCAGCGCAGGTACAGCCCGCGCGCACGCGCTTCATTCTCCGCGCCGCCTGCGGCGACGAGGCGCACGGCCAGGTTGTAGGTGGCGATCAGGTCGCCGCCTTCCACCGCACGCTCCTGCCAGTAGGCGGCCTTTTCCGCATCGGCGAACTGCGGTTGGTCGCGGCCACCGAGGCGGCCCTTGTACAGGTCGCACAGCGCCGACATCGCACCAGCGTCACCGGTTTCAGCCATGCGCTGCAGCAGTGACAGGCCCGCGGCCTGCGAAACATCACAGAACAGGTTGGCGGCGAACGTCACCGCCGAGGTGTTGTCCTGCTGCGCAAGCTTCAACGCGCGCTGCAGCAGGATACTGGCGCGCGTCGGGTCGCTGGCCTGGCCGAGCAGGCCATGCTCGATGGCGGTAGCGGCCCAGAGCAGGCCGATCGCCGAATCGCCTTCGCGCGCGGCATAGTCCACCACCTGTGCGAACAGTGCTTCGGCACCGTCGACATGGGCGAACCAGGTGCAGGCCTCGAGGTTGCTGAGCCCCTCATGCAGGACCACATCGCGGTCCAGTGCCCATGCCTGCTGCAGATCTTCAAGCACCGCCTGCATGTGGTGCGGATCCCACTGCACGACGTCTTCGATGTCTTCAACGCGGCCAAGCCGGTAGCGCAGCCCGGCACGCTGGGCCAGCACCTGCGCGCGCAGGTTGCGGTCCAGGTGCCAGTCGAGGATCTGCGCGTACGCGCGCTCGTGCGCGGCCACGGCGTCGGCATCCTCGCGGTGGGGCAGATCGCCCATCCAGTCCTGTTCCTTGTGCCAGCGCAGCGCGTTGCTCTGCGCCAGTTCCAGGCCACGGCACCAGCCACCCTCGATGAAGTTCTCCATCGCCTCATGGCTGCCGCCCCAGCGCGGGTACAGGAAGTACAGGGTGTCTTCCAGCGTGGCCAGATCGTCCGGGCGCTGCTCCAGCACCAGGCGCATCCAGTACGCCAGCGGTGCGTCGAAATCGTCCTGGCTGCGCTCGCGCAGCAACGGGGGCAGCGTATCCGGCAGCGTCTGCAACGGCGCACCGAAGCGCGACAGCAGCTGCAATGCCTGTGGCCAGGCTTGAGGGTAGTGCTCGGCCAGCGCGGCGTCATCGGATGCGGCGGGCTCCCCGGCCTGCAGCGCACGCAGCCAGTTCGGTTCGCGCAGGTAGCTGGTGATGCGCTTGATGCCATCCAGCGCCAACGCAGGTCGTGGCGACAGCGGAATCGCCTGCAGGTAGGCATGCACGGCATGATCGCGGGCCAGCTGCGCCGCCAGCCATTGGCTGTCTTCCACCAGCGCGGCCACATCGGCGCTGCGCAGGGCACCGGCCGCTTCTTCCCAGCAGGCACCGAGGCGCAGATGGGCGTAGTAGCTGTGGGGGGCGGCGGCGACCCACTGCTGTGCCTGCTGCAGGCGCTCATCCAGGGTCAGGGTGGGATCCTGCAGGTTGCGCAGGCGCCAGCGGATGCCGGGGAGTGGCCGTTCGCCGCCCAGCCAGGCTTGTTCGTGCGGCGCCAGCTGCGCGTCCAGTTCGGAGTAGCGCTTCGCCTGCAAGGCAGCGCGCGCCCCTGTGCGCCAGGCCAGGTCCGCGGCGGAGAGGCCGTCCTTCGCAACTCCATTTGTCATCTGATGCAATCCAACATTGGCGGGGACGCTATTGGACAGTCCCGCGCTCGCGTCGGCAAGCGTGGCAGATGCTCATTCTGCGTGTTACGGGCGCCGGCACAGTGCCGGCGCCCGCAGTGTCAGCGTGCCGGCAGCAGCGCCTGCAGGCGCGACTCCAGTTCCTGCTGGCGCCAGCCGGCCAGTGCGGCGGGCCATTGGCGACGTTCCAGATAGCTTTCCAGGTGCTTGCGCGAGGCAAGGATGCCATCCGGCAGTCCCAGCTCGCGGCTGCGTTCGGCCACGGCATCCTGCAGCTTCTTCAGCGCTTGCTTGTTGCTGTCGTTGGCCGGCAGCGCCAGCGGGGCGTCGGCCTCATCGGCCAGCGGCGTCTCGAGCGCCTGCCACACGGCGCCAGCGAGCTTGCGCGGTGCCTTCGGGAACTGCTCGAACAGCTGGCCCAGCGCGGCGGCATCGGCCGGTGGCGTGCGTGCCAGCGTGGCGGCCAGTTCGTTGTCCAGGATCCAGCTGCGTGGGCGGTCGCTGCTGCGCGCCTGCACATCGCGCCAGCGCAGCAGGCGCAACAGGCGGTGCTGTGCGGCGGCGTCGAGGAACTGTGCCGAGCGCATCGACAGGTGTGGCCAGCGGTCCTCGTCATTGGCAACGCTGGCCAGCAGGCGCTCGCCGTCGTCATGCAGCCACTGCTGGCGACCCAGCGCCTGCAGCCTGGCATCGATGGCGTCGTGCAGTGCGAACAGGTGTTCGACGTCGTCGGCGGCGTACTGCAGCTGCGACTCCGACAGCGGTCGGCGCATCCAGTCCGAGCGGGTCTCACCCTTTGCCAGTGCGACGCCGGTGATTTCCGCCACCAGCTTCTGGTAGCCCATGCCACCGCCGATGCCGGCCAGCGAGGCGCCGATCTGGGTGTCGAACAGCGGCCGTGGCAGCACGCCGCACGCCCACTTGAAGGCGACCAGGTCTTCGCTGGCGCTGTGCATCACCTTGGTGATGGATTCATCGGCCAGCCACGGCGCCAGCGCCTCGGTCATGCCGGGAATCAGCGGGTCGATCAGCAGGATGTCCTGCCCGACCGCCATCTGCACCAGGGCCAGCTGCGGCCAGAAGGTGCGTTCACGGATGAATTCGGTGTCCAGGCCGATGCGGGTCGGGCGCTGCTGGAAGTACGCATCCAGCTCGGCGGGGGTGGTGATCCAGGTTGCCACGGGTCAGGGCCTACTACTCGGGTTTGCTCAGGCAGGGGAGAATAGCCTAACGTCGGTGCGCGTCCGTGCCGAAGGAGGCTCTGCTTGCGTTTTTCGTTGTCGCCCGTGCTGTGCACCGTCCTGGCCTTGGCCTTGGTCGGCTGCACGCCGTCGCCCCCCACGGCAACGGACCGGAGTGCCGGGGAACAGGCGCGCCGGTCCGCGGACGCAGACAGCGACGAGCGCCCGCAGGCCGGGCAGGGCAGCGTGACCATCGCCGGTGAGGATGCCGCCGAGGATGTACAGCAGTGGACGCCGCCGCGGGTGGACCGCCAGGGCCGCAGCCTGGCCCAGTTGCACCGCGCCGCCGAGCAGGCGTTCGCCGAAGGACGGCTCTATGAGGATGCCGATGCCGCCATCCCGCTGTGGCTGGCGGTACAGGAAGAGGATCCGGATGACCGCCAGGCCCGCCAAGGCCTGCAGCGCGCCCGCCAGCGCCTGCAGCAGCAGGCGGATGCGTTGCTGGTGCGGCCGCTGAAGCAGCGCGAGGCGCTGGCCGAGGCCAGCCGCCAGGCGCTGGTGCTGCTGACGCTGGCGCCGAAGGACGAGAAGGTGCGTGCGCTGCAGGGACGGGTGGAGCTTGCCCAGCGGGTCGTGGCCTATAACCGCGCCGGCGAAGAGGACCTGCGCTCGGACCGGATCGGTGAAGATGGGGATGGGGCCATCGGCAACTTCCGTGAGGCACTGGCACTGGATGAGGACAACAGCCGCGCACGGCAGGGACTGGCCGCGGCCGAAAGTGGACTGATCCGCCGCGCCGAAGACGCGGCACGCACGCGTGATTTCGCCAGCGCCGGCACCTGGCTGGCCGAAGCGAGCAAGGTGCGCGACTCGTCGCCCACCATCGCCGACGCGTTCGAGCGCATCGAACAGATCCGTGCGGCGGCATTGCTGCAGCTGCGCGATGACGGCCTGCGCGACCTGTCCACGCCGCAGGGCCTGAAGCCGGCGCGCGAGAAACTGGCCGAGGCCCTGCGCATCGCCCTGCCGGGAGACGCGGTGGTGGCCCAGCTGCGTGAGCGTATCGACCTGGCCACCCACTACGGCAGCTTCCGCCCTGGACAGGTGTTCAGCGACGCCATGCGCGATGGCGGACGCGGGCCGCAGATGGTGGTGGTGCCGCATGGCGGTTTCCAGATGGGCGCCGGCGATGCCGATCCGGGCTCGAGCGATGCCGAGCGACCATCGCACTACGTGCGCTTTGATCGAGGCTTTGCGATGGCGATCACCGAGGTCACGGTCAGCGATTTCCAGCGCTACGTGAAGGCGACCAATGCGCGCCCACGGGCGACGCGGCGCGGCCATTCGGTGGTCTATGACGAACGCAGCGGCAACTTCATCCGCCGCAGCGGCGTGGACTGGCGCTCGGATTACGACGGTGGCCGCGCGATGGCCAATTCGCCGGTGATGCACGTCAGCATCCGCGATGCCGAAAACTATGCGGCGTGGTTGTCCGAGCAGACCGGGCGCAGCTACCGGTTGCCCAGTGAAGCAGAGTTCGAGTACGCGCTGCGCGGTGGCAGCAGTGGTCGCTACCCCTGGGGCGATGCCGGCACGCCGCCGCCGGGCAGCGGCAATTTCACCGGCAGCAAGGACGTGTCGCCGTCCGGGCGGCATTGGCACAACGCCTTCATCGGCTATGGCGATGGCTGGTGGGGGCCGGCACCGGTAGGGAGTTTCCAGGCCAATGCCTTCGGCCTGCACGACATGGGCGGCAATCTCAGCGAATGGGTGGCCGATTGCTGGCATGCCAGCTACCGGCGCGCGCCCTCCGATGGCGCCGCCTGGTTCAACCCGGGCTGCCGCGCACGGGTGATCCGGGGCGGCAACTGGGCCAATGCGCCGGAGCAGACCCGTGCCGCCTGGCGGCAATCCCAGGACTCGGATACCACCAACGCGCGCATCGGCTTCCGCCTGGTACGCGGCATCTGATCGGCGGCCGGCTTCACCCGTTGCTGGCATCGGCGCACTAAGATTGCGCCGTGCCCGCCGGCCGGCGGGGCCTGCTGGAAGCCGACCCGATGCGCAATGATCCCTTCTCCCGCTCGCCGCAAGGCCCGCAACGGCGCGGCCTGTTCGGCAACATCCGCTGGTGGGTGCTGTTGCTGGCCGCCGGCTATGCGGTCTTCTACTGGTTTTCCAACCGCACGGTGGATCCGTATACCGGCGAGAAGGTGATGATCGACAGCAGCCTGGATGCGCGGCAGGAGACCGCTTTGGGGCTGCAGGCCTACCAGCAGATCCTGTCGCAGGAACGGCCGATGGATCCCAATGCGCCGATCGCGCGCGATGTGCGCGACATCGCCCAGCGGCTGATTGCCAAGGTCGATGTGGTGGAGACCGCGCTGGCCCAGGAGCACGGCGTGCAGCCGGCGCATTTCGCGCGTGATTTCCAGTGGGAAGTGAACGTGATCCCGTCCGAGCAGGCCAATGCGTTCTGCCTGCCTGGCGGCAAGATGGCGGTCTACACCGGCCTGGTGCCGGTGGCACGAACCCGCGATGCGATGGCAGTGGTGATGGGCCATGAAATCGCCCATGCGCTGCTGCGCCACGGTGCACAGCGCATGGCCCAGCAGAAGCTGACCCAGATCGGGCAGGTGGCCGGCGCTGCCAGCGGCATGGACGCGCAGCAGCAACAGATGATGATGTCGGCGATGGGTTATGGGTATCTGCTGCCGTATGCGCGCAGCCACGAGACGCAGGCCGATGAAGTGGGGCTGATGCTGGCCGCAGCGGCGTGCTTCGATCCACGCGAGGCGGTGCCGCTGTGGCAGCGCATGAGCCAGGCCAGCGGTGGCCAGGCGCCGCCGGAATTCTCCTCGACCCATCCCAACCCGGGTACCCGCATCCAGAACCTGCAGGCGTTGATGCCGAAGGCGCTCGAGTACCGGCAGAAGTTCTGCGAGCAGGCAAAGTAGAGGGTTGTTCGGCAGGGCTGCGCCCTGCACCTGCCGAAGCAACAGCAACAGCGTGCATTCCGTGGGATGGCGGGGTGGGTCCGGTTGCGGGGGCCGCTGCAAGTCCCCCTCCGGGGCCCGGCCCAGCCGCTGGCGGCTGGGCGTTCGGGCGCTTGCGAAGCAGTGCTTCGCAAGCAGAGCGCCCTCACCCATGTAAGCTCGGTCGCCGCTTGCTCGTGTGCGCAGTCCTGCGCACACGGCAAGACCGGGGTTGGGCGTCGTGCCCAACCCGCCCGAGGCATGCCTCGGGCCCATGCGGCTCACGCCCCCGCAACCGGACCCACCCCGCCTTCGACAGATTCTCGCAATCTGTTCGCTCTTCTGTAGAGCCGAGCCATGCTCGGCTCAAATCGTTCCGATATCGAAATATTCGATTCCGATGGAGATTCATCCACGCATGCGTGGATCTACCGTGTCGACCAAGGTCGACAACTACCAACAGCCTCCGGAATCTGTCAGAGGTGGGGCGGTGTCGGAGTGCGGGGTGTCAGCCGCATGGATGCGGCTGCCAAGCTTACAGGGACGTACTTGCAGCGTCCCCGCACTCCGACACCGCCCCGCCATCCCACGGAATGCTCGCTTTTGACGTTGACGTTGACGTTGACGTTGACGTTGACGTTGCCTTGGCTTGAAGCCTCTGCAGGTGCAGGGCGCAGCCCTGCCGAACACCCCTTTACTTGACCTGCACCTCGATCACGCCGTCGCCAACGCGGGCCTGCAGGGCGTCACCCGGCTGCACCTGGTCGACGTGCCGCACCAGGGCACCATCGTCACTGCGGGTCAGGATGCTGTAGCCACGGGCCACGGTCGCCAGCGGGCTGACCGCTTCCAGCGAACGCGCCAATCCGCGCAAGCGCAGGGCATCGCGCTCCAGCAGACGCTGCATGGCCACCTGCGGGCGCCCGCGCAGGGCAGCCAGGCGGCGCTGCATCGCGTCGAGCTGGCGTTGCGGATGGTGCCCGCGCAGCACCGCCGCCGCATGGCGCAGGCGTGCGGCACGGCGTTCCTGCTGCTGGTTGAACGCGGCATGCAGGCGTCGGCCCAGATCGAGCTGGCGACGGCGCAGCAGGTCCAGCCGCGCCTGCGGGCTCTGTGCGTTCAGGCGCAGCAGGGCACGATCGGCGCGCTGCATCGCCTGCTGCATCGCATGCCGTTGCAGCTGCACCATGCGCGCTGCAGTCCGGCGCAGGCGCAGGGCCAGTTCGCGCTGGTCGGGTACCAGCAGCTCGGCCGCCACCGACGGCGTCGGTGCGCGCAGGTCGGCGGCAAAATCGCTGAGGCTGAAGTCGGTTTCGTGTCCCACCGCCGACACCACCGGGGTGCGGCTGGCGGCGATCGCTCGGGCCAGGGCTTCATCGTTGAAGGCCCACAGGTCTTCCAGCGAGCCGCCGCCGCGGGTCAGCAGGATCACGTCGTAGCGGCCACTGGCGTCGGCGGCCTGCAGCAGGCGGGTGATCTGCGCGGCGGCACTGCTGCCCTGGACCAGGGTCGGCAGCAGGTCCACTTCCAGCAGTGGGAAGCGGCGGCCGAGCACGCTCAGCACGTCGCGTACGGCGGCACCGGTGGGCGAGGTGATCACTGCCAGGCGTTGCACGTGCGCCGGCAGCGGCCGCTTGCGTGCCGGGTCGAAGAGGCCCTCGGCCTCCAGCCGTGCCTTCAGCTCCTCGAAGGCGCGGCGCAGCGCGCCTTCGCCGGCTTCTTCCATGTGGTCCAGCACCATCTGGTACTCGCCACGGGCGTCGTATAGCGTCACCTTGCCGCGCACCAGCACGCGCATGCCTTCGCGCGGCACGAACTTCAGGTACTGCGCCTTCATCCGGAACATCGCTGCGCGCAGCTGCGCACGTGCGTCCTTCAGGGTGAAATACAGGTGCCCGGAGGCAGGGCGCGCCACGCTGCCCAGTTCGGCCTCGACCCAGATCGCCGGGAAGCTGCCTTCCAGCAGGTCGCGGGCCAGGGTATTGAGCTGGCTGGGGGTGAGGATGTCGTTGTTGCGTGGCTGCATGGGAACGGCGTGCTGCGGGCGGAACGGGGGCTCAGGATCGCACGTCAGCGCACCGTGTGCTGGCCCAGCGCCCACTGCACGTGTTCACGCACCAGCGGCGAGGGATCATCGATGCGGGTATGCAATGCGGCGAGCGCTTCGGCAGAGGACGGTGCGTTGCCCAGTGCCACGGCGATGTTGCGCAGCCAGCGTTCATGGCCACTGCGCCGGATCGGGCTGCCTTCGGTACGGCGCAGGAACTCGGCTTCATCCCAGGCGAACAGCTGGTCCAGCCGCGCGGTATCGAGGTTGTTGCGCGCGCGGAAATCGGCTTCGTCGGTACGCTTGGCGAACTTGTTCCAGGGGCAGACCAGCTGGCAGTCATCACAGCCGTAGATGCGGTTGCCGATCAACGGCCGCATCTCTTCGGGAATGGCGCCATCGTGCTCGATGGTCAGGTAGGAGATACAGCGCCGCGCGTCCAGCCGCTGCGGGCCGGTGATGGCCTGGGTCGGGCAGACATCGATGCAGCGCGTGCAGGTACCGCAGTGTGCTGTGGCCGCTGCATCGATCGGCAGCGGGATATCGATGTAGATCTCGCCGATGAAGAACCAGGAGCCGCCATGGCGGTCGATCAGGCAGGTGTGCTTGCCGATCCAGCCCAGGCCGGCATTGCGCGCCAGTGCGCGTTCCAGCACGGGGGCGGAATCGACGAATACGCGGTAGCCCAGCGGTGCCACTTCATCGTTGATCTGCGTGGCCAGCTTCTGCAGGCGGTTGCGCATCAGCTTGTGGTAGTCGCGACCCAAAGCGTAACGGGCCACGTAGGCGCGGCCCGGGTCGGCCAGGGTTGCCCAGGCTTCGGTGTCGTCCTTGTGGCTGTAGTCCATGCCCACCGAGATCACCCGCACGGTGCCGGGCAGCAGTTCGGCCGGGCGCGCGCGCAGGGTGCCGTGGCGCGCCATCCAGTCCATCGTGCCGTACAGGCCCTGGCCCAGCCAGTCGGCCAGGTGCGCTTCATCCTCGCCCAGCTCGATGCCGGCGATGCCACAGCGCTGGAAGCCATGCGCACGGGCGAGTTCGCGGATGCGCTGCACGGCCTGGGCCGGATCGACAGGGGCGGGAACGGGGGACATGTGCACCAGTATAAAATCCCCGCATGGCCAACCTTGCCGATCTGTTCGATTCCGCTGCCGCGCGTGCGCTTGATGCGCAGGCCTCGGCGCTGGCCGCCGAGGGCGGTTGGGGCCTGATGGCACAGGCCGGCCAGGCCGCCTGGCAGTGCCTGCTGCAGCATTGGCCGCAGGCGCAGCGGATCGGCGTGGTGGTTGGTGCGGGCAACAACGGCGGCGACGGCCATGTGCTGGCCCGCCATGCGCTGCAGGCCGGACGTGAGGTGACGGTGATCGCCTTGCCGGGGAAGCCACCGTCAACCGCGCTGGCACAGCGTGCAGCATCGGAATTCACATCCGACGGCGGCACCCTCACCGATTTCGACGGCGCGCTTCCCGAGGCCGATATCTGGGTCGATGCACTGTTCGGGCTGGGCTTCGATCGCGTGCCGGAGGGCGTGGCTCAGACGCTGATTGCCGCGCTCAACGCGCAGGCGGCACCGGTTCTGGCGCTGGACGTCCCCAGTGGCGTGGATGCCGACCGCGGCGCCGTACCGGGCGAGGCGGTGAGGGCGGCGCTGACTGTGCAGTTCATCGTGCCGCATCGCGGGCTGTACACCGGCGATGCACTGGACCATTGCGGGCGGAAGGCGCTGGCGCCGCTCCAGCTATCCGCGGCCGCATGGCAGGGCGTGTCACCCGCTGCGCAGCTCTGGACGCAGGTGCGCCTGCCGGCCCTGCTGCCGCCGCGCCGCACCAATACCCACAAGGGCGAATCCGGGCACGTGCTGTGCGTCGGCGGCAACCATGGCAGCGGCGGCGCCATCGCCATGGCGGCTGAAGCGGCGTTGCGCGCGGGTGCTGGATTGCTGAGCCTGGGCACCCGCCGCGACCACGTCGGCCCGTTGCTGGCTCGGCTGCCCGAGGCCATGACCCATGCACTGGAAGATGGTGACGCGCTGCCGGCACTGCTGGACAAGGC
Organism: Stenotrophomonas sp. ASS1; assembly: GCF_004346925.1. NCBI lineage: Bacteria > Pseudomonadati > Pseudomonadota > Gammaproteobacteria > Lysobacterales > Lysobacteraceae > Stenotrophomonas > Stenotrophomonas oleivorans. The sequence goes on along the minus strand of NZ_CP031167.1, from coordinate 3,059,850 downwards.
CAGGGTGGTGGCGATCGGCCCCGGTCTGGGCCAGGACGAATGGGCGCGCGCACTGTTTGCGCGGGTGCTGGCCAGCGCCAGGCCACTGGTGGTCGATGCCGATGCACTGAACCTGCTGGCGCAGGATCCGCGCGCGCTGCCCGACGCCATCCTTACGCCACACCCGGGCGAGGCCGCGCGCCTGCTGGGTTGCAGCACGTCTGACATCCAGGCCGATCGCTTCACCTGCGCGCAGGCACTGGCCGAGCGCTTCCACGCCGTGGTGGTGCTGAAGGGCGCCGGCAGCATCGTCGCAGCGCCGGGGCAACGGCCACGACTGATTGCGGCTGGCAATCCCGGCATGGCCGTGGGTGGCATGGGAGACCTGCTGACAGGCATCATCGCCAGCCTGCGTGGGCAAGGCCTGGCCGCCTTCGATGCCGCCGCCGCTGGTGCGCTGCTGCATGCGCTTGCCGGCGACGTCGCTGCCGCCGACGGCGCGCGCGGCCTGCTTCCAACTGATCTGCTGTCGCCGCTGCGGCGACTGGCCAACCCGGAACTTTCCCGATGATCGATTTCTTCCTTGCCGACAGCGATGCCACTGAACTGCTCGGGCAGTGGCTGGCCGCCACCCGACCGCCGCAGGCGCTGGTCGAACTGCGCGGCGACCTGGGCGCCGGCAAATCCACCGCCGCCCGCGCACTGCTGCGCGCACTGGGCGTGCAGGGGGCGATCCGCAGCCCGACCTACACCCTGGTCGAGCGCTATCCGCTGGCCAGCGGTGGCGAGGCCTGGCATCTGGATCTGTACCGGATCGGCCAGGCCGGCGAGCTCGATTTTCTCGGACTGGACGAGGGCAGCGCGGTGTTGTGGCTGGTGGAATGGCCGGAACGCGGCGCTGGCGCGCTGCCGCCGACCGACCTGGTGGTGGCGCTGGAGATCGAGGGGCAGGGGCGTCGCGTCCGTCTCACTGGAGCCAGCGACGTCGGACATGAATGGCTGGAACGGCTCCCCCAAGGGGGCGACTTGCAGGCCATTTCTGTCGGCTGACGAGAACAAACACCGGCAGGTTACGGATTATTAAGGAAAAAGGTGTTGCATTCCGTTCAGCGCGGTGATTGAATCCTGAGCCATGCGCCCGGGGAACCGTCTCATTGCCATCTGTGCCGCCGTCGGACTGAGTCTGGCGAGCGTCAGTGCGTGGGCCGGTGAAGTCCGTCAGGTCCTGCTGAATACCGGCGCCACCGGCACCCGTGCCGAGATCTCGCTGGTCGGCAGTGGCGGTTACAAGACCTTGTCGCTGGCCGGACCGAACCGCCTGGTGGTCGATTTCCCGGACTCCAGCGCCATACGCAACCTGAAGATGCCGGCCGCGCAGGGCGTGGTCACGGCGGTGCGTACCGGACAGCCGGTGCCGGGGACCTTCCGTGTCGTTTTCGACCTCGCTGAATCGGTGGCGCCGTTCCGCCCACAGATGCAGCGCGAAGGCAATGAATCCAAGCTGGTGATCGAATGGCCGGGCGATGGCCCGGCCGTGGCCGCCAGCCGCCCGCCAGCGACGCCGGCGGTGCAGCCGCAGGCACCGGTCAACACGCCCGCACCGACGCCGGCCGAGAGCGCGCAGTCGCGCAACGACGCCGCGCGCGCCACCGCGCTGTTGACCGCGCAGGTACAGCAGCAGGCCAGCGCCGCGGCTGCCACACCGGCCACTCCGACCCCGGCCCCGTCCACTGCACCGGCCCAGGTCGCGGCAGCGGGCACGGCTGCCAGCAGTACGCCGTCCGCATCGCCGGCTGCCATCCTTGCCGGCCAGCGTACCGCCGCCGTGGTAACCACGCCGCCGGCCACAGCGCCTGCACCGGTTCCGACCACGGTGGTGCCACCGCGTCCGGCCATGCCCAGCGATGCCTCGCGCATCCGCATGCAGGCTGGCATGCGCCACCTGGTGGTGGCCATCGATCCGGGCCACGGCGGCCAGGACCCCGGTGCGATCGGCCCGACCGGCAAGCGCGAGAAGGATGTGACCCTGGCCGTAGCGCGTGAGCTGGCCCGCCAGGTCAACGCGACGCCGGGCCTGAAGGCCTACCTGACCCGCGACAGCGACGTGTTCATTCCGCTGCCGATGCGCGCGCAGAAGGCGCGTGCGAACAAGGCCGACATCTTCATTTCGATCCATGCCGATGCGGCGGAAAACCGTTCGGCCACGGGCTCATCGGTGTACGTGCTGTCGACCAAGGGCGCTTCTTCGCAGCGCGCCCGCTGGCTGGCGGACAAGGAAAACGCGGCCGACCTGGTCGGTGGCGTGCGCCTGCAGCAGACCGAAGGCACGCTCGCCAACGTGCTGCTGGATCTGGCCCAGAGCGGCTACATGAAGGCGTCCGAGGACGCGGCCGGCCATGTGCTGGGCGGCCTGAAGCGGATCGGCAACAACCACAAGCCGAACATCGAGCGCGCCAACTTCGCGGTGCTGCGTACTTCGGACATGCCGGCGATGCTGGTGGAAACCGCGTTCATCTCCAATCCGGATGAAGAACGTCGCCTGATCGACCCGGCCTACCAGCGCAAGATCGCCGGTGCGGTGCTGGACGGTGTGCACACGTTCTTCAGCCGTCAGCCGCCGCCGGGCACGTTGTATGCCGCCCGGGCCCAGGCCGAGATCGACGCCGCCGGCACCATGGCCGGCGGCAGCAAGTAACCCGCCGAAGGCGGGTTACTGCTTTCTGTAGAGTCGAGCGGCGCTCGACTGGGCCTTCCCGGTAGCCCGTCAGTCGAGCATGGCTTGTATGTTCCTCCCGGCTCCTACGCGGTATGTAGGAGCCAGGGTGGAGGGACCGTCAAGCATGCATCTGCGGATACTAGCCGACAGACGAGTCGAGCGATCCCCATCCCGCACACGAACGTCGATAAAGGATCGTACGGCCCCCAAAGGGGATCGTCGATGTAGGCAAGCTAACGTCGGTGCGGTACCACCCCAGCCCCTTAAAGATAGCTGGGAGCCGTACAAATGTCTGATTCTCTCGATATTGGCGTGGACGTGGACTCCAAGGAGTTCGTACCGGCAGTGGCCGACCGCAAGGCCGGCGACAGGATCGCCAACACCCGGGCCGGCATAGCCCAGTGGCTCAACACCTTGCCCCAGCGATGCCGGATTGGCATGGAGGCGACGGGGCGGTACTACGAGTTGTTGGCTCGGATGGCTGGCCAGGCAGGCCACGTTGTCTATGTGATCAATCCACGTCTGATCAAGCACTACGGCCGGGCGACGGGCTCGCGTGGCAAGACGGACGCCATGGACGCCGAAGCGATCGCCCGATACGTGAAGAAGGAGAACGATCGCCTGCGTGAATACGTACCGCGTACCGATGAGCAGCAGCAGATGCACGATTTGCTGCGCAAGCGGCAGACGCTGGTAAAGACACGCGCGCGCCTGGAGCAATCCTTCGGGGTAAGCAAAAGTGCCCCCGGGGAGCTGTCAGATCTGTTCTGCGCTCTGGCTGGGACGCTGTCCGAGCTGGAAAGCGAACTGCAGCGCTTGGGTCGCGATGGAGAGCATGGCACGCTCTACAAGCGCCTGTTGACCATCCCTGGTATCGGCCCCGCTGTCGCCGCTCACCTGATCTACTACATGACGCGCTGGCCGTTGGCCAACGCCAACGCGTGGATCGCCTGCACCGGCCTGGATCCCCGGCCCAACGAGTCTGGCGGAAGAACGGGACGGCGTCGGCTGTCCAAACAGGGCGCGCCAGTGCTGCGCCAGATGCTCTACATGGCCGCCATGGGGCTCAAGCGGTGTCGCCGGGGGCAACCGCTCTACGACGAGCTGTCAAAACGCGGTCACCCCAGCACCGCCGTCTTCAACATCCTGGCCAGAAAGCTGGCCAGGATCGCCTGGGGTGTCTTCAAAAGCGGCCGGAACTTCGATCCGGCCATGCTGAAGGTGGGTCAAGCCTGCTTCCAGCAGGCTTGACCACGAACATAGGATCTCGACTCTACCCTCGGCCGCTCCGTTATCATCCCCGCATGACGTCTGCTACCCATCCGCGCCCGATCCGGCCGTTGCCGGAGATCCTCATCAACCAGATCGCCGCCGGCGAAGTGGTCGAACGTCCTGCGTCGGTGGTCAAGGAACTGGTCGAGAACGCGATCGATGCCGGTGCCAGCCGCGTTGATATCGATCTTGAAGAGGGCGGCGTGCGCCTGATCCGTATCCGCGACAACGGCAGTGGCATCGCACCGGAACAGCTGCCACTGGCGGTTTCACGCCACGCCACCAGCAAGATCGCCGATCTGGACGACCTTGAATCGGTGGCCACGCTCGGTTTCCGTGGCGAAGCGCTGCCGTCGATCGCCTCGGTCAGCCGTTTCACCCTGTCCTCGCGCCGCGCACATGACGAACACGGTTCGGCGCTGCAGATCGAAGGCGGCAAGATCGGCGAAGTGACCCCGCGCGCGCATGCGCCGGGCACCACGGTGGAAGTGCGTGAGCTGTTCTACAACGTACCGGCGCGGCGCAAGTTCCTGCGCGCCGAGCGCACCGAGCTGGGCCATATCGAAGAATGGCTGCGCTCGCTGGCGCTGGCGCGGCCGGATGTCGAACTGCGCGTCTCGCACAACGGCAAGGCCTCGCGCCGCTACAAGCCGGGCGATCTGTATTCCGATGCGCGATTGGCCGAAACGCTGGGCGAGGATTTCGCCAACCAGGCCGTGCGCGTCGACCACAGTGGTGCCGGCCTGCGCCTGCATGGCTGGATCGCGCAGCCGCATTACTCGCGCGCGAGCGCCGACCAGCAGTATCTGTACGTCAACGGCCGTTCGGTGCGCGACCGCAGCGTCGCCCACGCGGTGAAGATGGCTTACGGCGACGTGCTGTACCACGGCCGCCAGCCGGCCTATGTGTTGTTCCTTGAGCTCGACCCGACCCGCGTCGACGTCAACGTGCACCCGGCCAAGCACGAGGTGCGTTTCCGTGATTCGCGGCTGGTGCATGATTTTGTCTACCGCACGCTGAAGGATGCCCTGGCCGATACCCGTGCCGGCATGTCGGCGCAGGAGATCGGTGCTGGCGCCGTGCATCCGGTGGATGCGGCCGCTGCACCGGTGGCATCAACCGCGGGCGCCTCCGGTTTCGGACTGGTGCGCGGTCCCGCACCCGGCGCTGGCTCCGGTGGTGGTGGTGGCGGATTCTCAGGCTGGCGCCCGCAACAGCCACTGGGGCTGCAGGTTGCCGATGCTCCGGCTGCCTATGCCGCGCTGTATGCCGCACCGGCCGGCGCCGAGCGCGGTGCTGCGTTGCCGTCGATGCCGACCGAGAACGGACTGCCGGTCACCAGTGCCGATGCCGGCGTGCCGCCGCTGGGCTACGCGATTGCGCAGCTGCATGGCATCTACATCCTGGCCGAGAACGCCGAAGGCCTGATCGTGGTCGACATGCATGCGGCGCACGAGCGCATCGGCTACGAGCGGCTGAAGAACGCGCACGATGGCATCGGCCTGCAGTCGCAGCCGTTGCTGGTGCCGATCACGCTGGCGGTGGGCGAGCGCGAGGCCGACACCGCCGAAAGCGAAGCCGAAACGCTGGCCGCACTCGGCTTCGAAGTGACCCGTGCCGGCCCCGGTTCGCTGCACGTGCGCAGCATTCCGGCGCTGCTGGCGCATGCCGAACCGGAAGGGCTGCTGCGCGACGTGCTGACCGACCTGCGCGAACACGGCCAGAGCCGGCGTGTGGCAAGTGCGCGCGATGAGCTGCTGTCGACCATGGCCTGCCATGGCGCGGTGCGTGCCAACCGACGGCTGACCGTGCCGGAAATGAACGCGCTGCTGCGCGACATGGAAATCACCGAACGATCGGGCCAGTGCAATCACGGCCGACCGACCTGGGCCCGTTTTTCGCTGGCGGAGATCGACCGCTGGTTCCTGCGCGGACGTTGAGGGGAGCATCGATGCGTTATCGGGGAATGGGCGGCCTGCTGGCTGCTTTGGTGTTGGCCGCCTGCAGCCCGGCGACGCCGCCGGCACCGGCTTCGGCCGCGGAGGATCCGTCCTATGCCGCCGAGCAGCAGCAGTGGCGGGTGGCACGCTATCAGGACCTGACCCGGCCGGATGGTTGGACGGCACTGGTTGGCCTGCACTGGCTGCAGAACAAATCCCACTTCGTCGGCAGCGGCGCGACCAATGGCATCCGCCTGGCGGTCGGCCCGGACAAGCTGGGCCTGCTGCGCCGCGAAGGCAGCCAATGGTGGTTCACACCGGAGGCCGGCGTTGACGTCAGCCAGGACGGGCAGCCGGTGCGCGGCCGCATCCGTGTCGACACCGACAAGGATCCGCAGCCGACGCTGCTGGCCTTCGATGGTGGCAAGGGACAGCTCAGCATCATCCGCCGCGGTCCGCGCGATGCGCTGCGGGTCAAGCACGCCGATGCGCCGGCACGTCGCGATTTCGGTGGGCTGGAGTACTGGCCGGGCGGCCCGGACTGGCAGGTGCAGGCGCGCTTCATCGCGCACCCGCCGGGCAAGACCCTGCCCATCGTCGACATCACCGGCCTGACCACCGAAATGCCCAATGCCGGCGCGGTCGAGTTCCAGCGCGATGGCCGCAGCTGGCGGTTGGAGGCGATCGGTGCGCCGGGGCAGCCGCTGTTCCTGATCTTTGCCGATCGCACCAGTGGCCGTGGCAGCTATCCGGCCGGTCGCTATCTGGATACCGATGCCCCCGCTGCCGATGGCACCGTGCGCATCGATTTCAACCATGCCTACAACCCACCGTGTGCGTTCACCGCTTACGCGACCTGCCCGTTGGCGCCACCGGAAAACCGGTTGGACCTGCGTGTGGAAGCGGGCGAGAAGGCGTACCACCTGCCTGAAGGAGAAGGCTGATATGCCGATCAGATCCCTGTTGCGTGCCACCGTTCTGTTGGCGGCCTGTGCGCTGGCACCGCTGGTTGCAGCGCGTACCGTGCAAGCCGATACCGCTGGCGCAGCGGCGGCCAAGCCGCCGGTGCCGTTGCTGTGGAAAGTGACCGGCCCGGGCGATTCGCGCCTCTACCTGCTCGGTTCCTTCCACCTGCTGAAGCCGCAGGACTACCCGTTGTCGTCCGATGTCGAACAGGCGTTCGAAGCCTCGCAGCGGGTCGTGTTCGAACTGTCGCCGGAAGACATGCAGTCACCACAGTTGGCCAGCCGCATGGTGCAGGCCGCGGTCCGCACCGATGGCAGCGAGCTCAAGCGCGATCTGGATGCTGCGACCTGGCAGAAGCTGCAGGTGTTCGCCACCGAAAACAAGCTGCCGCTGGCGCAGATGCAGGGGATGAAGCCGTGGTTTGTCGGCCTGAGCATTTCGGTCGGGCAGATGCAGAAGCTGGGCCTGGACCCGGCACTGGGCCTGGACCGTCACTTCATGGAGCGTGCGCAGAAGACCGGGCGCAAGACTGCGGGACTGGAAGACATCGACACCCAGATCGGCATGCTCGACGGAATGACGCTGCAGGAACAGCGGCAGATGCTGGCCGAAGCGCTGGACCAGGCCGGCAAGGCCGACGAGCAGGCACGCCAGCTGCACGACGCCTGGCGCCGCGGTGACGAGCGCGTGCTGTGGACCCGGATGGCGGCGGAAATGCGCCAGCAGTATCCGCAGCTGTATCAGCGCATCAATACCGGCCGCAATGACGCCTGGGTGCCGAAGCTGCTGCCGTACCTGCAGGCAGGGCAGGGCGGTACGCTGGTGGTGGTGGGCACGCTGCACCTGCTGGGCAACGACGGCGTGGTCGAGAAGCTGAAGGCGAAGGGTTACAAGGTCGAGCGCGTATGCACGGGGTGCAAGGCGAAACGCTGACGTATCGTTGGCGCGATGCCAAACAAAACGGCGCGCCAGGGGCGCGCCGTTTTCGTATCAGCCGATGCTGCAGCTCAGCGGCGGGTCTTGCCGCCGGTACCGGTGCCCGGTTCGTTCGGCTTGTTGCCGGTACCTGCGCCGGTTCCCGTTCCGGTGCCGCCCGGACGCGGGCCACCGAAGCCGGTGCCCATGTTGCGCTGGAATTCCTGCCACAACTCCAGGTTGCGCTCGGTCAGCTGGTTCATCATCGCCCACGGGGTCTGCCCCAGCAGGTTGCCCATCTGCTGGCGGAACTGCTGCTGCTGGTCGAGGAAGACCTGCATGCTGCGCTCCAGGTAGTTACCCATGAAGCCCTGCAGGGAATCGCCGTAGAAGCGGATCAGCTGGCTCAGCAGCTGGGTGGACAGCATCGGTTCGCCGTCCTGTTCCTGGTCGGCGATGATCTGCAGCAGGACCGATCGCGTGAGGTCGTCGCCGCTCTTGGCGTCGCGGACTTCGAAGTCTTCACCGTCCAGGATCAGCTGGCGCACGTCCTCGATGGTGATGTAGCTGGAGATCTCGGTGTCGTAGAGACGGCGGTTCGGATACTTCTTGATGATGCGGGTCGCAGCCATGAAGCGGTACTCGTCACAGTAGACGCGCAGCATGGCGCAGTGCAGCAGCCGTTGCAACCGCCTCAGCCCCCGCCAGGCTTGGCTTTCAGGGGCGATCATGTTGCGCAACAAGGGTTTGCGTGCTGCGCAGCATGACTCTTGGCAGGGGCCGGCGGCGTTCGCCGCGATGGCCCGCTGCGCGGCTTACCAACCCATATGGTGGCCGCCGTTGATGTCCAGGTTGCTACCGGTGATCCACGAGGCTTCATCGGCGACCAGGAACGAGACGCCGTAGGCGATTTCCTCCGGCTTGCCCAGGCGTCCGGTGGGGATGTCGGCGATGATCTTGGCACGCACCTCCTCCGGCACCGCCATCACCATGTCGGTAGCGACGTAGCCGGGCGAAATGGTATTAACGGTGATGCCGAAACCGGCGTTCTCGCGGGCCAGCGAGATGGTGAAGCCGTGCATGCCGGCCTTGGCCGCCGCGTAGTTGGCCTGACCGTACTGGCCCTTCAGGCCGTTGATCGAGCTGATCTGGATGACCCGGCCCCAGCCGCGGCGGCGCATGCCCTCGATGACCGGACGGGTGACGTTGAACACCGAATTGAGATTGGTGTTGATCACATCGTGCCACTGGTCCGCGCGCATGCGGTGGAAGGTGGTATCGCGGGTGATGCCGGCGTTGTTGACCAGGATCTCGACCGGACCCAGTTCGGTCTCGACGGCGCGCACCAGCGCTTCGGCGCTGTCCGGATCGGAGACATCGCCCGGGAAGATCGACACGCTGTAGCCGCGTTCGGTCATCGCCTGCTGCCAGGCGCGGGCCTTGGCCTCGTCGCGGTAGTTGGTGGCGACCCGGTGGCCCTGGTCGGCCAGGCGTTGGCAGATGGCGGTGCCGATGCCGCCGGTTCCGCCGGTGACCAGTGCGACGCGAGATGTCATGGAGTGCTGTCCGGGTATCAGGTGGGGGAAGGGTGATTCTGCAACATCGGCGCGGAAAGTGCGCCGGCCGGCAACAGGATGTCGCTACGCGGCAACCGCGCCGGGTCGAAGGCCCGCCGAGCGGTAGCCAGCAGCGCGTCCAGATCGTGTGCTTGCGCCAGCGCCTCAGGGGCTTGGCCGAGCAGCTGCCAGAGCTGGCGCAGCACCGGCAGCGGGCGTGCGCTGTCCACCGGCAGCGCCGCCAGTGACTTGGACAGCTTGTGGCCCGGCGTATCCAGCAGCAGCGGCAGGTGCCAGTAGCGCGGCACCGCCAGACCCAGCGCCTGCTGCAGCAGGATCTGCCGTGCGGTGGAGTCGAGCAGGTCGGCACCGCGCACCACTTCGGTCACCCCCTGCGCGGCGTCATCGACCACCACCGCCAGCTGGTAGGCCCAGCAGCCATCGGCGCGGCGCAGCACGAAGTCGCCGACCTCGGCATGCACGTCCTGCTGCTGCGGGCCGCGCAGGCCATCGTCGAAGTGCACAAGGCTGCCGGGCGGCACGCGGAAGCGGACGGCCGGGTCCGGTCGTGGTTGCCGGGCGACGCAGCGGTGATGGATGCCGCCGCTGGCGGCAAGGTCGCTGCGGCTGCAGTGGCAGACAAAGGCCTGGTCGCTGGCGAGCAGTTCATCCAGCGCGGCCTGGTAAGCCTCGCCGCGCGTGCTCTGCCAGAGTATCGGGCCATCGTGGCCCAGGCCGAACGCGGCCAGCGCCTGCAGCTGTGATTCCGCCGCACCGGGCACGGTGCGCGGCGGGTCGACGTCTTCGACGCGCAGCCGCCACAGGCCGCCGTGATGGCGGGCGAGCAGCCAGCTGCCGAAGGCGGCGAGCAGGGATCCGGGGTGGAGCAGGCCGGTCGGCGAAGGGGCGAAACGGCCGCAGGGAATGGGGGAGGTCATGCTGGCTGAATCGTCGGTCAGGTTGGCGCTTGAATTCAAGCTGACCGCACCGCAAATTGATCGATATCGACCCCTTCCGAGCCGGAATTTCCCATGTTCACCCGTATTGCCCTCTTTCTAGCGACCAACCTTGCGGTGCTGATCCTGGCCAGCATCGTGATGTCCCTCCTGGGCGTGGACTCGCGCTCGATGAGTGGCCTGCTGGTCATGGCCGGCATCTTCGGCTTCGGTGGTTCCTTCATCTCGCTGCTGCTGTCCAAGTGGATGGCCAAGCGCTCCACCGGTGCGGTGGTGATCACCGAGCCGCGCAACCAGACCGAGCGCTGGCTGCTGGCTACCGTCGAGCGCCAGGCCAAGGCGGCCGGCATCGGCATGCCCGAAGTGGCCGTGTATGAAGGTCCGGAGATCAATGCCTTCGCCACCGGTGCCAACCGCAACAATGCGCTGGTCGCGGTGTCCACCGGCCTGCTGCACAACATGAGCGAAGACGAGGCCGAAGCGGTGCTGGGCCACGAGATCGCCCACGTCGCTAACGGTGACATGATCACCATGGCCCTGCTGCAGGGTGTGCTGAACACCTTCGTGATCGTGCTGGCCCGCGTGGTCGGCGGCATCATCGACAGCGCACTGTCGGGCAACCGCGAAGGTGGCGGTCGTGGCTTCGCCTACTACATCATCGTGTTCGTGCTGGAGATGGTGTTCGGCCTGTTCGCCACCATGATCTCGATGTGGTTCTCGCGCCATCGCGAGTTCCGCGCCGACGCAGGCGGTGCCTCGCTGGCCGGCCGCCAGAAGATGATCGCCGCGCTGGAACGCCTGCAGCTCAACCACGGCCAGAGCACGCTGCCGACCCAGATTGCGGCGTTCGGTATTGCCGGTTCGACGGCGAAGAAGCTGTTCATGAGCCACCCGCCGCTGGAAGAGCGCATCGCCGCGCTGCGGGCGTCGACGGTGGCGTAAGCCTCCGTACTTCCACGGTAGTGCAGGAACGCCTGGCCTCGCGCCGGGCGTTTTTGTTTGTGCGCCGACGCATTGGCGGCGCCGTCCATGACCCGGCGAGAGTCATTTCCGCGACCGCGGAGGGGTGTCACTTTCTTTGCTCGTGCAAAGAAAGTAACCAAAGAAACACGCCGCCGGGGCGCGATCCGATGCTGCGCATCGGTTCCCTGCGCTTCTCGGCGAATCAGGGGGCGGCGCCGAACTCGCTTCGCTCAAACATCGGCGCCTCTTCGCCCCTGATTCCCCTGCGATGCTCGGCTCGCTCAAGGCGGACTCAAGGTCAAATGCCACAGCTGCACCCGGTAGATGCACGCCATGCATGGATGCTGTTGCCCTTGCCCTTGCCCTTGCCCTTGCCCTTGATCTTGACCTTCCAGTCCGCCTTCAAGCGAGCCGAGCACCGCAGGTCCGACGAGGGCGAAGAGGTGCGGGTGTCTGAGCGCAGCGAGTTCCCGCACCGTCCCTCGACGGACCGAGGAGCGCAGGGCACCGGCGTGCGAAGCACGTCGGCTCGCGGCCGGCGGAGCGTTTCTTTGGTTACTTTCTTTGCGCGCAAAGAAAGTGATACCCCTCCGCGGTCGCGGAAACGAATCTCCGTGCGCACAAACGAAAACGGCACCCTCGCAGGTGCCGTTTCAGTGAGCCGCGTTGCCGGGACGCTTAGAACTTGGCGTCGAACTCGGCGGCGTAGCCGGTGTTCACCAGCACCTTCTGCAGCGACTCGGCCACCTTCAGGTTGCCGGCGACGATCTGGTGAGTCTCCGGGCCGCGGTTGTCCATGCGGCCCAGGGTCGCGCCCTTGAAGTCGCAGACCTTGCCACCGGCCTCGCGGACCAGCAGCAGGCCGGCAGCGATGTCCCACGCCTTCACGCCGGCTTCGAAGTAGGCATCAGCGCGGCCACAGGCCACGTAGGCCAGGTCCAGTGCCGCCGAGCCGGTGCGGCGGATGTCTTCGCCGTGCACCAGCAGGGCGTCGACCGCCTTCAGCTGGGCGCTGGCGCGGTTGCGCTCACGCGGCGCGAAGCCGGTGTGGATCATGGTGCCTTCCAGATCCTTGCGTTCGGCCACGCGGATGCGGCGGTCGTTCAGCACGGCGCCGGCGCCACGGCTGGCGGTGAACAGTTCATTGCGCAGCGGGTCGAAGATGACCGCATCGGTCGGCTCGCCGTTCTCGACCAGGGCGATCGACACGCAGTAGTGCGGCACGCCGCGCAGGTAATTGCTGGTGCCGTCCAGCGGGTCGATGACCCACATCTGGCGGCGCTCGCCCTGCACGCCACCTTCTTCGCCGAAGATGCCGTAGTCCGGGTAAGCGCGCTTGAGTTCCTTGACGATGACCTTTTCCGCGTCCGCATCCACTTCGCTGGCGTAGTCCATCCGGCCCTTCTGCACCACGTTCAGTGCCTCGAGCTTGTTGATGTTGCGCAACAGGACGTTGCCGGCGAGGCGGGCGGCCTTGACCATGACGGTTACGGCGGGTTTCTGCATGGCGTGGGCTCCCGGAAAGGCAGAAGAGATGGACTGGCGGGGGAAAAGAGCGGGTCCGGCGCAGTGGCCGGCCGCACAGTTTACCATTGGTCATCGTCCAGCTCGACCTTTTCCCTGTTCATGTCCCAGTTTCCCGCCGCCACCCGCCTCCGATTCGTCCTGGTCGGTACCCAGCATCCCGGCAACATGGGCGCTGCCGCCCGTGCCCTGAAGACCATGGGCCTGGCCCGCCTGGTGCTGGTCGCCCCCGAAAAACCACTGGACGAGGAGGCTTTCCGCCGCTCGGCCGGTGCCGAAGACGTGCTGGGGGACGCCCCGGTGGTGGCCACCCTGGCCGAGGCCGTGGCTGATTGCCGCCTGGTGCTGGGCTGCACCGCCCGTGCCCGCCGCGTCCAGCTGGAGGAGTACCTGCCGGCCGATGCCGCCGCCCGTGCGGTGGCCAAGGCCGGCGAAGGGGCCGAGGTGGCGCTGGTGTTCGGCCGTGAGCGCACCGGCCTGACCAACGAGGAGCTGCAGCTCTGCCATGCGGCGGTGCATATCCCGTCCGACCCGGAGTTCAGCTCGCTCAACCTGGCTGCCGCGGTGCAGGTGCTGGCCTATGAAACGCGCATGCAGCTGCTGGGCGCGCAGCCGGCTGCCGATGCCGAACCGGGTTTCCGCGAACAGGCGGCCAGCCACGAGCAGATGGAGAGCTTCTTCGCCCAGCTCGGCGACACGTTGGACGAGATCGATTTCCACAAGGGCCGCGCGCCGGAATCGGCGATGCGCAAGCTGCGCCGCCTGTTCCTGCGCAGCGAGCCGAGCGAGCAGGAAGTGCGCCTGCTGCGCGGCATCCTGGCCGACACCCAGCGCATGGCGCGACTGGCACAAGCGGGCAGCAAGGACAGCTGACGACGTTCTCATTTTTTCGGGTAGTCTGTCCGGATACCCAGGGGGGATGAAGCCTGTGTCGGGTCTGCGAAGGGCAGTGCAGAGGGGACTGCTGAGCCTGGTCATGATCCTGCTGGCCGGGACGGTGCATGCAGCACCGGACCCGGTGCTGGTGCTGGGCCGGATCAGCGATGATCCCAAGGCCCATTACGAGCAGCTGCAGCCGTTGCTGGACTATGTGGTGGCACGCATGCATGACGTCGGCATCAAGGAGGGGCGGATCCTGATGGCGCGCGACCCGCAGCAGATGGCCAGCTATCTGCGGCGGGGGCGGGTCGACTGGGTCACGGAAACGTCGGGCACGGCGGTGGCGCTGGGCCAGCGCAGTGGCGCGCGGCCGCTGCTGCTGACCGAGCGCAACGGCGTGCGTGAGTACCAGACCGTGTTCTTCGTGCGCCGCGACAGTCCAATCCAGCGGATCCAGGACCTGCGCGGGCATCGCCTGGCGCTGCAGAACACGGCGTCCACCAGTGCCTACCTGGTGCCGGTGATGACCCTGCTGCAGGAAGGGTTGTCACCGCAGATCCTGGCGGGTACGTGGGACATGCCGGGCCGGGACAGCGTGGGGTATGTGTTCGCGCGCAGCGAGTTGAACATCGCTACGTTCGTGCACAAGGGCGTGGTCGAGGTGGGGGCGGTGAGCAGCGTGGACTGGAACGACGAGCGACGGGTGCCGGCGGCATTCCGGCGCGACTTCCGCGAGCTGCTGCGCACCGAACCCTACCCGCGGGCGGTGGAGATGGTGCGCGCCGACCTCGACCCGCGGGTGCGTGACCGGCTGCAGGAAGTCCTGCTGCAGGCGGCCAGTGACCCGCAGGCGCAGGGGGCGTTGCATCGGTTTTTCGGCACTTCCGGTTTCCACCGCGTCGATGCGCATGCGCAGCAGCGGCTGGATGAATTGAAACAAGGATTGACGCGCGTGCGGATGGAAGTGGAATGAAGTGGCTTGGCTCGGGGATGCAGGCCCGGTTCCTGCTCGCGATGGGCGGGGCGATGGTCGTGGTGATCGCGATCCTTGCGGTGTTGTTGGGGCGGCAGGCCGCGATGCAGGGCGAGGTGCGCAACCTCAGCGGCGGCGTCATCCATGAATTGTTCGACCGCAGCGTGCGCAGCCGCGGCGAGGCGATGGCGCGTGAGCTGTCCGACGCGCTGGCCAACCCGTTGTACTACCGTGACCTGGACCAGGTGGGCGTACTGGTGCGCAGTACCGCGCGCCAGCCCGTGGTGCGCTATGTACTGGTGTTCGATGAACGCGGCCGGCTGGTACACGATGGCTCGGTCGAGGTGTCTGGATTCGGTCAGCCGATGGCCGATCCACTGGCACCCAAGGCCGCGGCCGCGCAGATGCTGGTCGTGCAGGAATCGCCGAAGGTGCTCGACAACGCCATGCCGATCATGATCGGCAACCAGCGCATTGGCGGCGTCCGGGTCGGCATGGCGCTGGATGAGGTGCAGCAGCGCGAGCAGGCGGCCAACGCCACCCTGGGCGAGCGCCTGCAGCAGGTTGGCAGCCGTCACCTGGGCTGGCTGCTGCTGATGCTGGGCCTGCTGGTGGTGATCGGCGTGGTGGTGATCCTGTACGTGCAGCGCACCCTGGTCGCGCCGATCCGTGATCTTGCCGTCGCCGCCCGCCGCATCGAGGCCGGTGACTACCAGACACCCCTGGCCGAGAACACCCGCGACGACGAGGTCGGCGAACTGGTCCGCGGTTTCGCCCGGATGCGCGATGCGATCGCACGCCATGACCGCGAAGTGCGGCGCATGGCCTATACCGACGCGCTGACCGGGCTGACCAACCGGCTGGCATTCCGCGAGGCGCTTGATCATCGGTTGATGGCGGCCCGTGCCGCCAATCACCGGCTGGGCCTTCTGTTCGCCGATATCGACGATTTCAAGCGGGTCAATGACACCCTTGGCCACGAGGCCGGCGATGAGGCATTGCTGCAGTTCGCCCAGCGTATCGGCCGCGCGGTCACCGAGGCCGGGGGCGATGAAGCCCTGCTGGCCCGCTTCGGCGGCGACGAGTTCGTGATCCTGGTCGGAGATGGCGACGTGGCCGCCAACGCGCGGCTGCTGGCCGAAGTGCTGGTGCGCGAGCTGGGCAAGCCGCTGGTGGTGCAGGGCAGGGAACTGTTCCTGGGCACCTCGATCGGCGTGACCCTGTTCCCCGACGATGCTGCTGATGCGACCACGCTGCTGAAGAACGGCGACATCGCCATGTACCAGGCGAAGATGGCCGGCAAGAACTGCTATCGCTATTACAGCCGGGCGATGGACCATGCGGTCGAGCGTCGCGTGCATATGGAACAGGAGCTGCGCGGCGCCTGGGAGCGCGGTGAGCTGCGCCTGGCCTACCAGCCGATCTTCCGCATGCGCGACCGCCGCATGGTCGGCGTTGAAGTACTGCTGCGCTGGCAGCATCCGACCCTGGGCACGATCCCGCCCTCGGTGTTCATCGAGGTGGCCGAGCAGAGTGGCCTGATCGAGATCATCGGCCCGAAGGTGCTGCGTGCGGCCTGCATGGAGGCCTCGCAGTGGCCGCGCGGGGCAGCGGGCGATGAGCTGTTCGTGTCGGTCAACGTGTCACCGCGGCAGCTGCGTGGCGGCGAACTGCCGGCACTGGTCGCGCAGTGCCTGCATGAGTCCGGGCTGCCGGCGTCGCGCCTGCACCTGGAGCTGACCGAAACCGCCGTGATCGGCGACGAGATGGTTGCCGCGCAGCTGCTGGACAAGCTGCACCGCACCGGCGTGAAGGTGTGGCTGGACGATTTCGGTACGGGCTTCTCCGGGCTCAGTCATCTGCGCCAGGTGCCCGTGGACGGCGTGAAGATCGACAAGAGCTTCGTTGCCGACATGCAGCGCGATCCCGACGACCTTGCGCTGACCACGGCGATCATCGCCATGGCCCACGCGCTGGGCATCACCGTGGTGGCCGAGGGCATCGAGCAGCAGGCACAGTTCGAGCTGCTGGCGCAGCGCGGCTGCGACCTTGGCCAGGGCTACTGGCTGAGCCACCCGGTGACCGCGACCGAAGTGGTGCGGATGATCGAATCGGGCGTCTGACCCCAAAAAAGGGGACGGAGGGAATTAAGTCGCAAATGCATAAGCGACTTAATTCCCTCCGTCCCCTTTTTTGTTACAGCGGGCGCTTGCTTGGGTCGCCGGGCAGTTCGCGCACCAGCTTGGGGATCAGGTAGCCGGACAGGCGTGCGGTCAGGCCGGCAATCAGCGCCTTGGCCTGGGTGTCGTCCACTTCGAAGTGGGCCACGCCCTCGACCCGGTCCAGCTGGTGCAGGTAATAGGGCAGCACGCCAGCAGCAAAGCTGCGCTCGCTCAGGTCCTGCAGGGCCTGCACGCTGTCGTTGACCCCGCGCAGCAACACCGCCTGGTTCAGCAGTTGCGCACCGGTGCCACGCAGGCGCGCCATGGCCGCGTCCACGCTGGCGTCGAATTCATTGGCATGGTTGGCGTGGACCACGATTGCCAGTGGCCAGGGCAGGCTGCCCAGCCAGGAGACCAGTTCATCGTCCACGCGTTCCGGCAGCACGATCGGCAGCCGGGTATGGATGCGCAGGCGGCGGATGTGCGGTATCTGGCGCAGGGCGTCGGTCAGTTCCACCAGTTTGTGCGTGGCCAGCGACAGCGGGTCACCGCCGGACAGGATCACCTCGTCGATGTCCGGATCGGCCGCGATGGCGGCTACGGCCTCCTGCCAGCCGCCCTTGGCGGCGTTCTCCGCGCCATAGTCGAAGTGGCGGCGGAAGCAGTAGCGGCAGTTGATCGCGCAGCTGCCGGTGGCGACCAGCAGGGCGCGGCCACGGTACTTCTGGATGACGCCGGTGGCCTTCTTGGCGGCGCCATCGCCCACCGCATCGAAGCTGAACCCGGGCGCCGGGTGCATTTCCGCGTCGATCGGCAGCACCTGGCGCAGCAGCGGGTCGGCCGCATCGCCGGGGCGCATGCGGGCCACGAAGCCCTCGGGCACGCGCAGCGCGAACTGGGCCATGGCCGCCTCCGAGACGCCCAGCGCGGCGGGGTCCAGCTGCAGCCGGGCCAGCAGGGCGTGCGGGTCGCGCAGCGCCTGGCGCCAGAGCTGCTGCCAGCGCGCGGGCGCACCTGGCGACTGGGGCCGTGGGAAGGCGGAAAGCTGCATGGAGAGTGGGCCTGCGGTTATCATGGGGGCAGAAAAACAGTCGCCCACCGGCATCCGGTGGGCTTTCCATTCTAACGGCTCGCCGCACCCGCGGCGTTTTTGCCACTCAGGAGTTTACGCATGGCCAGCTACGGCATGAACGACGTCAAGAACGGGATGAAGATCCTGGTCAACAACCAACCGGCCGTCATCATCGACACCGAATACGTCAAGCCGGGCAAGGGCCAGGCCTTCACCCGCGTGAAGTACCGCCTGATCAAGGACGGCCGTACCCAGGAAGTGACCATGAAGTCGACCGACTCGCTGGATGCAGCCGACGTCGTCGATACCGACATGAACTTCATGTACAGCGACGGCGAGTACTGGCACTTCATGGACCCGGAATCCTTCGAGCAGGTCCAGGCCACCAAGGCCGGCATGGGCGGCGCCGAGAAGTGGCTGAAGGGCGAGGAGTCCTGCGTGGTCACCCTGTGGAACGGTGAGCCGATCTTCGTGCAGCCGCCGAACTTCGTCGAGCTGAAGATCACCGAAACCGATCCGGGCGTCCGTGGCGACACCTCGGGCGGCGGCGGCAAGCCGGCCACCCTGGAAACCGGCGCCGTGGTCCGCGTGCCGCTGTTCGTGAACCAGGACGAAGTGATCCGCGTCGACACCCGTTCGGGCGAATACTCCGCACGCGTCAAGTAATCCGGCGCAGCCGGATTACGGTAGTGCCGGCCGCTGGCCGGGTACGCGCCATCGCATCCGCGCTGGCGCTCCCATGATCTGCTTCGGCAGATCATGGGCCCCGCTTCACGAGTCTCCAGACCCCGCCGCTTCGCGGCAGCCCCTGACTCAGGGGCGTGTCCCCCAGAAGTATCTCGCCCCACAGCCAGTGAGCCCGCATGAGCGATAGCCCGCACCTCCCCGAAGCCTGCGACCTGCTCATCGAAGCCGGTTACGTCGTTCCGATCGAGCCGCACGCGGTGGTGCTGGAAGACCATGCCGTTGCCGTGCGTGGCAGTGAAATCGTGGCCATCCTGCCGCGTGCCGAGGCGCGCGCGCGGTTCCGCGCCACCCAGGTGGTGAGCCGCCCCGAGGCTGCCCTGATGCCGGGCCTGGTCAATGCGCACACGCACAACCCGATGACGCTGCTGCGCGGCGTCGCCGACGACCTGCCGCTGATGACCTGGCTGCAGCAGCACATCTGGCCGGTGGAAGCGGCGGTGATCGGCCCCGAATTCGTTGCCGACGGCACCACTCTGGCCATCGCCGAGATGCTGCGCGGCGGTACCACCTGTGCCAACGAGAACTACTTCTTCGGCGACGTGCAGGCCGCGGTCTACAAGAAGCACGGTTTCCGCGCGCTGGTGGGCGCGGTCATCATCGATTTCCCCACCGCCTGGGCCAAGACCGATGACGAATACTTCGCCAAGGCCGGTGAACTGCACGACCAGTGGCGCACCGATCCGCTGATCGGCACCGCGTTCGCGCCGCATGCGCCCTACACGGTCAACGATGCCAACTTCGAGCGGGTGCGGATGCTGTCCGACCAGCTCGACATGCAGGTGCACCTGCACACCCACGAGACCGCGCAGGAGATCAACGATTCGATCAAGCTGCACGGCCAGCGCCCGCTGGCGCGGCTGGATCGGCTCGGCCTGGTCAACGACCGCCTGATCGCGGTGCACATGACCCAGCTGACCGATGCGGAAATCCACCTGTGCGCCGAACGTGGCGTCAGCGTGGTGCACTGCCCGGAATCGAACCTGAAGCTGGCCTCCGGTTTCTGCCCGGCCTGCGCCCTGCAGCGCGCCGGCGTGAACCTGGCGATCGGCACCGATGGCTGCGCCAGCAACAACGACCTGGACATGTTCAGCGAGAACCGCACCGCGGCGATCCTGGCCAAGGCCGTGGCCGACGATGCGACCGCGCTCGATGCGGCGACCACGCTGCGCGCCTCCACCCTGGGTGGCGCCCGCGCACTGGGCTTCGGCGACCGCATCGGTTCCATCGAAGTCGGCAAGCAGGCCGATCTGGTCTGCGTCGACCTGTCCGCGCTGGAAACCCAGCCACTGCACAACGTCCTGTCGCAGCTGGTGTACGCCACCGGCCGTCAGCAGGTCAGCGACGTCTGGATTGCCGGCAAGCCGAAGCTGGTGCAGCGCGAGCTGGTCGGCATGGACCTGCCGGGCATCATCGCCAACGCGCGCCAGTGGCGCGAGCGCATCCGTCATATCCGCGCCTGAACCCCGGCGCCGCAAGGACCCCTCATGACTGCCCCCCACGCTTCCTCCAATTTCGATCAGGCCGAGCTGGACAAGTTCGCCGCGCTGGCCAACCGCTGGTGGGACGCTGACGGCCCGCAGAAGCCGCTGCATGCGCTGAACCCGGTGCGCCTGCAGTACGTGGCCGATCGCGTGCCGCTGCGCGGTGCGCGCGTGCTCGACATCGGTTGTGGTGGCGGCCTGTTGAGTGAAGCGCTGGCCCAGGCCGGTGCTGACGTCACCGCCATCGACCTGGCCCCGGAACTGGTCAAGGTCGCGCGCCTGCATGCGCTGGAAAGCGGCGCCAAGGTCGATTACCGGGTGCAGGCTGCCGAAGATCTGGCCGCCGAGCAGCCGGGCAGCTTCGATGTGGTCACCTGCATGGAAATGCTCGAACACGTGCCCGACCCGGGCGCGATCATCGAGGCCTGCAAGCGCCTGCTGAAGCCGGGCGGCCACCTGTTCCTGTCGACCATCAACCGCACCGCCGCCGCCTTCGCGGTGGCGATCGTCGGCGCCGAGTACGTGGCGCGGCTGCTGCCCAAGGGCACGCACCACTACCAGGAATTCATCAAGCCTGCCGAGCTGGCGCGCTGGCTGCGCGAGGCCGACATGCAGCTGGTGGATGTTAGCGGCATGGCCTACGAGCCCTGGCGCAACCAGGCCCGCCTGAGCAGCCGTACCGACATCAACTACCTGGCCTACGCGGTCAAGCCGGCATGACCGCGGCCCGCTTCCCGCGCGCGGTGCTGTTCGATCTGGACGGCACCCTGCTGGACAGCGCGCCCGACTTCGTCGCCACCTGCGACGCGATGCTGGCCGAGCGTGGACGCGCACCCATCGATCCGGCCGCGCTGCGCCCCGTGGTGTCGAAGGGCTCGCGGGCGATGGTCTCGGCTGCGTTCCCGGAACTGGACGTTGCCGCACGTGACGCGCTGATCCCGGAATTCCTGCAGCGCTACGAAGCATTGATCGGCCAGCACGCAGTGCTGTTTGATGGCGTGGCCGGCATGCTCGCCGCGTTGGACGATGCCGGTACGGTGTGGGGCATTGTCACCAACAAGCCTGAATACCTGGCGCGCTTGATCCTGCCGCAGCACGGCTGGCAGCAGCGCTGTGCGGTACTGGTGGGTGGTGACAGCCTGGCCGAACGCAAGCCGCATCCGCTGCCGTTGCTGCACGCCGCGCAGGCCATCGGCATTGCCGCCGAAGACTGCGTGTACGTGGGTGACGACGAGCGCGACATCATCGCCGCGCGTGCCGCGGCCATGCCGTCGGTGGCGGCGTTGTGGGGCTATCGCCTGCACAGCGACGATCCGCTGGCCTGGCAGGCCGACGTGCTGGTCGAGAACGCCGAACTTCTGCAACTGGCCAGCCTCTGGCCGACCCGGCCGGCAGCCCCGGCCCAGCCGTAAGGAATCACGTAGTGAGCAGTACCGCGCTGGACAGTTTCCTCGACAAGTGGCGCAGCCGTTGGCCGGAATGGTCGGTGGCCGCCCCGTTCGTGGCCGAATCGCAACGCGAGCTTGCGGTGGCGTGGTTCGCGCTGCTGCAGGAATTCGACGACATGCTCAACACCAGCGGCGACCCGTTGCCGGCCGACGCCAAGCTGGCGTGGTGGGGCGAGGAGCTGCGCAGCTGGGCCGCGCATCGTTCGCGCCATCCGCTGGGCCGCCTGCTGGAGCCGGTGCGTGCGCCGTGGGCACAACTGGCCGAAGCGCTTCCGGATCTGGTTGAAGCGCGCACGGTCGCGCTGGATGCGGCCGGCGCCGAGCGCGCGCTGGCGAACTACGCAGAGGCCGTGGCCGCGGTGGAGGCAGCCCTGTTCGCGGACAAGCCGCGAGCTGGCGCCGGTCGCGCAGTGCAGCTGCAGACTCTGGCCCAGCGCCTGCAGGATGCCGGCGCAGCCGGTGTGCCGCGCAGCCTGCTGGACGGTGATGCCAGCACGGCCGCACAGCGCTGGGCGCAGCATCTGTTGAAGGGCTGGGGCAGCCGCGTGCCCGGCCCGCGCCCGCGCCGCGTGTGGTCCAGCCTGGCGCGTGCACGCGTTGCCGCGCAGGCGGCAGGCAAGCCGATCGAAGCCACGCCGGTACGCACGCTGCTGCGCGTGTGGTGGGCCGCGCGCGGCTGATGCCGCTGCGCTCGCCGGGCCATGCCCGGCGGCCGTTCGTCGCGCGTTACTTCCGTTCCAGCACCAGTAACGGATCGATACGGGTATCGAACCAGTTCATGCCCCAGTGCAGGTGCGGGCCGGTGGCACGACCGGTTGCGCCGACCGCAGCGATCACCTGGCCCTGTTCCACACGGTCGCCAACTTTTACGTCGATGCGCGACAGGTGCAGGAAGTTGGAGCTGACACCGAAACCGTGGTCGAGCAGCAGCGTGCCGCCGGTCAAGTACAGGTCGGGGCCGGCGAAGGTGACGATGCCGGCGGCCGGCGCCTTCACCGGCGTGCCGGTCGGTACCGCGATGTCCATGCCGGAATGACCTGCGCCGGGCTGTCCGTTGTACACGCGTGCGTTGCCGAAGCGGCCGCTGATGCGGC
Organism: Stenotrophomonas sp. ASS1; assembly: GCF_004346925.1. NCBI lineage: Bacteria > Pseudomonadati > Pseudomonadota > Gammaproteobacteria > Lysobacterales > Lysobacteraceae > Stenotrophomonas > Stenotrophomonas oleivorans. The sequence continues at coordinate 3,037,207 of NZ_CP031167.1, read as the reverse complement.
CCTGCACCGGCCAGATGAAGGTCTGGGTGAAGTCGGTACGGTCGTCATCGCGGGCACGCGCGGCGGTCACCTGTGCTTGTTCGCGCTTGATCCGCTCGGCAATCGCCGGCGGCGGGTTGACCGTCTTCGGCGGCACGCCGTTGACCCGCTCGGTGGGCCAGTCGCGCGGGGTCACCGCAATGGTCGCGGTCTCGCTGCCACCATCAGGGCGTTGCACCTGCACGCGCAGCGGACCCTTCTCGTCGCGGCCGATGCCGAACACCACGCTGCCATAGCCGCTCACCCGCAGTTGGCGGCCGGCGTACTGCACGCGGCTGCCGGCGGGTACCTTGCCGATCACCAGTGCGCCCTGCGATGCGCTGGCCGGGAACACCACGCGGCTGTCGATCAGGCTGCCGATGCCGTCCTGTGCCTGCGCCGACGGTGCGGTGAACAGGGGCGCGGCCAGCAGCAGCGCCCCGATCAGAAGTGCGGAGCGCATCAGCGGTCGTAGGTCATGCGCTGGCCGGCCGGCTCGCCCACCAGTTCGCTGCCGTCCCACACCAGTTGGCCATTGACCCAGGTGGAGGCCACGCGCGAACGGAAGGTCGTGCCTTCAAACGGCGACCAGCCGCACTTGGACAGCACGTCCTCGCGCTTGACCGTGAACGGCACCTCCTCGACCAGCACCAGATCGGCGAAGTAACCCTCGCGCAGGAAGCCACGTTCTTCCACGTCGAACAGCTGTGCCGGCGCATGCGCGAACTTCTGCACCACCTGCTCGCGGGTCAGCTTGCCTTCGTGCACGCGTTCCAGCGCGGCCACCAGCGCGTACTGCACCAGCGGCAGGCCCGACGGCGCCTGTGCGTAGGGCTTCTGCTTCTCTTCCCAGGTGTGCGGCGCGTGGTCGGTGGCCAGGACGTCCAGCACGTCATCGGCCAGCGCGGCGGTGATCGCCTCGCGGTCGGACACTTCCTTGATCGCCGGGTTGCACTTGATCAGGTTGCCCTTGGTCGCATAGTCCGGACGCGCGAAGTGCAGGAAGTGCACGCAGGTTTCGGCGGTGATCTGCTTGCGGCTGCCGTCGGCGCGGATCAGCGGACCCTTCTCGAACAGCGCCAGCTCATCGGCGGTGGAGATGTGCAGCACATGCAGGCGGGTGCCGTGCTTGCGCGCCAGCGACATCGCCAGGCGGGTCGACTTGATGCAGGCCTCGCGCGAGCGGATGTCCGGATGCATGTCCGGGGTCAGCGCGTCGCCGTATTTCTCCTGGAAGGCCTTCAGGTTGGCGTCGATCATCGGCGTGTCTTCGCAGTGCGTGATGATCGGCGTCGGGCATTCGCGGAAGATCGCGTCCAGCGTTTCCGGATTGTCTACCAGCATGTTGCCGGTGGAGGCGCCCATGAACACCTTCACGCCCGGGGCCTTCTTCGGGTCCAGCGCACGGATGGCGTCCAGGTTGTCATTGCTGGCGCCGTGGTAGAAGCCGTAGTTGGCCCAGGCGCGGCCGCGCGCGAGCTCGTATTTGGCTTCCAGGATGGTCGAATCCAGCGTCGGCGGATTGGTGTTCGGCATGTCCATGAAGCTGGTCAGGCCACCGGCCACCGCAGCCGCCGATTCGCTGGCGATGTCGCCCTTGTGGGTCAGGCCCGGTTCGCGGAAGTGCACCTGGTCGTCGATCATGCCAGGCAGCAACCAGCGTCCGGCTGCGTCCACCACCTGCTCGCCGTCGCGCGGCGCCAGCCCGTTGCCGATCTGCGCGATGCGGCCGTTCTCGATGCGCAGGTCGCCGTCGAAGGTGCGGCCTTCGTTGACCATGCGGGCGTTGGTGATGAGGGTGGAGGACATGTCAGTGTTTTCCTGTGCAACGGCAAGAGGGGGCGTTGGGGGACTCGGGCACGGGATCGAAGCCGCCGGGATGGAACGGGTGGCAGCGGCCCAGCCGGCGCGCAGCCAGCCAGCTTCCGCGCAGCGGGCCGTGCCGCGAGATGGCGTCCATCGCGTATTCAGAACAGCTCGGCACGAAACGGCAGCGTGGCCCCAGCAGGGGGCTGATGAAGCGCTTGTAGAAGCGCAGCAGGGCAATGAGCAGGCGCGAGATCACCCAGTCATCTTATGCCAGTTGGCATGAAGGCCGCATTTGTGCAGGATGGGCCGTTGGTCGCATGTCGCCGATGGCCTGCGACCGGTACCAGTACCTTCGGGTGCTGGCCAGGTTCCGTACCGCGCAAGGCGGTCCGTGTTCGTCGGACTGCCTCCAAGGGCGCCTTGACTCCAGGACTGAATGGAGCAGGGGGTCGAGGTTGCTGCTGCGGGTCGGGTAGGCTATAAAGGCCCGCTTTCCCGGGCCCCGGGGAATCCAAGGAAGAGCGTTTCGTGGCTGCTAAAAAAACTGCAAAGAAGGCCGCAACGGCCGCCAAGAAAACCGCCAAGCCTGTTGTGAAGAAGTTGGCGGCAAAGCCCGTTGCCAGGAAACCGGCCAGCAAGCCGGCGACCAAGGCAGCGTCCTCGCAACCGGCGGCCAGGAAGGCCACCGCAAAGAAAACGCCGGTCAAGGCAACCAAGCCGGTGGCGAAGAAGGCTGCTGCGCCCGCCAAGGCCAAGCCTGCTGCTGCCAGCAAGAAGGCGCCGGTGGTGAAGAAAGCCGCCAGCAAGGCCGCGCCGGTGAAGAAGGCCGCCGCCAAGCCGGTGGCGAAGAAGGCAGCAGCCAAGCCGGCGCCGAAGGCGGCGGTGAAGAAGGCTGCGGCCAAGCCGGTCGCCAAACCTGCAGCGAAGAAGGTTGCTGCGGCTAAACCGGTGGCCACGCCTGCCGCTGTAAAGAAAGTCACCAAGAATGTTGCCGCGCCGGCCGCAAAGCCGACCCCGGCCCCCGTAGTGAAGTCCGCACCGAAGCCTGCCCCCAAGCCGGCTCCGGCCAAGCCTGTCCCGGCCAAGACCGTGGCAGTGGCAGCAGCCCAACCGGCCCCCAAGCCGGCCCCGGCCGCCGCTCCTGCTGCTTCGAAGGCCCCGCAATCCAAGAATCCCGTGCCCGTTTCGAAATCGCCTGCCAAAACCGCCGTGAAATCCGATTCCGCCCCGAAGACCGTGTCGCGCCCTGTCGGCAAGGTTGCCGTGGCCGTCGCCGCCCGCTCGGCGGCACCGGCCCCGCGCAGCAAGTACAAGGTGGTCGAGTACAAGACCGACGAGGCCACCGGCCGCCCGATCCTGCCGGCTGGCTACAAGCCGTCCTCGGAAGAGGAATACATGAGCCCGCTGCAGCAGGAGTATTTCCGTCAGCGCCTGCAGAACTGGCGCGCGGACCTGGTGGAAGAGTCCAAGCAGACCATCGAGAACCTGCGCGAGGAAGTGCGTGACATCGGCGACGAAGCCGAGCGCGCGACCCGCGAGACCGAGAACTCGCTGGAACTGCGTACCCGCGACCGCTATCGCAAGCTGATCGGCAAGATCGACAGCACCCTCAAGCGCCTGGAAGCGGGCGACTATGGTTACTGCGTCGACACCGGCGAAGAAATCGGCCTGGAGCGCCTGGAAGCGCGCCTGACCGCCGAACGCACCATCGACGCCCAGGAGCGCTGGGAGCACCTGCAGAAGCAGCAGGGCGACTGATTCCTGATCGTTGTCTGGTCATGCGAAAAACCCGGCCTCGGCCGGGTTTTTTGTTGGGTGTGGTTGGCTGGGTAGAACGGGGCCTTCCGGGTATAGGAGGGAGCCTGTGTGCGCGGTTGCTGTAAAGCCTAGCCCGTGCCCGGCTCGGGTCGAAGGCGCGGGCAAAGAAGAGCAAAAGCAAAAGCAGCCAAGCATGGCTTGGCTCTACCAAGGGCGGTCATGCGTGCGCTCGCGGCTGTTGGGTCCGCCTTGTAGCGAGCCGAGCACCACAGGGGATTCAGGGGCGAAGAGGCGCCGCTGTTTGAGCGCAGCGAGTTCGGCGCCGTCCCCTGATTCACCGAGGAGTACAGGGCACCGGCGCGTAGCGCCGGCTCGCGGATGGCGGCGCGTTTCTTTTGGTTACTTTTCTTTTCGCGCGAAAAGAAAAGCGACACCCCACCGCGGTCACGGAAAGAGCCCGCCGGGCATGGCCCGGCGCTACCGGCGCGTGGGCGCGCGGAAATCCGCTCTATTGCAGGTCGCGAAGATTCAGCTTCCGCAACGTCGGGTTCTTCCACGCCGTGATCCCGGCCACGCTCAGCACCGCGAACCCACCCAGCACCACTGCCGGCACCAGGCCGAGCAGCTTTGCCATCGTGCCGGCATAGAACGCGCCCAGTTCGTTGGACGAACTGATGAAGATGCCGTTGATCGACGACACCCGCCCGCGCATCTCTTCCGGCGTGGCCAGCTGCAGGATGGTCGAGCGGATCACCACCGACACGCCATCGAAGGCCCCATAGAACAACAGGATCAGCGCGGACAGCCAGAAGTGCTGCGACAGCCCGAAGCTGATCACGCACAGGCCGAAGCCGGCCACCGCGAACAGCAGCACGCGGCCGGCATTGCGGTGCAGCGGGTGGCGCGCCAGCCACAGGCCAACGCAGACCGAGCCCAGCGCCGGCATCGCGCGCAGGATGCCCAGGCCTTCCGGACCGTGGTGCAGGATCTCGTGCAGGAACGCCGGCAGCATCGCCACCACGCCGCCCAGCAGCACCGAGAACATGTCCAGCGCCATCGCCCCGACCATGATCCGGTTGCCGACCACGAAGCGCGCGCCTTCAGCGATGCTCTTGAAGATCGGGGCGGCTGGACCGGTATGCACCGGTTCTTCCACCTTCAGCGTGGCCAGGCAGGCCATCGCCACCAGCGCGAAGCCCGTGGCCACCGCGTAGGACAGGCCCTTGCCTCCGAAGCCGACCAGCACGCCACCCAATGCCGGACCGGCCACCATGCCGGCCTGGAACACCACGGCGCCGAGGCCAGCGCCACGCGCGAACTGGTCACGGGCCAGCACGCGGGCGAACAGTGCGTTGTAGATCGGCGACAGGAAGGCGCGGACCATGCCGGTCAGCGCAATGGCCGCATAGATCGGCCACACGCCTTCGAACGGCAGCCAGCCCTTGGCCACGCCGGTCAACACCAGCGCGGTGGCGATCAACCCGGAGCAGGCGACCATGCCGAGCCGGCGGCGCGGCAGGTGGTCGACCAGATAGCCGGCGAACGGTGCGACGCAGAAGAACGGCAGCACCTCGGCCAGGCCAACCAGGCCCAGCGAGAAGGGATTGCGGGTGACTTCGTAGATGTGCCAGCCGACGGTGACCGCGACCACCTGGTAGGACAGCATCGCGAAGATGCGGTAGGCCAGCAGCTTGGCGAAACCGGGCCGGGACAGCAGCCCCAGCGCGGTGTCTTCGGCCGTGGCGGGTTCGCTCACGACGGGTCGCGCTGCAGCTGGGCCTGCGCGGTCTCGCGGATGAAGGCCAGCATCGCCGCCACGCCGTTGCTGCGGGTGGGCGAGAGGTGGCGGGCCAGACCGATGTCCTGGATGTAGCTGGGCTCGGTATCCAGGATCTCCTGCGCCGAGCGCCCGGAGTACACGCGCAGGGCCAGGAAGATCAGGCCGGAAACGATGGCCGAATCACTGATGGCGTGGAAGCGCAGCGACTGCGCATTGCCTTCCGGCACGATCCAGACCATCGACTGGCAGCCGAGCAGGCGGTGCTCTTCGGTCTTCCATTCGTCCGGGAAGGCGGGCAGCTTACGGCCGAGGTCGATCAGATACTGGTAGCGCTCGGACCAGTCGCCGAAGAAGCCGAATTCCTCGGCGATGGCGGCCTGGGCCTCGGCGGCGGTGGGTTCAAGCGGGAACGGAGAGTCGGTCACAACAGTCTCTACAGTGGAGCGTGGTCGGCGGACCGGCCACGGGGCAGGGTGGGTCAGCCGCGCTTGCGTGACCAGCGCACGCCCTGCGGGGTGTCTTCCAGCACGATGCCTTCGGCGGCCAGCTGGTCGCGGATGGCGTCGGAACGGGCGAAGTCGCGTGCCTGCTTGGCGGCGGCACGCTCGTCGATCAGGCCCTGGATGCGGGCATCTTCGCCATCATCGCTGGCCGCGGTGCCGAACCACTGCGCTGGATCGGCCTGCAGCAGGCCCAGGGCCAGGCCGGCACCGAGCAGTTCGCCCTTCAGGCGCGCCTGTTCGGCCGGGTCGGTGGCCCGGCGTGCATCTGCGGCGATGCGGGCCACTTCGGCCAGTGCCTGCGGGGTGTTCAGGTCGTCATCAAGAGTCGCCTCGACCGTGGCCGGGATCGCCACGACCGCCTCGACCGACGCCAGCTCGCGCAGGGTGCCGTACAGGCGGTCCAGGGTGCGCACCGACTGCTCGATGAGGCCATCGGACCAGTCCAGCGGCTGCCGGTAGTGGGCCGACAGCAGGGCCAGGCGCAGCGCTTCCGGCGGGTGCTGGCGGACCAGGTCGTGCACGCGTTCGATGTTGCCCAGCGACTTGCTCATCTTGGCGCCGCCGAAGTTGAGCATGCCGTTGTGCAGCCAGAAGCGGGCGAAGATCTTGCCGCCGTGGGCGCATTCGCTCTGCGCAAGCTCGTTCTCGTGATGCGGGAACTGCAGATCGACGCCGCCGGCATGGATGTCGATGGTCTCGCCCAGGTGGGCGGCGGCCATCGCCGAGCATTCGATATGCCAGCCCGGGCGGCCACGGCCCCAGGGAGACTCCCAGCCAGGGAGGTCGTTGCTGGACGGCTTCCACAGCACGAAATCGCCTGGGTCGCGCTTGTACGGGGCCACGTCGACGCGGGCGCCGGCCAGCATCTCTTCCGGGTCGCGGCGCGAGAGCTTGCCGTAGCCTTCGAAGCTGGCCACCGCGAACAGCACGTGGCCTTCGGCGGCGTAGGCATGACCATTGGCGATCAGCTGCTCGATCATGGTGATGATCTGCGGGATGTGCGCGGTCACTTCCGGCTCGATGTCCGGCGGCACCACGCCCAGCGCGGCCATGTCTTCACGGTAGGCGGCGGCGAACCTGTCGGTGATGGTGCTGATCGGCACGCCCTGCTCACGCGCGGCGTTGTTGATCTTGTCGTCCACGTCGGTGATGTTGCGCGCGTAGCGCAGGCCACCGAAACGGCGCCGCAGCAGATCGGCCAGCACCCCGAACACCACTGGGCCACGGGCGTTGCCGATGTGCACGTAGTTGTAGACCGTCGGGCCGCACACATACAGGGTCGGACAGGCCGGGTCGAGCGGGGTGAACGGTTCGAGCTGGCGAGTCAGGTTGTTGTGCAGGCGCAGGGTCATGGGGCTGTGGCTGGGGGACAAGCCTGTGATTTTAGAACGTGTCGGCCCCCTTTGGGGGCACCGCCTGCCACCGGTGGACGCCGGGTCCAACCAGGGTGGGGTGGGCAGGAGCAGCGTGGACGGGTAATGTTCAGCCCCTTGCGCTCGCCACTGCCTACACTATTGCCGTGTCCTTGCTCCCTTCGCCAATGAAATCCACCGCGTTGCTGACCCTGGCCTGCCTGTCGGCGCTGGCCGCCGTGGCCCAGGCGCAGGAGGCCGAGCCCCGCAACCGGGTGGTGATCGTGGAGAACGTGAAGTTCGACTACGCGCAGGTACTGAACGTCGAACCCGTGTTCCAGACCCTGCGCGCGACCCGTACCGAAGAACACTGCGAGCCGGTCTCGACCCGGACCCTGGCGCCGGTCAATGTCACTGGTGAGGAGCCGGTCGAGGACAAGGGCCGGATCAGCCGCTTCTGGGACTCGGTACGCTCGATGTTCAAGCGCAGCGATGAAGAGGTCTCCGAGGACACCGCCGCCGAGTCACCGGCCCCGGCGCCGGCACCGGCCAACAATGGTCCGATGCTGACCCGCGACTGTCGCATCGTGCCGGTGGGACGTGAATTCCGCCGGCCCATCGCCTACGACGTGGACTACGTCTACAAGGGCACCAAGTACCGCTCGCGGCTGCCGGAAGATCCCGGCAACCGGCTCAAGATCCGGGTGTCGATCACCCCCTGGGTCGGCCCCGAGCAGGGCGCCGCCGGCAATCCCTGATTCTGCGACCCCGGCCCCTTGCGTCGGCCCCGGCCGCATGCAAAGATGGATGACCATGAAGCTCACCGACTTCCAGCACGACAGCAGCGCAGCCCGACAGGCGTCGGGCATGACCTCGCGTGCGCGTCGACCGGAACCCCACATCCTCGCTGGGTAACCGGAGCTTTTTGCTGTTCGTCCGAAAAAAACCCAGCCCGCCGGCTGGGTTTTTTCGTTTCCGCGTCATGAAAGCTGCAACTGCAACCTTTTCGTACCACCTTTGCTTCCTGTTTTCCCTTCCACCGCGTCGAACCCGGCGCCGCCACGCAAGGAAAGATGATGTCCCCCAAGCACTTCCTGAACACCCAGGACTGGAGCCGCAGCGAGCTCGACGCGCTGCTGACCCAGGCCGCGCTGTTCAAGCGCAACAAGCTCGGCGACCAGCTCAAGGGCAAGTCGATCGCGCTGGTGTTCTTCAATCCGTCCATGCGCACCCGCACCAGCTTTGAACTGGGTGCGTTCCAGCTGGGTGCCCACGCGGTGGTGCTGCAGCCGGGCAAGGATGCGTGGCCGATCGAGTTCAACCTCGGCACGGTGATGGACGGCGATACCGAAGAGCACATCGCTGAAGTGGCCAAGGTGCTGGGCCGTTACTGCGACATCATCGCCGTGCGTGCGTTCCCCAAGTTCATCGACTGGGCCTACGACCGCCAGGACATCGTCCTCAACAGCTTCGCCAAGTACTCGCCGGTGCCGGTCATCAACATGGAGACCATCACCCACCCGTGCCAGGAGCTGGCCCACATCATGGCCCTGCAGGAGCACTTCGGCACCCAGGACCTGCGCGGCAAGAAGTACGTGCTGACCTGGACCTACCACCCCAAGCCGCTGAACACCGCAGTCGCCAATTCGGCGCTGACCATCGCCACCCGCATGGGCATGGACGTGACCCTGCTGTGCCCGACCGCCGACTACATCCTCGACGACCGCTACATGGGCTGGGCCGAGCAGAACGTGGCCGAGAGCGGCGGCTCGCTGAAGATCAGCCATGACATCGACAGCGCCTACGCCGGTGCCGACGTGGTCTACGCCAAGAGCTGGGGCGCGCTGCCGTTCTTCGGCAACTGGGAACCGGAAAAGCCGATCCGCGACCAGTTCAAGCACTTCATCGTGGACGAGCGGAAGATGGCGCTGACCAACAACGGTGTGTTCAGCCACTGCCTGCCGCTGCGCCGCAACGTGAAGGCGACCGACGCGGTGATGGATTCGCCGCAGTGCATCGCCATCAACGAAGCCGAGAACCGCCTGCACGTGCAGAAGGCGATCATGGCGGCGGTTGCCGGGCGCTGAATCAAACAAGGGGTAGAGCCGACCGTTGGTCGGCTGCTCCCGCAGCGGCGCATCCAACATTTCAGCCGACCAGCGGTCGGCTCTACCGAATTCCCATCCCCCAAGTGGACCTGATCCCCATGAGCAACAAAGATGTCGTTCTCGCCTTCTCCGGCGGCCTGGATACCAGCTTCTGCGTGCCGTACCTGCAGGAGCGCGGCTACAACGTGCACACCGTGTTCGCCGACACTGGCGGCGTGGATGATGAAGAGCGCGATTTCATCGAGAAGCGCGCCGCCGAGCTGGGCGTGACCAGCCACGTCACCGTCAACGGTGGCCCGGCCATCTGGGAAGGCTTCGTCAAGCCGTTCGTGTGGGCCGGTGAGGGCTACCAGGGCCAGTACCCGCTGCTGGTCTCGGACCGCTACCTGATCGTCGATGCCGCGCTGAAGCGTGCCGCCGAACTGGGCACCAACATCATCGCCCACGGCTGCACCGGCATGGGCAACGATCAGGTCCGCTTCGACCTGGCGGTGAAGGCCCTGGGTGACTACCAGATCATCGCGCCGATCCGCGAGATCCAGAAGGAACACACCCAGACCCGCGCCTACGAGCAGAAGTACCTGGAAGAGCGTGGCTTCGGCGTGCGCGCCAAGCAGCAGGCCTACACCATCAACGAGAACCTGCTGGGCCTGACCATGTCCGGCGGCGAGATCGACCGTTGGGAAGCGCCGGGCGAGGGCGCCCGTGGCTGGTGCGCACCGCGCAGCGAGTGGCCGGAGCAGGCGCTGAACGTGACCCTGAAGTTCGTCGAGGGCGAAGCCGTCGAACTGAACGGCAAGGCGTTGCCGGGCGACCAGATCCTGGCCCAGCTCAACAAGCTGTTCGCCCCGTACGGCGTTGGCCGCGGTGTCTACACCGGCGACACCGTGATCGGCCTGAAGGGTCGCATCGTGTTCGAGGCCCCGGGCCTGGTGTCACTGCTGGCCGCGCACCGCGCGCTGGAAGATGCCGTGCTGACCAAGCAACAGAACCGCTTCAAGCCGGACGTGGCGCGCAAGTGGGTGGAGCTGGTCTACGAAGGCTTCTACCACGACCCGCTGAAGACCGACATCGAGGCCTTCCTGAAGTCCTCGCAGGCCAAAGTCAACGGCGAAGTGGTGCTGGAAACCCGCGGCGGCCGCGTCGATGCAGTGGCGGTGAAGTCGCCGCACCTGCTCAACACCAAGGGCGCCACCTACGCGCAGTCGGCCGACTGGGGCGTGGAGGAGGCCGAGGGCTTCATCAAGCTGTTCGGAATGAGCTCCACTGTCTATGCGCAGGTCAATCGCGGTTGACCTGTGACGGGGGTGCCGGCCGCTGGCCGGCGCCTCGCAACGTCGATGGAGGGTAGTGCCGGCCGCTGGCCGGCTCGTGGCACGGCTGGATCATTGCGGAGCCGGCCAGCGGCCGGCACTACCGATTTCGAACCCTACGGATATTCAGACACATGCTTGAACAGACGCTCGATCACCTGCAGGCCCTGGTGTCCTTCGACACCCGCAACCCGCCGCGTGCGATCACCACCGGTGGCATCTTCGATTACCTGCGCGCGAACCTGCCCGGCTTCAACGTCGAGGTGATCGACCATGGCGCCGGTGCGGTCAGCCTGTACGCCGTGCGTGGTACGCCGAAGTACCTGTTCAACGTGCATCTGGATACCGTGCCGGATTCGCCGCACTGGAGTGCCGACCCGCACGTGATGCGGCGTCTGGACGACCGTGTGGTCGGCCTGGGCGTGTGTGACATCAAGGGCGCCGCCGCTGCACTGGTGGCCGCGGCCAACGCCAGTGATGGCGATGCCGCGTTCCTGTTCTCCAGCGACGAAGAAGCCAACGATCCGCGCTGCATCGCCGCGTTCCTGGCCCGTGGCCTGCCGTATGAAGCGGTGCTGGTGGCGGAGCCGACCATGAGCGAAGCGGTTCTGGCGCACCGTGGCATCAGTTCGGTGCTGATGCAGTTCGCCGGCCGCGCCGGGCACGCGTCGGGCAAGCAGGATGCGGCCGCCAGCGCGCTGCACCAGGCCATGCGCTGGGGCAACCGCGCATTGGACCATGTGGAATCGCTGGCCTCGGCGCGCTTCGGCGGGCTGACCGGCCTGCGCTTCAACATCGGTCGCGTCGAAGGTGGCATCAAGGCCAACATGATCGCGCCGGCCGCCGAAGTGCGCTTCGGCTTCCGTCCGCTGCCGTCGATGGACATCGATGGCCTGCTGGCGACCTTCGCCGGTTTTGCCGAACCGGAAGCTGCACTGTTCACCGAAACCTTCCGTGGCCCCAGCCTGCCGGCCGGTGACATCGCCGAGGCCGAGAACCGCCGCCTGCTGGCACGCGACGTGGCCGATGCGCTGGAACTGCCGATCGGCAACGCGGTGGACTTCTGGACAGAGGCCTCGCTGTTCTCCGCTGCTGGCTACACCACGCTGGTGTTCGGCCCGGGTGACATCGCCCAGGCCCACACCGCCGATGAGTTCGTGACGCTGGAGCAGCTGCAGCGCTACACCGACGCCGTGCACCGCATCATCGCCGCCGGCGCCTGATCGACCCCACAACGCCGCCCGGCCCTGGCCGGGTGGAACTGCAACGCGGCGACCGCCGCCTGTGACGAAACCGAAATGTCTCCTGCCCTCCAGCCTCACCGCCAGACCCGCCAGACCATCGTGCGCCTGCTTTCCAGCATGGCCAGCGCGAAGGAGATCAGCCAGTACCTCAAGCGCTTCTCGCAGCTGGACGCCAAGCGTTTTGCCGTGGTCAAGGTCGGCGGCGCGGTGCTGCGCGACGACCTCGACGCGCTGACCTCTTCGCTGTCGTTCCTGCAGGAAGTCGGCCTGACCCCGATCGTGCTGCACGGCGCCGGCCCGCAGCTGGATGCCGAGCTGTCGGCCGCCGGCATCGAAAAGCAGACCGTCAACGGTCTGCGCGTGACCTCGCCGGAGGCACTGGCGATCGTGCGCCGGGTGTTCCAGCAGTCCAACCTGCGCCTGGTCGAAGCCCTGCAGCAGAACGGCGCGCGTGCCACCTCGATCACCGGTGGCGTGTTCGAGGCGGAGTACCTGGACGTGGACACCTACGGCCTGGTCGGTGAAGTGAAGCGGGTCAACCTGGCGCCGATCGAGGCCAGCCTGCGCGCCGGTTCTATCCCGGTCATCACCAGCCTGGGCGAAACCGCGGGTGGCCAGATCCTCAACGTCAACGCCGACTTCGCCGCCAACGAGCTGGTGCAGGAGTTGCAGCCGTACAAGATCATTTTCCTGACCGGCACCGGCGGCCTGCTGGACGAGCAGGGCAGCGTGATCGATTCGATCAACCTGTCCACCGAGTACGACCACCTGATCGCGCAGCCGTGGATCCACGGTGGCATGAAGGTGAAGATCGAACAGATCAAGGATCTGCTCGACCGCCTGCCGCTGGAATCGTCGGTGTCCATCACGCGCCCGGCTGACCTGGCCAAGGAACTGTTCACCCACAAGGGCTCGGGCACGCTGGTGCGCAAGGGCGAGAAGGTGCTGCGCGCCACCGCGTGGAACGAGCTGGACCTGCCACGACTGAAGGGCCTGATCGAATCCAGCTTCGGCCGCACGCTGGTGCCTGACTATTTCCAGAAGACCAAGCTGCTGCGCGCCTATGTCAGCGAGAACTACCGCACCGCGGTGATCCTCACCGACGAAGCCGAGGGCGTGTACCTGGACAAGTTCGCCGTGCTCGATGATGCACAGGGTGAAGGCCTCGGCCGCGCGGTGTGGAACGTGATGCGGGATGAAACGCCGCAGCTGTTCTGGCGTTCGCGCAATGGCAACCCGATCAATCACTTCTACTATGCTGAATCCGATGGCTGCTACAAGCAGGGCCATTGGAAGGTGTTCTGGTACGGCGCCGATGGCATCGACCGGATCAGCACCTATGTCGACCACTGCGCCCAGCGCGCACCGAGCCTGCAGGGCTGAATGATGGACCATTCCGATCACTGGACTACGATTCCCACCCTGCGCGGCCAGCACGTGACACTGCAGCCGCTGCAGCCCGAGCATGTGCCTGGCCTGCGCGCCGCCGTGGAGGGCAGCGGCCTGGACCAGCTCTGGTATACCCAGGTGCCTTCGCCGGAGCGGGTCGAGCACTATGTGCAGGCCGCGCTGCAGGCGCAGGCGGAAGGCAAGGTGCTGCCGTTCGTGATCCTCGATGCGGCGGGTGACATCGTGGGTACCACCCGATTCTACGACCTGGATGCCGGCGTGCCCAAGCTCAGCCTCGGCTACACCTGGTATGCACCGCGCGTGCAGCGTACCGGCGTCAACACGGAAACCAAGCTGTTGCTGCTGCAGCACGCCTTCGAAACCATGGGCTGCATCAGCCTGGTGCTGGAAACCAGCTGGTTCAACTTCACCTCGCGCACCGCCATCGCCCGCCTCGGCGCCAAGCAGGACGGCGTGCTGCGCAACCACAAGCGGCACGCCGACGGCACGCCGCGCGACACCGTCATCTTCTCCATCATCGATACGGAATGGCAGGGCGTGAAGCGCCACCTGCAGTACCGCCTGGACAGCCACGCATGAACGATTCGACTTTCACCCTGGGCATCGTCGGCGCCCGTGGCCATACCGGTGCCGAGCTGATCAAGCTGGTGGCCGCACATCCGCGGCTGAAGCTGGCCTTCGTGTCCTCGCGCGAACGCGCCGGGCAGCGCCTGTCCGACCACCATCCGGAATTCCAGGGCGAGCTGCAGTACGAGAACCTGGACGCCGACGCGGTGGCCGCCAAGGGCGTGGACGCGGTGATCCTGGCCCTGCCCAACGGCCTGGCCGCACCGTTCGTGGCCGCACTGGAAGCGGCGAAGCCGGACACCGTCATCGTCGACCTGTCGGCCGACTACCGCTTCGACAACAGCTGGTACTACGGCCTGCCGGAGCTGACCCGAGGCCGCTACAACGGCCAGAAGCACATCAGCAACCCGGGCTGCTATGCCACGGCGATGCAGCTGGCGGTGCATCCGCTGCTGGACCTGCTGGCCGGCCCGCCGCAGTGCTTCGGTGTGTCCGGCTATTCCGGCGCCGGCACCACGCCGTCGGACAAGAACAACGTCGAACTGCTCGCCGACAACCTGATGCCGTATGCGCTGACCAACCACGTGCACGAGCGTGAAGTGTCGGTCCAGCTGGGCGTTGCGGTTGAATTCATGCCGCATGTCGCGCCGCATTTCCGGGGCATCACGCTCACCGCCAACCTGTGGCTGAACCGCGTGCAGACCCGCGAACAGATCGTCGAGCGCTTCCAGCAGGCCTATGCGGGCGAACCGCTGATCGAGGTAGTGGATGAAGCGCCGTGGGTCAGCCACATCGCCGGCCGCCACGGTGCGCAGGTCGGTGGCTTCACCCTGGCCCCGGGCGGCAAGCGGGTGGTGGTGGTGGCGACCCTGGACAACCTGCTGAAGGGCGCGGCCACCCAGGCCATGCAGAACCTCAACCTCGCGCTGGGCATCGACGAACTGACGTCGATCCCGCACTGAACACGTATTCCGGAGCCCCCATGGCAGACCTTCTTTGGCAGAAGCCCGGCGTCGCCGTCGACGCCCAGATCCAGACCTTCCTCGCCGGCGATGACGTGATCCTCGATCGCGAATTCTTCCTGCACGACATCGCCGCCAGCGCCGCGCATGCACAGGGCCTGCAGCACATCGGCATCCTCAGCGCCGATGAGCTGGCGGGCCTGCTGCGCGAGCTCGACGTGCTGGCGCAGGACTTCCGTGAAGGCCGCTTCGTGCTGGACACGCAATACGAAGATGGTCACTCGGCGATCGAAGCGCGCCTGACCGAACGCCTCGGCGATGCCGGCCGCAAGATCCACACCGGCCGCAGCCGCAATGACCAGATCCTGGTCGCCACCCGCCTCTGGCTGAAGGAGAAGCTGCAGCGTGTGGCCCAGCTCAGCGCCGAGGTTGCCAAGGTCGCGCTGGACCGTGCGCAGGCCGAGAAGGATCTGCCGATCCCCGGCTACACCCACATCCAGCGTGCCGTGGTGTCCTCGGCCGGCATGTGGTGGGCCGGCTGGGCCGAGGCCTTCATCGACAACGCCATCCGCGCGCGCGACACCCATGCGCTGGTCGACGCCAATCCGCTTGGCACGGCTGCCGGCTACGGTGTGAACCTGCCGCTGGACCGTGAGCACACCACGGCCGCGCTCGGTTTCGCCCGCATGCAGATCTCGCCGATCTACGCGCAGCTGTCGCGCGGCAAGTTCGAACTGGCCGCGCTGGAAGCGCTGGGCGGCGCCACGCTGGACCTGCGCCGCATTGCCTGGGACCTGTCGCTGTTCACCAGCGCCGAGTTCGGCTTCGTCGCGCTGCCGGCGCAGTACACCACCGGCAGTTCGATCATGCCCAACAAGCGCAATCCGGACGTGATCGAGCTGATGCGCGCGACCCACGCCAGCGTCGCCGCCGCGCGTACCGAGATCGAGCAGCTGCTGTCGCTGCCGTCGGGCTATCACCGCGACCTGCAGTCGTCCAAGGGCGCCATCTTCCACGGCTTCGGTCGCGGCTTGTCGGCGCTGGAACTGCTGCCGGCGCTGCTGGCCAACCTGGAATGGCGCGACGACAAGGTTCGCGCGGCAATCGACTCGGGCATGTACGCCACCGATGTGGCGGTGGAAGCGGCCGTGGCCGGTGTGCCGTTCCGCGAGGCCTACAAGGCTGCTGCCGCCGGTGCCGACAGCGCAGGGCAGGGGCGTACCCCGGAAGGCAGCCTGGCCGCACGCGTATCGCCGGGTTCGGCCGCCGACCTGCGCCTGGACGAACTGCACGCGCGCTGGCAGGCGCTGTCCTGATGGCCGGCACCGTCTACCTGGTGCTGGCCATGCGCCGGCCCGATTTCAACGCCGCCGCCGTGCAGCCGCACCGTGACTTTCTCGATGCGTTGCAGGCACAGGGCAAGCTGCAGCTGACCGGCGGCTTTGCCGATGGCAGCGGTGGCGCCTATGTGCTGTGCAACGTGGACAGCCTGGCGCAGGCGCAGGCCATCGTCGCCACCGATCCGCTGGTGACGATGCAGGCCTCCGCGCTGACCGTGCACGAATGGAACACCCGCTGAGAGCCTGACCGATGATCCAGCACGCTGCCCACGTCGCCTCGCCGTTCCCCGAACAAGCGCTGCCGCCGTGGCGGCGTGCGGTGCTGAAAGTCGGCAGCAGCCTGCTGGCTGCCGATGGCGGCGGCCTGTCACCTCGCCACGCGCTGGGCCTGGCCCAGTTTGTTTCCGCCAACGTCCTGGCCGGGCGTGAGGTGGTGATCGTCTCCTCCGGTGCGGTTGCGGCGGGGCGCGCGATCCTGCCGCGGGCCGATGAACCCGGTGCGGCGATGGCGGCGCGGCAGGCCTTGGCCGCGCTCGGTCAGGCCCAGCTGATCGGGCTCTGGCAGCGCTTCTTCGAGCGCCCCGTGGCGCAGGTGCTGCTGACCCACGACGACCTGCGCAACCGCCGCCGCTACCTCAACGCACGCGCCACGCTCAATGAGTTGCTGCGGCTGGGCGCGTTGCCGGTGGTCAACGAGAACGACACCGTGTCGGTGGACGAACTCAAGCTCGGCGACAACGACAACCTGGCCGCCACCGTGGCCGCGCTGGTCGATGCCGATGCACTGTTCATTGCCACCGACATCGACGGCCTGTACAGCGCGGACCCGCGCACCGTGGCCGATGCGCGGCCACTGCACGACGTGCCGGAACTGAGTGACGAGGTGCTGGCGATGGCCGGCGGCGCAGGGTCGCGCGCCGGTACCGGCGGCATGCGGACCAAGCTTGAGGCGGCGGCCAAGGCGGGTCGTCTCGGCATCGAGACCTACCTTTTCAACGGCCGCAGCAGCGACGTGGTGCGTGCACTGGCGCAGGACCGCCTGTTCGGCACCCGCATCCACGCCGCGCGCAGCCGCGAGGCGGCCCGCAAGCACTGGCTGCGGCATGCACCGCTGACCGAAGGCGCGATCGTGATCGATGCCGGTGCGGCACAGGCCATGCGCGAGAAGGGCGCCTCGCTGCTGCCCGGTGGCATCACCGGTGCGGAGGGCGCGTTCCGGCGTGGCGATATGGTGCAGGTGTGCTGGAATGCACCACAGGGCCGTGTCTGCATCGCCCGCGGTGTCAGCCAGTACGCCGCCGATGATGTGCGCCGGATCGCCGGTCGCCATTCGCGCGACATCGAGGCCGTGCTGGGCTACAACTACGGTGGCAGTGTCGTCCATCGCGACGATCTGGTGCTGCCATGACCGGTTTGAAGGACACCCCGATGAGCGAAATCGAAGCGCAGGCGCGTGCCTGCCGTGACGCGGCCCAGATCGTTGCCGGCCTCGACAGTGTGGCGCGCCGCACGCTGCTGCTGGCAATGGCCCAGGCACTGGAAGTGAATGCCGGGCTGATCCTGGCCGGCAATGCGCGTGACCTCGCCGCCGCGCGCGACAAGGGCGTTGGCAGTGCCATGCTCGACCGCCTAGCGCTGGATCCGGCACGCCTGTTCGCGATGGCCGAAGCCGTGCGTGAGGTCGCTGCGCTGCCCGATCCGGTCGGCCAGGTCACCCGCGACGATGTGCGTCCAAACGGCATCCGGGTGCAGAAGGTGCGCGTTCCGCTGGGGGTGATCGCGATGATCTACGAGGCGCGCCCGAACGTGACCGCCGAAGCGGCCGCCCTGTGCTTGAAGGCCGGCAATGGCGTGATCCTGCGCGGTGGTTCCGAGGCGATCCACTCCAACACCGCCATCGCCCAGGCGCTGTCCGGCGCATTGAAGGCCAACGGCGTCCCGCCGGCTGCGGTGACCGTGCTGACCGACCTGCGCCGCGAAGCGATGCTGGAACTGCTGCAGTTGCATGAGCTGATCGACCTGGCCATTCCGCGTGGCGGCGAAGGCCTGATCCGCTTCGTCGCCGAGCATGCGCGGGTGCCGGTGATCAAGCATTACAAGGGCGTGTGCCATCTGTTCGTGGATGCCAGCGCCGACCTCGGCAAGGCCATTGACCTGCTGGTGGATGGCAAGTGCAGCCGCCCTGCAGCCTGCAACTCGCTGGAAACGCTGCTGGTGCACCGCGAGGTGGCCGAAGCGTTCCTGCCGCGCGTGGCGCAGGCGCTCGGCGAGCGCGGCGTGCAGCTGCGCGCCGATCCACTGGCGCAGCCGCTGCTGCCGGGCAGCATGTTGGCCACTGAAGACGACTATGCCGCCGAGTTCCTCGATCTGGTGCTGGCGGTGCGCGTGGTTGACGATCTCGACGCTGCCATTGCGCACATCCGTGCCTACACCTCCGACCATACTGAAGTGATCGCCACCGAAGACGCCGGCCATGCCGAGCGCTTCATCAACGCACTGCGCTCGGCGGTGGTGATGGTCAATGCGTCCTCGCGTTTCTCCGACGGCGGCCAGCTGGGCCTGGGCAGCGAGATCGGCATCTCCACCACGCGCCTGCACGCGTATGGCCCGATGGGGCTGGAGGCACTCACCGTCGAACGATTTGTCGTGCGCGGTGAAGGGCAGACCCGCACGTAGATCCACGCCATGCGTGGATGCTCTTCGCGGTAGACCGCGGTGCCGACCAAGGTCGGCACCCACCAGAGAGAACGCCGACCAAGGTCGGCATCTACCAAAGCAAGTGCCGACCAGGGTCGGCACCCAGGGCAATCGAGTTACACCACCTCGCGGCGGATGCCGATCGGCCGCGCATGATCGTCCATGTGCAGCGTGGCGGCCTTGCAGCCCAGCAGGCGCTCGGCCAGCCCGGTGCTGGCCCCCAGGTCGGCGGCCACTTCGTTAAGGCTGGCCAGCGGCCGCCGCAGGCGCCGGTCGTGGCCGCGGAAGCGCGCGCGGTTGTACTCGGCCCAGCCGATCAGCAGTACGCTGGCGCACAGCAGCATCAGCGGCAACGCCACCAGCACATAGGGGTCGAACTGGCTTTGCCGTTCGTACAGCTGCTGCCAGGCCAGCTGGCCGCCGACCAGCCACGACACCAGGGTGACCAGTGGGGCCCACAGGTAGAAGTAGAACCCCCAGAACGCGAGGGTTACGAAGCCCCAGGCGGTGCGCTGGAAGCGTGGTTGGCGATGCGGCTTGCGGATCATCCGCGAGTCGAAGCGGTTGGACGGGCGTTGTGCGTTCATCGGATCCCCCGATCGGGACTGGTCCAGGTGGCGCGCTTGCTGCGACGGCGCAGCAGGGTTTTCGGCAACGCCACCAGGGTGGTGGAAAGGCTGATCAACCAGTACGCCATCGGGTACCAGATGACCCAGAAGTAGTTGCGTCCAATCTGTGTTTCGTAACGACGGTCGATGATCAGGCTGCTGGCGAACTGCAGCAGGCAGACCAGGGCCAGGATCACGCCATGCCACTCCGGCAGCAGGCTGGCGATATGCAGTTGCGGGGGCAGTTCGATGAACTTGCCCAGCGCCCACAGCACCACGATGAACAACATGGTGTAAGCCCAGATCACGCTGAGCACGTACTCCAGCAGTACGCCCCACATGCGCCGCTCCTTCCAGTGCAGCAGCGAGCGGGCGTGGCGCAGCATCACCTCCACGCCGCCCTGGGCCCAGCGCAGCCGCTGCCGCCACAGCCCCTTCAGGGTTTCCGGCATCAGGATGAAGCATAGTGCGTTGGGTTCGTAGCGGATGTCCCAGTGCGCGCGCTGCAGGCGCCAGCTGATGTCGATGTCTTCGGTCACCATGTCATCGGACCACCAGCCGACCTGGTGCAGGGCGGTGCGGCGGAAGCCGGCGATCACGCCGGAGATGGTGAAGATGCGCCCGTACACCCGCTGCGCGCGCTTGATCATGCCGATGATCGAGGAGAATTCGGCCACCTGCAGGCGTCCGAGCAGGGTGGAGCGGTTGCGGATGCGCGGGTTGCCGGTGACCGCGCCGACCCGGTTGCCGCTGACCAGGTGCCAGATCATCCAGTGCAGCGCGTGTTCTTCCAGCATCGCGTCGCCGTCGATGCACACCAGGTATTCCGAGCGTGCGGCGAGCGCCCCCATGCGCAGCGCATTGGCCTTGCCGAGGTTGCGGTCCAGGTGCAGCACGCGCAGCCGTGGGTGCTTTGCCGCCAGGGCGTCCAGCCGCGCACCCGTGTCGTCGCTGCTGCCGTCGTCGATGGCGATCACCTCATAGTCGGCCGGGTAGCGCTGTGCCAGCGCCGCGCCGAGTGTATCGTCGAGGTTTGCCGACTCGTTGTGGCAGGGAATCAGCAGGCTCGCGAACGGTGGATCGACCATCAGCGGCGGGTCGTTGCGTGGGCGCGAATGGCGTTCGCGCCGGAAGTAGTAATACAGGCCGCCCGACATCCAGAAGAATGCCATCACCATCGGGTAGTAGAAGGCGAACTGGAACAGGACCTGCAGCAACGGATGCATGTCCATGTCACTTCTCCGGGTACGGGAAGTTGCCGGCGGACATTGCCGCGCGGGCATCGCGGGTGGAGGGCTGGTCGGCGATGAAGTCGTCCGGGTACCAGGCGAAGTGGTGCACGCCCTGCGCCTGCAGCTGGCGGATCTGCGCGCGCAGTCGCTCGGCGGGAATCGGTTGCCCGCTGCGCCAATCGACGGTCTGCAGTTCGAACAGGGTGTGCTGCAGCTGTGGGTCATGTGCACGCACCGCGGCCAGCAACTGGTCGAGCCAGCGCTCCGGATGCTTGCTGCCTTCCATCCACGGCATCGCCATCAGTGCGGTCTGGTCGTAGGCCTTGTTGAACAGGTCCAGGCGCTGCGCGAACCAGGCTTCGCTCTGCGGGCGCAGCACCGGCTCCGCGTACAGGTTGCGCACCGTGGCCAGCTTCGGCCGCCAGCGCTGCGCGCTGTTGCGCAGCGCCAGGGTGAAGTCGATCAACGCCTGCGTGCGTGCGCTGCCCCCATCGCCGGGTGCCAGCGTGGGCAGCTCGGTATCGCGCAGATACCCATCGTCATGGAACAGCAGGCCCTCGAAGTAGGAGTTGACCGCCAGATCCTCGTAGAGGTCGAGCATGACCTGGCGCGCCTGGGGATTGGTGAAGTCCAGCCGGTACATGCCATCGGCATCGCCGTTGCGGATCGCCAGCGCCTTGCGCTGCACCGGGTCGGGCAGCTCGAAGCCGAGTACCGGCAGCCATGCGTAGACCTTCACCCCCGCACGCGATTTCAGTTGCCAGGCGACGCGACTGAACAGGTCCGCGCGCATCGGCATGTGGCGGTTGGGGAAGTACAGTGCATCGGCGGTGTTGTTGCCGTCCGGATCGGCGAACGCCTGCAGGTAGACGTGCGTCGGTGCGATGCGCTTGACCCGCTCGATCAGTGCATCCAGATTGCGCGCCTGCTGTGCGGGCTCCGGATCGTAGACATCATCCAGGTCGATCTGCAGGGCACGGATGCCATCGAGCGCGACGTCGCGGCGCAGCTCGTAGGCCAGCCCCTCCACGGTCGGGTTGTCGCTGACCAGGAAGCGCGCCAGGCCATGCAGGTCGCTGGCCACCGGCGTGCTGCGGCCCTCCAGATCGAAGGACACCGGCATGCCCAGCTGCTCGGCGATGTCGTTGCTCAACTGGTTGTAGGCCGCGTATGGCCAGACGATGGCGCGCGGGCGCACGCCCAGATGCTGCTCGATGCGCTGCACGCTGCGCGAGAGATCGGCGCGCAGGCGTTGCGCGTACTGCGCCTCGCTCTCATAGCTGCGCGTGGCGGGGTTGTAAACGCGGGTCACGACAGCCGGGGTGGAGTTCCCCTGTGGGTTGGCGAGCACCCCGTGGTGCAGGTCGTCGGTATGGCTGGCCACTTCGATCAGGCCGCTGTCGTGCATCTGCTTCAGCTGTGCCCAGGTGATGAAGTCGTCGCGGCCGAACGGCCGGTAGCCATAGTCGATGGTGCGGCCAGGTGCCATGTCCACGTAGTCGGTGATCACCGCCACCAGCGCCGGATAGCGGTAAGCCTGCAGCAACGGGAAGGCTTTGTCGTAGACGCTGCGCAGGCCGTCATCGAAGGTCAGCAGCACCGGTTTCGGTGGCAGCGTGGCGCGTCCCCGGGAGGCGTCGATCACCTGCGACAGCGACACCGGGTGGTAACCGTGTGCCCCCAGCCAGTCCAGATGGGCGGCGAAGTTCTGCGTGCTCACCGCATAGGTATCGGCATCCCCCTTGGCTGCGACCTGATCGCGGATGTCGTGGTAGCTGAGGATCAGCAGGCCGTTGTCGATCGCATCGAGATGCAGGGCCTGCTGCGCGAAGGCCGGCGGCGCAGCCGACAGCAGCAGGAGCACGATCAGGCGCAGGATGCGGGTCATGTCAGTCTCCCCAGCGCAGTGCGGCTTCGAAGCCGATATGGCGTTCGCGATGGCCGTCGTAGACCGGCCGCGACCAGCGCACGCCATACTCGAACACGCGGCCCTGGCCCAGCTGCCACTCGTGCATGTATGACACCGACGGCACCAGTGCACTGCCGAAGCCGTCCTGCCAGTAATCGCCCAGCGAGACGGTCAGCCGGTGGCGGAAGTGGCGTTCGTAGTGGCGCCACAACTGCTGGTCGATGCGCAGGCCGATCTCGACCATGCGATCACGCTTCGGGTTGAAGTAGGGAGCATCATCGCGGCTGCCTCGACTGGTGTAGGCACTGCCCAGGCCATCGATCAGCCACCGTGGGCGGGTCAGCAGCCGCTGCTCGACGCTGGTGCTGAACAGTTCGCGATGGTTGCCATCGTCGTAGCGGAAGCGGCTGGCGCCGAACATCCAGTGCGTGCGTTCGCTGCGCCGGTAGTCGACCTGCGCGCTGACGCTGTCGGCAGTGATGCCGGCCACGCGCGCCTGCATTGATGCATCCGGATCATTGCGTGCGGCGGTCAGTCCGGCATGCCAGTGGTCGTTGAACTGCCAGCCCACGCCGACGCGCAGGCCGGTATCACCGATGTGGTCGTTGGCGCGCAGCACTGCAGCTTCCGCATCCAGACGGCCGAATCGGTAGCGCACGCCCGCGCCCAGCCACAGCGGGTCGATGCGCTGGTCCTGGAAATCGACCGAGCGCCGGTCAGCGAAGGCGAACAGCCGCCAGCGATCGTCGAGTACGGGTGTCTGGACTTCCATGCCATAGCGGCGGTCGTCGTTGCCCAGTGGCGAGGTGCCACCACCGCCGGAACTGCGCCCGATGTCGGTCCATGCCTTCAGCTGCCAACCGCGGTGCGCGCGCCAGGCCTGGTCCATGCGTTCGACGGCGGGCTGGGTGGGGTAGCGCGCGACCAGATCGTCGTGCAGCGGTCGCGCCAGGTCATCGCGCTGCAGGGCGACGTAGGCTTCCTGCATGCCCAGCCGTGGCTCGATGTCGCGCGGGTCCAGCGCATGCGCCATCTGTTGCCGTTGCAGCGCCCTGCGTGGCCAGCCGCGCATCATGTACACGCTGCCCAGCGCGCTCTGCAGGCCGCCGTTGCCCGGTGCGATGTCGACCATCGATTCCAGATCGCGCTGCGCGGTGGGCAGGTCACCGCTGTAGGCGCGCACCATCGCCAGGTTGAGGTCGGCTTCGTAGCGCGACCAGTTTGGATACGGCGACTTGCCGTTGCTCCAGCGCCAGGCAGGTTCCTTGTCGCGCCACGCCTGCAGCAGGTCGACGGCCTTTTCCTGCTGCTCGCTTTCCAGGTAGGCGTAAGCCAGTTCCGAATGCGAGGCGTCGCGCGTCGGATCGCCTGCGACGGCCGCCTGCAGCACCGGAATGGCTTCTTCCGGATGCAGCGTGCCCATCAGCGAATCGCCGACCGCAGGCAGAACATAGTCGGGCAGGGCATGGCCTTCAGCCTGCAGTGCGCGGGCTTCCTCTCGCACCTGCGCATGGCGGCCCAGCCGGTTGAGCAGGATCAGCCGGTCCATGCGGATGCGCAATGGCGCCTGCACAGGTGGGGTGCCTTCGCTGCCCAGATAGCGCTGCATGCGCGCCAGGGTCGATTCGGCTTCTTCCAGCCGGCTGTCTTCGCTGCTGCTGTAGGCCAGGCTCCAGACCACCAGCTTGGCTAGGTAGTCGCCTTCGATGCGTTGCTTCTGAGCAGCGTCGAACAGTTGCGGGCGCTGCTGGTACAGCTCCCAGGCGCGCCAGGCATTGCCGATGTCGCCCAGGGTCAGGACGCGCAGCTTGAACAGCAGGTCGTCGTTGGGCTGCTGCTGGCTGGCGCGCTCGATCGCGCCGAGCGCATCCAGCCAACGGGCCTGGTCGCGGTAGCGGCCGATCTCGGCCAGGGCCGCCTCGCGGTCAGGCGGGGCAGCGCTGCTGGCCCAGGCCAGGGCGGTACAGGCAAGGCCGACGCAGAGCGCCAGCCGGCGGTGGACAACCATTGGGGACCCCCTTGGCTTCCGAACCAGACAACCTGAAAAATGTGACGCACATCACATGCCAGATTTTGGGATGGCCGTGGCCTGCGTCACTCCCCTCGCGAACTCCCATCCAGCAGGGATGGGCGAAACCAGGACAGCGACCTGCAATGTCTTGTCTGAAACGAGAGTCCCCCGCACACCGAGTGGTGGCCTGGGCGGCGCTGCCGCCCCCATGCCCGATGCCGGCACGCGGCAAGGATGGGCATTCGTGGGCACTATCCGCCCGGAATTGTCAGCCCGGCGTCAAAATGCGCAGACGGGCTGACGAGCGGTAGGTGGGGCCGGTTGCGAGGCCCCACGTGGCTTACCAGAGGTCTTCCAGCTTGCGCGGCTTGCAGGCCACCCAGGAGGCGCACAGCATCAGGGTGGCGCAGCCGAACAGGAAGCTGAATGGGATCGTCCAGCCGTCGCTGACGGTGTGCAGCCAGCCGACCAGGAACGGCCCCAGGCAGCTGAAGCTGTAGCCCACGCCCTGCATGAACCCGGACAGCGCGGCCGAGCCGGTGGGGGTGCGGGTGCGCAGGTTGATCAGGGTCAGCGCCAGCGGGAAGGTGGACGGACCGACGCCGAGCAGGCAGGCCCACAGCAGCGGCGCCTTCATCGGGGCCACAAGCAGGCCGGTGAAGGCGATCACGAACGAGAAGAAACCGATCAGCACCAGCGGGAACGGGTTCTGCAGGCGCACCGCCATCGACGGAATGACCAGCGACGGCAGCAGGCCCAGTGCCGAGAACACGGCGACCATCACGCCGCCGAACGCGGGCGTGCCACCGGCCTCGACCACGATGCGCGGCAGCCAGGTGAACATCGAATAGGTCATCAGCGAGGTCATGCCGAACATGAGCGTCATGCTCCAGCCCAGCGACGTGCGCCAGACCTTGCCGTGCGGCTGTGCGGTGGGATCGGTGGCGTCGGCCTGCGGCTTCGGTGCGCGCCTGGCCAGCAGCAGCCACGGCAGGGCGGCGGCCAGCGCCAGCAGCGCCCACATGCCCAGCGACACGCGCCAGCCCGCAGCGTTGGCTACCGGCACTGCCAGCAGCGCCGGCAGCATCGTGCCCAGCTGCAGCACGCTGATGTACAGCGTGCTCATGGTGCCAACCTTGCTGGCGAAATAGCGCTTCACCAGCGGCGGCACCACCACGTTGCCGATGCCCATGCCGGCCAGTGCAACCACCGAACCGAGCAGCAGCGTGCCGACGTTGCCGGCGCTGGAACGCAGCAGCAGGCCGGCCATCGCCATGACCATCGCCAGCAGCGTGGTGCGTTCCAGGCCCAGGCGCCGCGCCAATGCCGGCGTGGCCACGCCGAACAGCGCGAACGAGGCGGTCGGCAGCATGCCCAGCACGCCGGTCATGGTGGTGCCGAAGCCGAACTGCTGGCCAAGCACGTCCAGCAGCGGGGTGATCGAGGTGACCGCAGTGCGCAGGTTGACCGCTGCCAGCAGGATCGCGGCAAACGCGAGGACACGGCCGTGCAGCAGCGACGGCGAATCGGAAGGGGAGGAACTCATCGGTGGTCCTTGCAGGTGTCGCACGCCGCAGCAACGGCATGCAGCGCCGGCATCGGTCTACGCCGAAGCGGCAGGTGGGGGTGGGGGCTGCAGGAGGGCCGGCAGCGCGGCCATTGTACGTGCGCTGCGCGGCAAGGTCCCGTCACGCGGGCGGCCTGGCGCTTGATACAAAAAAACCCGGAGGACAGTGATGTCTTCCAGGCTTCTTGGTGACCACCGAAGTGGTCGGGGAGACAGGATTCGAACCTGCGACCTCTACGTCCCGAACGTAGCGCTCTACCAGACTGAGCTACACCCCGAAGGGAGCCGCCTATTCTAGCGATTTACCCTGATGGCGGCAAGGGGTAAATGCCGTTTTCTTCACACTGCCGAAGCAGTGCCACTTCAGGGAACAAAAAAGCCTGGACGACTTCACCAGGCTTCAATGCGACCACATGAGTGGTCGGGGAGACAGGATTCGAACCTGCGACCTCTACGTCCCGAACGTAGCGCTCTACCAGACTGAGCTACACCCCGAAGGAGCCGCCTAAGATACCGTGTGAAGGCCAAGGCGGCAAGGTTTTTTTACAGCTCAGCGACGATTTTCTTTCTCGATGCGGTTCTGCTCGCGGGCTTCGAACCACATGCCATTGAGGATGGCCACCGTCGAGGCGAGGCCGGCGCCGAGAATCCAGGCGAAATACCACATGATCAGTCTCCTTCATTCCGGGTAGGTGCCGACCGTTGGTCGGCACACATGCAAGCGATCAATACGCGTTCGGGTTGTTGCCCATCTCTTCGGTGGTGGTCTTGCCCTTCAGCACGCGGTACACCCAGGTGGTGTAACCGATGATGATCGGGAGGAACACCGCCGTGGCCAGCAGCATGATCCACAGGGTCAGGTGGCTGGACGAGGCATCCCACACGGTCAGGCTGGAGGTGGGCTGGCTCGAGGACGGTAGCAGGAACGGGAAGATGGCGAAGCCGACGGTCAGGATGATGCCGGCGATGGCCGCACCGGAGGCGATGAAGGCCAGGCCGCCGCGACGGGCACGCAGCAGCACCGCACTGGCCAGCAGGCCGGCCAGGCCGAGCAGCGGGGCCAGGATCGTGGCCGGCATCGTGCTGTAGTTGCGCATCCAGCCACCGGCGGCGCCGAGTTCGGCGGTCTTCAGCAGCGGATTGGTGGCGCCATCGGTGACCACCTGCGAGGTGATCTGGTAACCCGGCAGGCCGAAGGCCACCCAGGCGCCACCGACGGCGAACAGCACGAAGGCGATGATCGCGGCGATGCTGCCGAAGCGGGCCGCACGCTCGGCCACCGGGCCATCGGTCTTCAGCACCAGCATGGCGGCACCGTGGGCGACCAGCATCGACACGCTGAGCAGGCCGGCCAGCAGTGCGAAGGGCATCAGCAGGCCGAAGAACGAGCCGGTGTAGAAGATGCGCATGCTGTCATCGAAGTGGAACGGCACGCCCAACACCACGTTGCCCACTGCCACGCCCATGATCAGCGCCGGGATGAAGCCGCCGATGAACAGCGCCCAGTCCCAGGTGTTGCGCCAGCGCTCGCTGGGCATCTTGCTGCGGAACTTGAAGCCGACCGGACGCAGGATCAGGGCGAACAGGATCACGAACATCGCCAGGTAGAACCCGGAGAAGCTGACCGCATACAGCGGCGGCCAGGCGGCGAAGATCGCACCGCCACCGAGCACCAGCCATACCTGGTTGCCTTCCCATACCGGACCGATGGTATTGATCACCAGCCGGCGCTCAGCGTCGTTGCGGGCGACGAAGGGCAGCAGGGTGCCCACGCCCAGGTCGAAACCATCCATCACGGCGAAACCGATCAGCAGGATGCCGAGCAGCAACCACCAGATCACGCGCAGCGTGGTGTAGTCCAGAAGAATGAAATCCATCTTGGTTCTCCTGCCTCAGGCCTGGCCGGCGGCCGGCGCCGAGGCATTGTGGGAAGCATGCGGCTGGGGCGACTGCAGCGACGGCAGCACCTCGTCCGGACCCTTGCGGATCGCCTTGAGCATCAGCTTGATCTCGACCACGATCAGCGCGGTGTAGATCGCGGTGAAGCCGGCCAGGGTCAGCACGATTTCATGCAGGGCCAGGCCCGATGCTGCATAGAAGGTCGGCAGCACGCCGTCGACCGCCCACGGCTGGCGACCGTATTCGGCCACGAACCAGCCACATTCGATCGCGATCCACGGTGCCGGCAGCGTCCACAGGGCCAGGCGCAGGAACCAGCGCTTGTCCTGGAAGTTGTTGCGGCAGGAGTAGTAGAAGGCCAGCGCGAAGAAGGCGATGAGGTAGAAGCCCAGTCCGGCCATCACGCGGAAGGTCCAGAACAGCGGCATCACGCGCGGCACGGTGTCCATCGCCGCCTGCGAGATTTCCTGCGGGGTGGCGTTGAGGATGTCATCGCGGTAGCGCTTGAGCAGCAGGCCATGGCCCAGGTCCTGCCAATGGCGGTCGAACATCTCGCGCGCTTCAACGTCGTTCTTGTTCGCGCGCAGGCGTTCCAGCGCACCGTAGGCCAGCTGGCCGCCGCGCACGCGGTGTTCGGCGCGCTCGACCAGTTCCAGGATGCCCGGGATCGGCTGGTTCAACGAACGGGTGGCGATCAGGCCCATCAGGTACGGGATCTTCACCGCGTAGTCGTTCTGGTGGGTTTCCTGGTTCGGGATGCCGAAGGCGGTGAAGTCGGCCGGTGCACGCTCGGTCTCCCACATCGCTTCGATCGCGGCCAGCTTCATCTTCTGGTGTTCGCTGGCGGCGTAACCGCTCTCGTCACCCAGCACCACCACCGACAGCGACGACAGCAGGCCGAAGGCTGCGGCCACGGCGAACGAACGACGGGCCAGGTCCTTGTGCTTGTTGCGCAGCAGGAACAGGGCGCTGATCGCCATCACGAACACTGCACCAGTCACGTAACCGGCGCTGACGGTGTGCACGAACTTGGCCTGCGCCACCGGGTTGAACACCACGGCCATGAAGTCGACGACTTCCATGCGCATGGTTTCCGGGTTGAACACCGCGCCGGTCGGGTTCTGCATCCAGCCGTTGGCGATCAGGATCCAGATGGCCGACAGGTTGGTGCCCAGCGCCATCAGCCAGGTCACCATCAGGTGCTTGACCTTGGTCAGGCGGTTCCAACCGAAGAAGAACAGGCCGACGAAGGTGGCTTCCAGGAAGAACGCCATCAGGCCTTCGATGGCCAGCGGTGCACCGAAGATGTCACCCACGTAGTGGCTGTAGTAGGACCAGTTCATGCCGAACTGGAATTCCATGACGATGCCGGTGGCGACGCCCATGGCGAAGTTGATGCCGAACAGGACGCCCCAGAACAGGGTCATCCTGCGCCAGATCTCCTTGCCGGTCATCACGTACACGCTCTCCATGATGGCTACCATGAAGGACAGGCCGAGGGTGAGCGGTACGAATAGGAAGTGGTACATCGCGGTCAGCGCGAATTGCAGCCGCGACAGTTCTACGACTGTCTGATCAATCATGGCCTGGCTACCTCGTTGGATAGTGCCGTTGCAGGTGGCGGGAAGGGTGGTCTACGGGGTGAATGATGTGACCGACTACTTCAAACAGCCTTGATCCAGATCAATGTATGAATGGGTATTCAGGAGGATCGTATGCCAACCCGATGAAGACTGCGACCGCCGGCCGCAGGGGGAGGCTGTTGCCTGCGCCTACAATGCCGTGTCTCCCCTGTTACCCGTGAAGACCCCTTGAGCGCTGCCGAAACGACCCCTGACGGCCTTTCCCCGGAAGCCGAAACGACCCGCCAGCGGCGTGCCCGCACCGCCTGGCTGGCCGATCTTGCGCGCTCCGCTCGAGGTCGCCAGCGTCTGGCGGCGCTGTGCATCAGCCTGTCTGGCGCGCTGCTGATCGGCCAGGCCGCTGCCATCGCCTGGCTGGTGCAGCAGGTGCTGGTGGAACGCGCACCGCTGGCGTCGGGCCTGCCGGTGCTCGCTGGGCTGGCGGTGATCCTGGTGCTGCGCACGCTGCTGGGCAGCGCCACCCAGGCGGCTGCCGGTGATGTGGCCGATGCTGCGCGGTTGGCGCTGCGCGAGCGTGTGTTCGCGCGCCTGCTTGGGCATGGGCCGCTGTGGCTGCGCCAGCGCCGCACCGGCGAGCTGGGCGAACTGATGCTGCATCACGGTGATGCGATCGAGAGCTATTACAGCGGCTTCCTGCCGGTGCGCACCGAAGTGGTGGTGGTGCCGCTGCTGATCCTGGCCGCAGTGGCCTGGGTGGATTGGGTGGTGGCGCTGATCCTGCTGTTCACCGCACCGCTGGTGCCGTTCTTCATGATGCTGGTGGGCTGGGGCGCTGAAGCCGCCGGCCGTGCGCAGCTGGGCGAGCTGGCGCGGATGAGCGGCCACTTCGCCGACCGCATCAAGGGTCTGGGCCTGCTGCGCCTGTATGGCCGCGGCGAGGCCGAACTGGACGGCATCGCGGCCGCTGCCGAAGGCGTGCGCGTGCGTACGATGAAGGTGCTGCGCATCGCCTTCCTGTCGTCCACGGTGCTGGAATTCTTCGCCTCGGTGAGCGTGGCGATGGTTGCGCTGTACCTGGGCCTGAGCTATCTGGGCCTGATGACGCTGCATGCAGCAGTGCCGACGCTGGGCGCTGGGCTGTTCTGCCTGCTGCTGGCGCCGGAGTTCTACGCGCCGCTGCGGCGGCTGGCCGCGCACTACCACGATCGTGCCAACGCACTGGCTGCCGCCGCCGAGGTGGAGCGCCTGCTGCAGTCGCTGCCCGATGAGCAGGGCCTGATCGAGAACGAGATCGTGCCGCTGGCGGTGGAGCCGGCCGAGGCCGCATTGCCGCCGCTGCAGGCGCAGGGGCTGGTGCTGCGCCCGTTGGGCGCGCCGCAGGACGTGCTGCAGGATCTGGATGTGCTGCTGGAACCGGGCCAGCGCCTGGCCCTGGTCGGCCCCAGCGGATCCGGCAAGAGCACGCTGCTGGAAGCACTGGCCGGATGGTTGCCGCCGCGCGCCGGCAAGCTGCAGCTGCGGCCCGGCGTGCAGGTGGCCTATGCCAGCCAGCGGCCGTACCTGTTCCACGGCAGCATCGCCGACAACCTGCGCCTGGCAGATCCCGGCGCCAGCGATGCGCGGTTGCGCGCAGTGGCCGAGGCCTCGCAGGTGCTGCAGTTCGCACAGCGCCTGCCACAGGGCCTGGATACGGTGATCGGCGAACGTGGCTTCGGCCTGTCCGGCGGCGAAGCCCGCCGCATCGGCCTGGCCCGCCTGTTGCTGCGTGATCCGCAGGTGCTGCTGCTGGACGAGCCCACCGCGTTCCTCGATGCCGATACCGAGGCCGCACTGCTGCGCAGCCTGGCCGCGTATGCACGTGGCCGCAGCGTGGTGGTCGCCACCCACAGCCCGGCGGTGATCGCGTGGGCTGACCGTTGCCTGCTGTTGCCGGAAGGCCGCCTGGTCGAGCCGGCACAGGCGGTGCGCGCATGAGCCGTTCGCCTGATTCGCTGCGCGCGGTGTTCCTGCGCCATCGCCCGCGCCTGCTGCTGACCGTGCTGCTGCTGTGGATCACGATGCTGGCCGGCACCGCCCTGCTGGGCCTGTCCGGTGGCTTCCTGACCGCCGCTGCGCTGGCCGGTGCGGCCGGGCTGGCGCAGGGCTTCAACTTCTTTTCGCCGTCGGCCGGCATCCGCGGCCTGACCATGGCGCGCATCGTGTCGCGCTACTTCGAGAAGCTGGTCGGCCACGATGCCACGCTGCGCATCGCCCGCGACCTGCGCGTGTGGTTCTTCCGCCGCGCGCTGCCACTGGCACCGGCGCGGCTGGGGGCCACGCGTACCGGCGAACTGCTGGCACGCCTGCTGGGTGACATCAATGAGGTGGATGGCCTGCTGGTGCGTGCGATCGGGCCGCTGGTGGCGCTGGGTGCGCTGTCACTGGTGGCGATCGCCTCGGCCGCTGTGATCCTGCCGTCTGCGGCGGTACTGCTGGCGGTGCTGGCGTTGCTGATCGCCTTCGGTGTGCCGTGGCTGGGCGTGCGTGGTCGCGACGATGAGGAGGCCGACCGTGCCGCGCATCGTGCTGCCCTGCGTACCGCAGCCTTCGAAGGACTGGAGGGCGCGGGTGATCTGGCCGCGTTGCATGCCGATGCAGCGTGGCAGTTGAAGGTGCGCGTGGCCGCCAAGCAGCTGGCTTCGCGGGATCGTCGTCGGCGCTGGCGCCTGATCGCGGCCTCGACCCTGCATGGCCTGGTCGCCGGACTGGGCCTGGTGGCGATGCTGGCGTTGGCCCTGCATGCGGCCGAACAGCAGCGCATCGCGCCGGAAATGGCAGCGGGTCTGGTGTTCCTCACCGTGGCACTGATCGAACTGTGGGCCGGCATGGGCCTGGCCTGGCAGTCGCTGCAGTCCGGGCGCATCGCCGCCGATCGCCTGCAGGCCATCGTCGAGCAACCGCCGACGGTGGAGGACCCGCAGGCGCCGCAGGCGGTGCCGCAGGCCGCGCGCGTGCATTGGGATGACGTGCACTTCCAGTGGCCCGGTGCGGCGCGGCCGGTGTTGTCCGGCCTGCAGCTGACCCTGGCGCCGGGCGAGCGGATCGCGATTCGCGGCGACAGCGGCAGTGGCAAGACCACCCTGTCGAGCCTGCTGCTGCGGTTATGGGATCCGCAACAGGGACGGTTGACCTACGGGGGCCGCGACCTGCGTGATTTCGCCCAGGCCGACTGGCACCGGCAACTGGCGTGGCTGCCGCAGAACGCGCCGGTGTTTGCCGGCAGCGTGGCCGAGAACCTGCGATTGGGTGATCCCGATGCCAGTGACGCAGCGTTGTGGGCGGTGCTGCGTCGCGTGCGCCTGGGTGAGTGGGCCGAGCGCAACGGTGGCCTGCAGACCTGGGTGGGCGAGAACGGCGCGACGATGTCGGCCGGCCAGGCACGACGCCTGGCGCTGGCGCGCGCGCTGCTGCGCAATGCGCCGATCCTGCTGCTGGACGAACCGACCGAAGGCCTGGACGTGGATACCGCACGTGCGTTGCTGCAGGACCTCTCCGGGTTGCTGGACGGGCGCAGCCTGCTGATGATCACCCACGACGACCTGCCCGACGGCGTGGTGGATGCGCAGTACCGGTTGCGTGATGGGGTTCTGGTGCGCGAAGCGTGAATGGTAGTGCCGGCCGCTGGCCGGCAACCTCATGGCGCTTGATATGGATACGGAATTGCCGGCCAGCGGCCGGCACTACCCATTCGAAGGGTTACCGTGAGAACTCGCGCAGCATCACCGCGATCGAGGCCACGTTGGCCAGCACGCACAGCCAGAACACCCACTGGAATCCGGCTTTGCGATGCTTGTGGCGGAACAGCGCCTGGCCCAGCAGCGCGCCCGGCCAACCGCCGGCAAAAGCCAGCAACTGCAGTGTGCGCTCGGGAATCCGCCACTGCTTTCGCTGCGCCGCGCGCTTGTCGTGGCCGTACAGGCCGAACGACACCGCGCTGGCGAGCAGGCACCAACCGCCCAGCCACAGCGGCAGCACGCCGCTGACCGTCAGTGCGATCAACGCACCGAATGCGGCCAGCGCGAGGTTACGCCGCCATGCCACTTACAGCGCGTCGAGGAAGCCGCGCACGGCCGGGCCGAAACGCTCGAAATCGACGAGGAAGGCGTCATGGCCCTGCGGCGACTCCAGGCCGATGAAACGCGCATCGGCACCGCCTGCGCGCAGGCCGTCGGCGACCTGTTGCTGCTGCTGCACCGGGAACAGGATATCGGTGTTGGCGCCGATCGCCAGCGCCTTCTCCACCCGGATCTTCGCCAGCCCGGCCAGCACATCACCGTCGGCGTATTCGGCCAGGTCGAACCAGTCCATCGAGCGGCTCAGGTAGAGGTAGCAGTTCGGATCGAAGAAGCGCACGAAGCGCCGGGCATGGCCTTCCAGGTAGCTTTCCACCTGGAATTCCAGGCCGAACGGATCGTCGTCGGCCTGGTCCGAATCCAGCCGCACGCGGCCGAAGCGGCCATCCCATTCCAGTGCCGAACGGTAGGTGATCACGCCCAGCTTGCGCGCCATGCGCATGCCGGACTCGGGATACTCGGCATCGTCGTAGTGACCGCCATTCCAGCGCGGATCAAGGCGGATCGCCTCGCGCTGCAGCGAACGTATCGCGATCGAGAACGGCAGTGCCTGCGCACTGCCGGAAATGTTGACGTGGCTGCGCGCAATGCCCGGGTGCAGCATCAGTACCGCGAGTGCGGTCATGCCGCCCATTGAATTGCCGACCACGCAGGCCAGCTGTTCGATGCCCAGTGCACGCACGACTTCGATCGCGGCGCGTGCGCCGTCTTCGATCGACAGCTCGGGGAAGTCGAGGCGATACGGTTGGCCCGTGGCCGGGTTGAGCGATGCCGGGCCGGTCGAACCCTTGCAGCTGCCCAGCGAGTTCACGCACACCACGTACCAGCGGTCGGTATCGATCGGCTTGCCGGGGCCGACCATGCCTTCCCACCAGCCCGGTGCCGGGTTGGCCTCGTTGGCCGCTGCATGCGCGTCCGGCGACAGGCCGGTCACGATCAGGATCGCATTGCTGGCGTCCGCCGCCAGCGTTCCCCAGGTTTCGTAGGCCACGCGTGCGCCGTGCAGGGCGCCACCGCGCTTGAACGGGAACGGCGAGGGCAGGGCGTGGAAGCGGGTGCCGGGCGGGATGAATTCGGTCATGCAGCCATTCTAGCGGGGCCGCATGTGGAGCTGGCGACACGCTGGTTTCCATCGGCGATGCCCCCGGTGGTGCCGGCCGCTGGCCGGCAACCTCATGAATCTGGATGCGCCCACGTGGTTGCCCGCCAGCGGCCGGCACTACGGGAACCGCAGCTCCACCACGCCTTCATGCGGCAGGCTCACCTTCACCGGCACGCTCTGCAGGTCATCCTCGCCGCGGTTGGCACTGCCGCTGCGCGAGATGCGTGCCAGCACTTCCACTTCGCGATGCGCGGACAACGGTGCGGTCGGCATCGGGCTGTCTGCGTCGCCCAGCCCTACCGTGGCCGGGAAACCGGCCAGAGGCAGCTTGCGTGCGGCCACCGGCATCGGCGGTCCACCCACGGCGCGGGCCAGCACGAATACCTGGGTGCTGGCGGGCCACTCGGCGTTGTTCAGCGCAGGCAGTTGCACGCGCACCTGCAGCAGCGCCGGTGGCGCCGCAGCGGCAGCATCAGGCGCCTGGCCGGCGGCTTCGCGGGCGATGGCGATCTGCGCCTGCAGCGCCTGCGCGGCGCCGGGCTCAAGCCGTGGCAGCAGGCCGCTCCAGACGTCGGCAGCCTCGGCGTTCTTTCCGCGTTGGCGCAGGGCGATGCCCAGCAGCCAGCTGGCGCGCTCCGCATCGGGCGCCAGCGCACGAGCCTGCTGCAACCAGGCCATCGCGGTGTCATCGAACTGCTTGCCGGCATCGGCCTGCGCACGTGCCTGCGCCGCTTCCACCAGCACGCCGGGGTCTTCCGGGGCGAGAGCGGCAGCACGTGCGAAGGCATCCGCTGCGGCTGCGGCGTTGCCCAGTTCGGCCTGCGACCGGCCCAGCAGCGTCCAGCCATCGGCTCGCTGCGGGTCTCGCTTCAGTGCATCCTGCAGGGCCTGCACGCCATCGCGCAGGGTGGCTACCGACGGGGTCGGTTGTACCTGTGCTGCACGCGGATCACCAACCAGCAGATACAGGCAGGCACCGGCCACGCCCAGCGCGAGCACGCCCACCACGAAACCGCGGCGACCGTGGTGGCGCAGCGGCCACAGCACCAGCGCCGCCATCAGTGCGGCCACCAGTCCAGCCAGCATCGGCAGCCAATGGCTCACCATCCGTCTCCTTCATCGGTCTTGCTGGCGGGGGCGGCAGCAACCGTGCGGCCACGGCGGCGGACGATGCCCAGTACCACCAGCGCGCCGGCGCCCAGCACCAGCAGCGGACCGCCCCACAGCAGCCAGGTGCCCGGCTGCAGAGGCGGTTGATAGAGCACGAACTCACCGTAGCGCGCGACCAGGAACTGCTTGATCTGTGCGTCGTCGCGGCCCTGCTGCATCAGCTGCAGCACCTCACGGCGCAGGTCCTGCGCGATCTGCGCGTTCGAGTCGGCCAACGACTGGTTCTGGCACTGCACGCAGCGCAGCTGCGCTGCCAGGTCGTGGAAGCGGCGTTCTTCGGCGCCATCGCGGAACTGCAGTGGCTGCGGATCATGCAACGGCTGCTGTGCCAGCACGGCCAAGGGCAGCATCAGAAGCAGCAATGCCAGCAGCCAGCGCATGGGCTCAGGGCGCCGTGTGCAGCGTGCTGCCGGCATTGCCCTGGGCCTTCTCGATCTTCTCCAGTGCCGGGATCAGCTTCTCGTCGACCACGCGCTGGGTCATCGCACCGCTGTACTTCCAGCGCACGACGCCGCTGCCATCGACCAGGAAGGTTTCAGGTGCCGCGGTCACGCCCCAGTCGATCGCGGTGCGGCCTTCCACGTCGCTGAGCACGACCATGAACGGGTTGCCCAGCTGTTCCAGCCAATGCAGGGCATCGGTCGGTTCATCCTTCCAGTTGTAGCCGATCACGCGCACGCGCTTGCTCTCGGCGAAACGGGTCAGCACCGGGTGTTCCTCGCGGCAGGCCGCGCACCAGCTGCCCCACACGTTCAACAGGTAAGGCGCGCCGCGCAGTTCGTCGCTGTGCACGATCATTTCCGGGTCGTGCAGCACCGGCAGCGCGAACGCCGGCGCCGGCTTGTCGATCAGCGCCGATGGCAGCACGTCGCGCTGCGGATCACCCGATTTCATCACCCCGTAGATCATCAGCCCGAGCAGGCCGAAGAAGAACAGCACGCCGATCACGATGGCTACCGGCGGCAGCGGGCGGGAGGGGTGCGGGGTGGGGGACTCGGACATGGGAACTCCTACGGACGACGGAAGCGGCGGTCGGCGGCGGTGATGAATCCGCCCAGGGCCATCAGCAGCGCGCCCAGCCAGATCCAGCGCACGAACGGCTTGATGTGCACCCGGACCGCCCATGCATTGTTGCCCAGCGGCTCGCCCAATGCCACGTAGACATCACCATCGAAGCGTGCATCGATGCCGGCCTCGGTCATCACCTGGCCGCCGCTGGCGTACTGGCGCTTCTCCGGATGCAGCAGGGCCAGCTCGCGGCCGTCGCGGAACACGCGCAGGTGGCCGCGGTCGGCGATGAAGTTCGGTCCTTCGCGATGGTCCACGCCCTCGAAGCGTACTTCGTGGCGGCCGACCACCACCTGCTGGCCCGGTGCCAGCGCCACTTCACGCTGTACGTTCAGGGCTTCCACCAGCAGCGCACCGGCCAGGAACACGGCGATGCCGGCATGGGCGACGATCATGCCGAGCATTTCGGCGGTGAAGCGGCCATTGCCGCGCAGTCGCTGCCAGACGAAGCGTGCGGTACCGAAGCCGACCCAGACCGCGGCAGCGACACCGAGACCGGCCTTCCAGCCGTTCTGCGGCGCCTGCCACCAGGCCAGCGCACCCAGCAGCACCGCCAGCCCCAGCCAGGGTGCCAGCAGCGCGAACGCGCGCGAGGGCTGGTCGCGTTGCCACTTCACCAGCGGGCCGAACGGCAGCAGCAGGATCATCGGTGCCATCAGCAGCAGGAACAGGCTGCCGAAGTAGGGCGGGCCGACCGAGATCTTGCCCAGCGACAGTGCATCGGCCAGCAACGGATACAGTGTGCCGAGCAGCACCATCGCGCAGGCGGTGGCCAGCAGCAGGTTGTTGGCCAGCAGCAGGGTCTCGCGCGAGGTGGCGGTGAAGCCACGGCGCGGATCGTCGGCGTCCACGCTCAGCTGGCTGGCACGCAACGCGTAAAGCAGCAGGCTGCCGCCGACCAGCACCGACAGGAACACCAGGATGAACAGGCCGCGCGAGGGATCGGCGGCGAACGAATGCACGCTGGTCAGCACGCCGGAGCGCACCAGGAAGGTGCCGAGCAGCGACAGTGCGAAGGCGGCGATCGCCAGCAGCAGGGTCCAGCTGCCGAAGGTGCCGCGCTTTTCAGTGACGGCCTGCGAATGGATCAGTGCGGCGCCGACCAGCCACGGCATGAAGCTGGCGTTCTCCACCGGGTCCCAGAACCACCAGCCGCCCCAGCCCAGCTCGTAATAGGCCCACCAGCTGCCCAGCGCGATGCCCAGGGTCAGGAAGCCCCAGGCGACGTTGGTCCACGGCCGCGTCCAGCGCAGCCAGCGCGCGTCGACGCGGCCTTCCAGCAGTGCCGCCACCGCGAACGCGAACGGCACAGCAAAGCCCACGTAACCGATGTACAGCATCGGCGGATGGATGATCAGGCCCGGGTCCTGCAGCAGCGGGTTGAGATCACGGCCTTCCAGCGGGGCCGGATTCAGGCGCAGGAACGGGTTGGAGGTGAAGATCAGGAAGGCGAGGAATCCGACGCTGACGATGCCCATCACCGCCAGTACACGCGCCTGCACCGGTGCCGGCAGGTGCCGCGAGAACAGCGCCACTGCACCGGTCCACAGCGCCAGCACCAGCGCCCACATCAGCAGTGAGCCCTCGTGCGCACCCCACACCGCCGAGTAGCGGTAGATCATCGGCAGCAGCGAATTGGAGTTCTCGGCCACGTAGCGCACCGAGAAGTCCTGCTGCACGAACGCGGCGGTGAGCACCGCGAAGGCGCCGGCGAGCAGCAGCAGCTGTGCGAAGGCGGCTGGCCGTGCCACCGCCATCCATGCCGTGTTGCCGCGATGCGCGCCGACCAGCGGCAGGCCGGCCTGCAGCAGCGAGGCCAGCAACGCGCACAACAACAGGATCTGACCCAGTTCGGGCAGCACTCAGCGCACCTCGGGTGCCGTCACCGGCACGTCGTGCTTGCGATGGGCGTCGCCCATCTTGTCGGCCACTTCCTTCGGCACGTATTTTTCATCGTGCTTGGCCAGCACCTCGTCGGCGATGAAGGTGCCGTCCTGCATGCGGCCGCTGGCAACCACCGCCGTGCCTTCGGCGAACATGTCCGGCAGGATCCGCGACGTGGTCACCGCCAGCTGGGCATCGCCGTCGGTCACTTCAAAACGTGCTTCCAGCGAACCCACCGGGCGGTTGAAGGAGCCCTTCACCACCATGCCGCCCAGGCGGAACCGCGACTGCGCATCGACATCGCCGCGCAGCACTTCCGAAGGCGTGTACAGGTAGGCGATGTTGCGTTCCAGCGCCATCGCCACCAGTGCGGTGGCCAGCCCGGAGGCGAGCAGGGCCAGCAGTACCCAGACCAGGCGGCGACGTTGTACCGGCGTCATCGTTCCAGCTCCGTCGACAGCGGCGCCGCAGCGTCCTGTTTGACGGCGCGGGTCTGCTGCCGCTGCTGGCGTGCCAGCGCCAACCGGCGTGCCACGCGCAGGCGCAGCCACGAACCGATGGCATCGGCGCCGAGTACCAGCACGAACACGGCATAGGCGCCGATCACATAGGGCAGGTGGGTCATGGCTGGGCCTCCCCGGCCGCACGTGCGGCATCGACGCGGCCGCCGACCCAGGCCTTGCCGGCCTCGCGGTCGAGATTGTCGGCACGGGCCTTGGCCAGCACCGAACCGGCGAACCAGAACTTGGTGCCGATCACCATCCACCACAGCGGCGCGATCATCGCGCTGCTGATCGCCGATTCACCGAACACGTTGATCGACTGGCGCTGGTGCAGGCCGCCCCACCAGTCCACCGAATAGCGG
The DNA here is from genome assembly GCF_004346925.1 of Stenotrophomonas sp. ASS1. NCBI lineage: Bacteria > Pseudomonadati > Pseudomonadota > Gammaproteobacteria > Lysobacterales > Lysobacteraceae > Stenotrophomonas > Stenotrophomonas oleivorans. The sequence goes on along the minus strand of NZ_CP031167.1, from coordinate 2,997,336 downwards.
ATCACCGGCAGCAGGCTGACTCCGACGATGGCCAGCAGGCCGGCTGCGCGTGCGGCGCTGCGGCGGTCTTCGATGGCGTGATACAGGCCGATCACGCCCAGGTACAGGAACAGCAGCACCAGCTCACTGGTCATGCGCGGGTCCCAGTCCCACCAGGTGCCCCAGGTACCCTTGCCCCAGATGCTGCCGGTGAGCAGGGTGATCAGGGTGAAACCGGCACCCATCGGTGCGCAGGCCATGGCCAGGATCTCGCAGACCTTGATCCGCCAGATCAGGGCGATGGCGGCATACAGCGCCATCAGCGCGAACACGAACAGGCTCATCCAGGCGCTGGGCACGTGGATGTAGAGGATGCGGAAGCTGTCCAGCTGCTTGGCTTCCGGCGGCACCACCAGCAGCGCCTGCCACATGCCGACCAGCAGCACCGGCACCGCCGCGAGGTAGAACACCCGCGACCAGCGGGCAGCGAATCGGTCGAACGTGGGGGGCGAACCGAGTTGGTGGAACCAGCGGACAATCGGATTCATGCGTGGCGGCTATCCAGCAGGGGTGGATTGGCTCTCAGCTCGGTCAACTCAGAGAAATACGTATTGCAGCGGCGGTGGCCAACGGCGCCAGCACCAGCGCGACCAGCAGGCCGGCGCCCAGCATCAGCAGCGCACCGACCGGATCCTGTCCGCGTCCCGCCGCTGCCAGGCTGCCTGCACCGAACACCAGCACCGGCACGTACAGCGGCAACGACAGCAACGCCACGAGAATACCAGAGCGCCGGATGCCTACGGTCAGTGCAGCGACCACGCCACCGATCAGGCTCAGCAACGGTGTTCCCAGCATCAACGATGCCAGCAACATCGGCAGCTGGTCATGCGGCAGATGCAGCATTTCGGCCAGCAACGGGCTGACCACGATCAGCGGCAGCGCAGTGGTGGCCCAGTGCAGCAGCACGCGCACCAGCACCAGCCAGGCCAGCGGCACCGGCGCCAGCAGCCATTGCTCCAGCGAGCCGTCTTCGGCATCGGAGCGGAACAGTGAATCCAGTGACAGCTGGCCGGCCAGCAGCACGGCCAGCCACAGCACCGCGCCGGCGGTGGCGGCCAGTAGTTGCGGTTCGCGGCCCTGGGCGAGCGCGAACAGCACCACCACCAGTACCGCGAACAGCAGCGGCTGCAGCGCATCGCCGCGGCGGCGCCAGAGCAGGCGCAGGTCGCGCTTGAGCAGGGCCGCTGCGGTCTGCCACAGGCCCGGTTCGGTGCCTGGCGCGATCATGCGGTACCGCCGAGGTCGAGCTGGCGGGTACGCACCGGCGGTGCGGCATAGGCGCCGTGGGTGGTGACCAGTGCAGCGCCGCCGGCACGCAGATGCGCGGAAATCATCCGGTTGACCAGGGTGATGCCCTCCAGGTCAAGGTTGGCATAGGGTTCGTCGAGCAGCCACAACGGCGCCGGTGACAGCCAGATGCGTGCCAGTGCCAGCCGCCGCTTCTGTCCGGCGGACAGATGCCGAACGAGAGTGTCCTCATAACCGGCCAGGCCGACGATGGCCAGCGCGTTGCCCGGCATCTGCCGTGCGCGACGGCCGTGCAGGCCACACAGGAAATGCAGGTTCTCCAGCGTGTCCAGATCGGGCTTCAATGCGGGCAGGTGGCTGAGGTAGGCGACGTAACGCGCGCGCTCGGCATTGCCGGCCGGCCTGCCATCGATCTGCACCTGCCCGGCACCAGGCCGGGCCAGGCCCGCCAGCACGCGCAGCAGGGTGGTCTTGCCGGCGCCATTGCCGCCCTGAACCAGCAGGGCTTCGCCGGCGTCCACATGGAAGTCCAGCGGGCCGAACACCGGCTCGTCATTGCGGGAAAAGCTCAGGCCGCTGGCGGCCAGCAATGCAGGGGTGTTCAAGGGGCAAAGGTCTTCATGCCGGAGTGCGGCGGCAATTGTAGCGGTGAATTCACAGGGTAGTACCGGCCGCTGGCCGGCAGGTGCGACCCAGCGTCGCAGATTGCCTGGGGTTGCCGGCCAGCGGCCGGCACTACCGAAGCAGGGATTGCGTAAACTCAGGGGTCTGTCTCCCCATATCCCCAGGCCGATGCAACCCACCACCAAGCTGCCCAAGGTCGGTACCACGATCTTCACCGTGATGTCCCAGCTCGCCGCCGAACACGGCGCAGTCAACCTCGGTCAGGGGTTCCCGGACTTTTCCGCACCGCAGCGCCTGATCGATGAAACCGCCAGGGCGATGGCCGCCGGGCTGAACCAGTACCCGCCGATGACGGGTGTGGCGCCGCTGCGCCAGGCCATCGCGCAGAAGGCGCTGGACTGCTACGGCGCGCAGGTCGACGCGGACAGCGAAATCACCGTCACCAGCGGCGGCACCGAGGCCATCTTCAACGCCATCCATGCCGTGGTGCGTGCGGGCGAGGAAGTGATCGTGCTCGACCCGGCGTATGACTGCTATGAACCGGCGATCGATCTGGCCGGCGCCAAGGCCGTGCATGTGTCGCTGGATCCGCAGACCTTCGCCGTCGACTGGGACCGCGTGCGTGCGGCGATCACCCCGCGTACCCGCATGCTGATCGTCAACACCCCGCACAATCCGTCCGGTGCGATGCTGTCGGCGCAGGACATGCAGGCGCTGGCCGAGCTGCTGCGCGGCACGCAGATCTACCTGATCTCCGATGAGGTGTACGAACACATCATCTATGACGGCCGCCGCCATGAATCGGCGCTGCGCTACCCGGAACTGCGCGAACGCGCGTTCGTCATCTCCAGTTTCGGCAAGACCTACCACTGCACTGGCTGGAAGATCGGCTATGCGATCGCCCCGCCGGCGCTGACCGCCGAGTTCCGCAAGGTGCACCAGTACAACACCTTCACCAGCTTCGGCCCGGCGCAGTACGGCTTCGCCGCGATGATCCGCGATGAGCCCGAACACCACCTGGAGCTGGGTGCGTTCTACCAGGCCAAGCGCGATCGTTTCCGCGAACAGCTGGCCAGCACCCGGCTGAAGGCGCTGCCGGTGCCGGGCGGTTACTTCCAGCTGGTCGACTACTCGGCCATCAGCGACCTGCCGGACCATGAGTTCGTGAAGTGGCTGACCATCGAGAAGGGCGTCACTGCCATTCCGCTGTCGCCGTTCTACGAGAACCCGCCGGCCGGCCAGCGCCTGGTACGCCTGTGCTTCGCCAAGAATGAAGCAACGATGGACGCGGCGATCGAACGCCTGCGCCTGCTCTGAGCGGAGGCGTGAACATGCAGGACCTGCGCATTTCCCTCGTCCAGGGCGACACCCGCTGGCATGACCCGGCGGGCAACCGTGAGTACTACGGCGCGCTGCTGGCACCGCTGGCCGGCACCACCGATCTGGTGATCCTGCCGGAGACGTTCACCAGTGGTTTCTCCAATGAAGCCATCGCCCAGGCCGAAGGCATGGATGGTCCGACCGTGGCCTGGGTGCGTGAACAGGCCAAGGCGCTGGACGCGGCGGTGATCGGCAGCGTGCAGCTGCGTGATGGCGAAGGCGTCTACAACCGGCTGCTGTTCGCCACGCCCGACGGCGAGCTGCAGTACTACGACAAGCGCCACCTGTTCCGCTATGGCGGCGAGCACGAGCGCTATGCGGCCGGCCGCGAGCGCCTGAGCGTGGAATGGAAGGGCTGGCGGATCAATCCGCAGGTCTGCTACGACCTGCGTTTCCCGGTGTTCTGCCGCAACCGCTACAACGTTGAACGTCCACAGCAGCTGGATTTCGATCTGCAGATCTTCGTCGCCAACTGGCCGTCGGCACGTGCCTATGCGTGGAAGACACTGCTGCGTGCACGTGCGATCGAGAACCTGTGCTTCGTTGCCGCGGTGAACCGTGTCGGCGTCGATGGCAACCAGCTGCACTATGCCGGCGACAGCGCGGTGATCGACTTCCTCGGCCAGCCGCAGGTGGAAATCCGCGAGCGCGAACAGGTGGTCACCACCACCATCTCGGCCGAGGCGCTGGCCGCACACCGCGCGCGCTTTCCGGCGATGCTTGATGCCGATGCCTTCCACCTGGACGAGCAGGCCTGAGCGACGGCCTGAACGCCGCCGCACCAGCGCGTGCGCCTGCATTCAACGTGCACGCGCGCGCTGCTAGATTCGCCGCCAGTCCGACCGAACTGGAAGTCCTGCCATGAACACGTCCTTCGCCCTGCTACTGGCGCTGTCCGCTGCATCGCTGGCCCCGGCCGCGCACGCCGCCGGCAACCTCGACTGCGAGCTGCGCTACAACCTGTCCGGCTGGTCGCTGATCTACAAGACCGCCTCCGGCAATGGCACGGTCACCTGCAGCAACGGCGCCAGCATGCCGGTGCGCATCCAGATGAAGGGCGGCGGCCTGACCGTGGGCAAGTCGAAGATCACCAACGGGCGTGGCAGCTTCACCGGCGCGGTCAGCGTCAACGAACTGCTGGGTACTTACGCCTCGGTGGGTGCGCACGCCGGTGCGGTGAAGTCCAGCAACGCGCAGGTGATGACCAAGGGCGACATCTCGCTGGCCCTGTCCGGTACCGGCAAGGGCTGGGACCTGGGCGTGGACGGCACCGCGTTCACCCTCAGCCGGCGCTGAGGCGCGACGGCTCGGCAGATCCCCAGCTGATGCGGATGTAGTGCTGTTCGGAATCGCTCAACAACCGTTCGACACCGAAACCATTCTTGAGCAGTTGTGCGGTCACGTCTTCGACGAGCTGCTCGCTGGCCATCACCTGGCTGAAGCCGAACACGAGATAGCGGCGGCCATTCTCCGAGCCGATCTGGATCGAGTTGTCGAGGTCGCGGTAGAACTGTTCGATCGGGCGCTTGGCGGCATCGGCGTTGGCGCGTGCCTGTTCGGCGGTAATGGTGATCATGGGCATCTGCCTGGTGTGGGAGAGCGCGCACGATAGCCAGGGAATCAAAGCCGTTCCCGGAAGCCACGCACAGTGCGCTGCTTTTGCAGCAATTCCTAAGGCCGCGGCTGCAGCCACAAGGCCAGCAGGCCACACACGATGAGGGTCGGTGCCAGCAGCTGCACTGCGCCGACCAACGCCATTGCCGCGCCGATCAACAGGTAGTAGAGCAGGCCGAACAGCGCGCCTGCGCTGCCGAGACAATGCGGATAGCCGCGCAGAGCCTGGCCGAGCACATTGGGAATGGCAAGGCCGAAGCCCGTCACCACCGGCACCATCGCCGCGACCAGGGCAGGGTGATCATCCAGCAGCGTGGCCAGCAGGCCTCCCGTCAGGACCAGTCCTGCGGCGATGCGGATGCGCGTGGTTGCGGCAACGCCTGCACGCAGCAGGCGGCCATTGCCCCACGCGCCCAGTGCCGAGCCCAATGCCAGCACCGCGCCGCTGGCGCCGAACCAGGTGGCTGGCCAGTGCAGGCGCGCAAACACGAAGGGGCCGAGTGCATACCAGCTGTACATCGCCACGTTGAAGGCCATCACCAGCAACGCGTGTGACCAGATCCAGCGATCGTGCAGCAGTTCCCGCAGCAGCGGCAGCATGGGCGTGTGCGGGATATGTGCAGGGCGGCTTTCGCGCAGGCCAGCCAGGCATGCGACTGCCAGCAGGACAGCTATCAGCAGCAGGCCGGACTGTACGCCGACATAGCCATTGGCGGCGACCAGCAGCGTGCCCAGTGCAAGACCGATGGCCGGGCTCAGGGCCAAGGCCATGCCGATCCAGGAGAATGCCTGGGCCAACGCTGGCCCCTGCAGATGGTCGCGCAGCACGGTCTGGGTCACCACCGAAGCGGCGGCGGCGCCGACTGCGGCCAACGCCTGGGCCAGCAGCACGTGGCCGAAGCTGCCAGCCACCAGCCCGCCCAATGCGCCCGCTGCGAAAACGCCGAGGCCACAGAGAAGGGCAGGGCGACGACCGATACGATCGGCCAGACGCCCCCACAGCAGCACGCCTGCAGCGAAGCCGAACAGGTACAGGCTCATGGCCTGGCTGGCGGCACTCGGCGGCAGGGCGAAGCGTTCGGCCAGATCGGCCAGGGCCGGGCTGTACAGGGTCTGTGCCAACTGCGGAAACATCAGCAGTGCAATGGTGAGCAGCAACAGGCGGCGCGACATGCGGGCGCTCCAGAAACAGGGCCGCGCATTGTGGTTGCGTCCGCAATGGCGCACTCTGTCTATCCTGTCATCGAATGCATGAAATCAGACATGGCCTGGTTGCAGCCGGATGCGCACTTCGACGCCGATGCCTGGGGCGCTCCGGTGCTGGGTATCGCGGCTTCATTGGCCGATCACGACTCGGGTTGGCACCAGCATGCGCGCGCGCAGCTGCTGTACACCCGGCAGGGCTGTACGCGCCTGACCTACGGTGATCGCATCAGCCTGCTGCCGCCCGCGCGCGCAGCGTGGATTCCGGGTGGGCTGCGCCATCGCGCGCAGATGCGCCAGGCGGTCGAGTACCGTTCGTTGTACTTCGATGCCACCCTGTCGGCCCAGCTGCCCCGCCAGCCGGCCATCATCGGCGTAGGTCCGCTGCTGCAGGCCTTGCTGGAGCCGATCGCGCAGGCACCGTTCGACCATGACTGGCAGTCGCCGCGCGCGCACCATCAACTGGCGTTGTGCGTGCTGGAAATCGTCGCTGCACCGGTGGCGCCGATGGACCTGCCTCTGCCGCGTGATCCGCGGATCGCACGTTGTCTGCCGCTGGCCGAACAGTTGCCGCCCGAACTGGGCGAATTGGCCGCGCGTGCGGACCTGAGCGTGCGTACCGTTGGCCGGCTAATGCAGCGTGATACCGGCATGAGCTACCAGGCCTGGCGCCAGCAATGGCGCCTGATGCGGGCCATGGAGCTGCTGCTGCTCGGCCATCGCGTCGCGCATGTGGCGCAGGACACCGGCTTCTCCGCCGAGAGCCCGTTCATCGCCTTCTTCCGCAGCATGACCGGCACCACACCCGCCGCGTTCCAGCGCCACGCAAAAGGGGACGGAGGGGATTAAGTCGCTTTCGCCCCTTTGAGGCAAAAACGACTTAATCCCCTCCGTCCCCTTTTTAAAGAAAAACCCCGGCCGGAGCCGGGGTTTTTCATTTCAGTCGGATCGCCGATCAGCCGCCGCGCGGGCCGCTGCGGCGCGGGCCGCCCGGACCGCGGTTGCCGCCGGGGCCGCCCGGGCCACGGTTGCCACCCGGACCGCCGGGGCCGCGATTGCCGCCCGGGCCACGGTTGCCGCCGCCCGGGCCGCGACCGCCCGGACGGGCGCCCTGCGCGGGCTTGGGGCTGCCATACGGATTGAAGCCCGGCGTGGCGTGGTCGGACGGGAAGCTCGGGGCATTGCCCGGATGGCCGTACGGGTGCTTGTTGCCCTGGCCCTGCGAGCGGTTGCCCGCACCGGCCGGACGACCCTGGCCGCCTGCGCCGCCACGGCCTTCACCACCGAAACCGCCACGGCCCTGGCCGCCACCGGCGCCTGCACCCGGACCCTTCGGCTTGCCGTACGGACGGCCCTGGCCGCCCGCACCCGGACCACGGGCACCGGGGCCGCGTGCGCCCGGACCGGCGTTGCGATGGCCGCTCGGGCCGGTGCTCACGCCATCCGGCACGTACCAGGTGCGGAACGCGGCCGGGTTGCCTTCCGGCAGCGAACGATCGTTCTTCTGGGCACGCTGCTTGAACGGCTTCTGCGACTGCTTGGCTGCCGCTTCACCGCTGACCGTCAGGCCGCCCTTGAAGCCGCCGCCCTTGCCACCGCGACCACGGCCGCGGTCTTCGCGCACGTTGTCGAAGCGACGCAGCTCGCGGCCTTCGTCAGCGGTGTTGTGACCGTTGACGTAGGCGTTGCCGCGGCCACCTTCGCGCACGCGCACGGTGGTCTTGGCGGCGCGGCGCTGGCCGATCACCGGCTGCAGGGTCAGTGCCGACGGTGCGCCTTCTTCCAGCTTCAGCTGCGCGCGCAGGGCTTCAACCTGCGCGGTGCCCAGTTCCACTGAATGGCCACGGGCCAGTTCGCGCGGCAGGCTCACCTTGCCGTAGCGGGTGCGCTTCAGGCGGCTGACCTGGCAGCCCTGCGATTCCCAAAGACGACGCACTTCGCGGTTGCGGCCTTCCTTCACCACGACGCGGAACCAGTCGTGCGAATCGGTGCCGCCGATGCGTTCGATCTCGTCGAACTTGGCCGGGCCGTCTTCCAGTGCCACGCCACGGGTGAGGCGGTCGACGATGGCGTCGGAGACCTTTTCCTCGCCTTCCGGTGCACGCACGCGCACCACGTATTCGCGTTCGACCTCGAACGACGGGTGCATCATGGCGTTGGCCAGTTCACCGTCGGTGGTGGCCAGCAGCAGGCCGGTGGTGTTGATGTCGAGGCGGCCGATCGCGATCCAGCGCGCGCCCTTCAGCGGCGGCAGCGATTCGAACACGGTCGGGCGGCCTTCCGGATCATCGCGGGTGGTCACTTCGCCTTCCGGCTTGTTGTAGACCAGCACGCGCGACGGCTCGGCCAGGGCGGTGGCGACGAAGCCACGCCCATCCAGTTCGATCTTGTCGCCGCTCTTGACCGACATGCCGGTCTGCGCGACTTCACCGTTGACCTTGACCAGGCCTTCGGCAATGCGCTGTTCCAGCGCGCGGCGCGAGCCAAGGCCGGCCTGTGCCAGCACCTTGTGCAGGCGTTCTTCCAACTTGAACTGTTCGGAGGTGGCTTCGCGCTTGAGCGAGAGCTTGTTCAACGACAGCTTGCGAGGGGTGTCACTCATCAGTTTTGCTCCGGCCGACGGTTTCGAGGTCGGCCTCTGGTTCGGAATCGGCTTGGTCAACAGCCACGGTCGTCATCGCGACGGCGTTGTCTTCGCGTTCGTTCACTGGCACCGCGCGCTCGCCCGGCGCGGAATCGGGGTGCCCATCATCGAGGGGCGAAGGTGCTTGCTCATCGGAAGCCGGCGCAGGGGCTGCGTCGGCGGAATCGGGGGTGTCACTGCCGGCCAGGCCGGCATCATCGTTCGCGGCAGCGCTTTCGTCGCCGGTCGAGAGGTCAGGACCGTCGGCGCTTGCCGCTGCCGGTGCATCGCGGTCCAGGGACAGCTGGGGTTCCAGCTCGCCCAGGTCCTTCAGTTCCGACAGTGGCGGCAGCTCATCCAATCGCTTCAGGCCGAAATAATCCAGAAAGCCCTTGGTGGTGCCGAACAGCGCCGGCTTGCCGGGTACGTCGCGGTGGCCGACCACGCGGATCCACTCGCGTTCTTCCAGCGCCTGGATGATGTTGCTGCTGACCGCCACGCCGCGCACCTGCTCGATCTCGCCACGGGTGATCGGCTGCCGGTAGGCGATCAGCGCCAGGGTTTCCAGGGTGGCGCGGGTGTAACGGGTCTTGCGTTCGGTCCACAGCCGGCTGATCCAGCCATGCACTTCGCCGGTGACCTGGTAGCGGAAGCCGGAGGCGACCTCGACCAGTTCCACGCCGCGCCCTTCGCAGGCTTCGCGCAGGCGTTCCAGTGCGCGTTCGATGCTGCCCGGCGGTGCCGGTTCCTCTTCCGGGAACAGGTCCTTCAGCTGGGCCAGGGTGAGCGGCTGGCTGGAGGCCAACAGGGCACCCTCGACAATGCGGTCGATCAGCGATTGATCCATCGGCAGTCAGCGCTCACTCGTCCGCATTGGCGGCGTCGTTGTCGTCGAACTCGCTGCTGAACTGCAGCGGGGCGTTGGTGTTGCCGGCGGCCAGCGATTTCACGTAGATCGGCGCCAGCGGTTCTTCCTGGACGATGTCCAGCAGCTGTTCCTTGGCCAGTTCCAGCACCGCCAGGAACGTGACCAGCACGCCCAGCTTGCCTTCTTCGGCCGTGAACAAGCCTTCAAAACGATAGAACTTGCCATCTTCCAGGCGTCCCAGCACTTCGCCCATGCGTTGCCGCACGCTCAGTGCCTCACGCTTGATGGCGTGGCCGCTGAACAGCTCGGCGCGCTTGAGCACGTCGTGCAGCGCCAGCAGCATCTCCTTCAGGTCCACCGGCGGCGGCAGTTTCACCGTAGCGCGTTCGGGCATGAAGGCATGGGCCAGGCTGGTGTCGCGGTCCTGGCGGGGCAGGGCGTCGATGTCCTCGGCGGCCTGCTTGAAACGTTCGTATTCCTGCAGCCGGCGCACCAGCTCGGCGCGCGGGTCGGCCTCATCGCCTTCCTCGCTGACCGGGCGCGGCAGCAGCATGCGCGACTTCACCTCGGCCAGGATCGCGGCCATCACCAGGTACTCGGCGGCCAGCTCGAAGCGCAGCTCGCGCATCACGGTGATGTATTCCACATACTGCCGGGTGATCTCGGCGACGGGAATGTCCAGGACATCCAGGTTCTGGCGGCGGATCAGGTACAGCAGCAGGTCCAGCGGGCCTTCGAAGGCATCCAGGATGACTTCCAGCGCGTCCGGCGGAATGTACAGGTCCTGCGGAATCTGCAGGACCGGTTGCCCATGCACCACGGCCAGCGGCATTTCCTGCTGCTGGGGGGCGGGCGGCCGGGTTGGCGGGTTCGCGTCGAGCGCGAGTTCGGAAGTCATCTAATGGACATCAGGATTGCAACGGACCAGTCGCGGCACCGGGTTCGCCGGGCCAACGCCACGGAGCCCCAGGGCACCAGACACGCCGGGATCGGCGCGATTCCACACATATCAAACAGCAGGACGCGCCGCAGGAAACGGCAGCGACGGAACTACGGGGAGGTCGTCTACGTGGCCCGGCCAGGTGGTCCGGTTTGAAGCAGCGGGACGGTCGTCGGGGGCTGCGTTGGCCGCAAAAACCGACGGGCTGCTGCATCCAGCCACGTGCAATGGAGTCTAGGGTAAGCCTTTGTTGCGCCAGTGTCCAGCCGGGCCGGGGCAGGGGCCGCATTGGCTAGAATCTGCGGACCCGACAACGCAAGCGAGGAAATGCCGGTGTGGTATGTGATCGAAGGGTATGACGGCCAGGATGTGCTGGCGCAGCGGCTGCAGGCGCGGCCGGAACACCTGGCGCGGTTGCACGCGCTGCGCGACGAGGGACGCCTGCTGCTGGCCGGCCCCTGCCCGGCGGTGGACAGTGAAGACCCCGGCCCGGCCGGTTTCAGCGGCTCGGTGGTGATCGCGCAGTTCGAGTCGCTGCTGCAGGCCCAGGCCTGGGCCGACGCCGACCCGTACGTGGCCGCCGGCGTCTACACCCGCGTGCAGGTGCGACCGTTCCGGAAGGTGTTGCCGTGAACGCGGAACGGATCTCGCGAATGCGTGATGCGCTGCAGCATGCGCTGGCGCCGAGCGTGCTCGAGATCGAGGACGACAGCCATCGCCACGCAGGCCATGCCGGTGCGCGCGATGGCCGCGGCCATTTCAACGTACATGTGGTCAGTGAACGCTTCGCCGGCCTGGGCCCGCTGGCCCGGCATCGCGCGGTGTACGCCGCGCTGGGGACGATGATGGAGACCGATATCCACGCGTTGTCCATCCGCGCGCAGACCCCGTCAGAACAGGGCTGAGCCCTTGTCCCACGCTGTCCTGGCGGGTCCCTGCGGGGGCTCGCTGCAGACAGATTTCCATGTCCATTTCGGGACATTCGCCTAACGGACTGTTTACAAGCCCAGATGGAAACGCTTACATTCCGCGCCAATGCTGGTAGGTCCAAGCCGTGGAGGGCGGCTTCGTGAACAAGGCAGCTATCACAATCAAAGACGTCGCTCGCGAAGCCCGGGTCTCCGTGGCCACGGTTTCCCGCGCGCTCAACGGGCATGAAAATGTCGCCGAACCGGTCCGCCAGCTTGTGCTGGAGGTGGCCGCACGGCTGCGTTACACCCCGCACGCCGCCGCCCGCAGCCTGAGCAGCCGCCGCACCAATACGGTGGGCGTGGTACTGCCTGACCTGTACGGCGAATTCTTCTCCGAACTGATGCGTGGCATCGACAATGTCGCCCGTAGCCGTCGCCAGCACCTGCTGGTGTCCAGCTACCACGGTGACCAGGAGCAGCAGGGCGCGGCCCTGCGCGCCATGCGCGGCCGCGTCGACGGCCTGCTGGTGCTCTCGCCCTATGCCGAGAGCCCCGGTTTCCTGACCGACAACCTGCCGCAGTCGTTGCCGACGGTGTTGATCAACACCTATCTGCCCGGGCAGGACCACCCGGTGCTGAGCATCGACGACCATGCCGGTGCGATGGCGATGACCCGCCATCTGCTTGACGCCGGCCACCGTCGCATCGCTTTCATTTCTGGCCCGGATCTCAACTTCGACGCGCGCGAGCGCCTGCGCGGCTTCCGTGACGCGCTGGCGGCTTTTGGCGGTGGCGCCGAGGGCATCGAGCTGCCCGGTGATTTCGACGAAGCTTCCGGCCATCGCGCCGGTCAGGAGTTGCTGGCAGCCGGAGCGCTGCCTGATGCCGTGTTCGCCGCCAACGACATGATGGCCCTGGGATGCCTGTATGCATTCACGCAGGCCGGTGTCCGTGTTCCGACCGATGTCGCCCTGGCGGGTTTCGATGACATTCCACTGGCGCGTTTCGTCCACCCGTCGCTGACCACCATGCAGGTCAGCATCGCCGAGCTCGGCGACCGGGCCATGACGCGCCTGCTGCAGTTGATGGACGGCACCTCCACGGACGGGACAGGGGACAAGCAGACCCTGGTTCCCCGCTTGATAGTTCGCGATTCCACCACTCCGCCATCGGGCCATTGAAGCCAGAGGCGTTCCTTCTTTTTTGATTGATCGCAGGGACCGCGCGAGCGGTCACCGCCACCCGGAGATTGAGTTGATGATGCACACCACCTTCCGCACGCCGGCACGCCGGCTGCTGAGCACCGCACTGGTCAGCTGCCTGATGCTGGCCGCCGCTCCGAACGTCATGGCGCAGTCGGCCAATGCCAGCCTGCGCGGCCAGGTTTCCGGCGCCCAGGCCGGCGCCGAAGTGACCGCCACCAACCTGGCCACCGGCACCGTCCGTCGCGGCACCGTCCGTGCCGATGGCAGCTACTCGCTGATGGGCCTGGACCCGGGCACCTATGACGTGGTCGCCAACGGCCAGTCGCAGAAGGTCACCGTCACCGTGGCCTCGACTGCTACCCTGAACTTCGCCGGTGCCGCCAGCAGCACCCCGGGTTCGACCGCGGCCACCAACCTGGACACCGTCAACGTTGTCGCACCGACCCTGCTGCAGGAAGTGCGCACGTCCGAAGTCGGCAAGACCGTCAGCCTGCAGCAGATCCAGACCACGCCGCAGGTCTCGCGCAACTTCCTGGAGTTCGCCGACGCGGTGCCGGGCATGATCTTCACCCGCGATGCCAAGGGCAACACCTCGCTGCGTGGCGGTGCCACCAACTCCGACGGCACCAACGTCTATATCGATGGTGTGGGCCAGAAGAGCTACGTGAAGGGTGGCGGCATCTCCGGCCAGTCCGGCAGCGCGGGCAACCCGTTCCCGCAGCTGGCCATCGGTGAGTACAAGGTCATCACCGGCAACTACAAGGCCGAGTACGGCCAGGTGTCCAGCGCCGCGATCACGGCTGCGACCAAGTCGGGTACCAACGAGTTCAAGGGTGAGACCTTCTACCGTTATACCAACGAAAGCATGCGTGCGATGACCCCGGCCGAACGCCAGCCGGGCAAGAGCAAGGAAGACTCGGCCGAGAAGGAATACGGCTTCGCGCTGGGTGGCCCGATCATCAAGGACAAGGCCCATTTCTTCGTCACCTATGAAGCCAAGCGCTTCGATCTGCCGGTGACCATCGCGCCGGACGGTGCCGTCACTCCGTCGGCCGCCAATCTGCCCGCCGATGGTCTCGCAGGTCTCGGCCCGGCCAGCCAGCCGTTCCAGCAGGACCTGATCTTCGCCAAGATCGACTTCGAGCCGACTGACAACGATCGCATCGAACTGACCTTCCAGGACCGCGACGAAACCCAGCAGCAGTTCAGTGGCCAGACCGCGAAGGTACACGGCAAGGTCGTGGACAACACCGACCGCCGTTATGCGCTGCGCTGGAACCACAGCGGTGAGCGTTTCTACAACGAGTTGATGGTGACCCACGAGGAGGCCTTCAACAATCCGCTGCCGTTGACCATGGGCAACGGCATCATCTACACCGCACCGGATTTCGGCGACTCGGACGCCAACCGCCCGCAGGAGAAGACACTCGTCCAGGTTGGCGCGGCTGATGCCTTCGCCTCGCAGGTGAAGGGCCAGAAGGGCTGGGCGATCGAGGACAACCTGACCCTGGACGGCCTGCAGTGGGCGGGCGACCACACCATCAAGATGGGCGCCAAGTACAAGCAGATCGACCTGTACGCTTCCGACGCGGCGCAGATCAACCCTCAGTTCTCCTACACCATCGACAACCCGGCGTTCCCCTCGAGCACGCCGTATAAGGCGCAGTTCACCAAGGCCAGCACCGGCGTCACCGGCGTGCAGTCCGAAGTGCGCGCCAAGGTCAAGCAGATCGGCTTGTTCATCCAGGACGACTGGCAGGTCAATGACCACCTGCAGCTGAATATCGGCCTGCGCTGGGACTACGAAAAGAACCCGGTCTACACCGATTTCGTGACCCCGCCGGAGGTCGTGAAGGCCCTGTTCTCGCAGGATCCGAACGCGCCGGCGGGCGTGTCCCAGACCTATGCGCAGACGCTGGCGCTCAGCGGGCTGAACGTCAACGACTACATCAGCACCGGCCACAACCGCAAGAACTTCAAGAACGCCTGGCAGCCGCGCCTGGGCTTCTCGTATGACGTCAATGCCGACGAACGGCACGTGTTCCATGGTGGCGCCGGCCGTTCCTATGACCGCGACCTGTTCGACAACCTGGCACTGGAAACCACCAAGCTGGCACTGCCGCAGCCGACCGTTTACTTCCGCAACCCGGCCACCGGCAACTGCATGTACGGCCAGACTCCGTGCTTTGACTGGAACCCGAACCTGATGAACGGCATCGAGAACGTGCAGGCACTGCTGGGTTCCACCAGCAATGAAGGCATGGAAGTCGATCTGCTGAACAACAACATGAAGGTGCCGTACGCCGACCAGTTCAGCCTGGGCATGAGCAACCAGTTCGGTGAGTGGCTGACCGACGCGACGATTTCTCGCACGCTGACCTATGATGGGTTCGCCTTCACCCTGGGCAACCGCTTCAACAACGGCAACTTCTTCGATAACCAGATGCTGTGTGGTGCCAAGGAGCCGACCTACGGCCAGCCGTGGAACTGCAACATTCCGGGCTTCGGCAGCCTGATCATCGGCCAGCAGGGCATCAAGACCCGTTCCACCCAGGTGCTGCTGTCGGCGCAGAAGCCGTACAGCAAGGAAAGCGGTTGGGGCACCTCGATCGCCTATACCTGGACCAACGCGCGTCACAACCGAAACATCAACGAGCATTACTCGTTCGATCGCGGCACCATCGGTGAGTACCCGACCATCAAGTCCAACGGCGCGCCGCGCCATCGCCTGGTGGTCACCGGCTCGTATGACGGCTTCTGGGGCATCACCTTTGGTGGCAAGCTGACCCTGGCCACGCCTACCCCGGGCAATGACTGGTCCTGCATCGCGCAGGCTGGCACTGCCAACTGCCTGCCGACTCCGGCCGCGGGTACTCCGGGCGGCAATGGCCGCTTCCTGCTCGGTGGCAAGATCTTCGGCTACCGCTCGCTGGACCTGCAGGCGACCAAGACCTTCAAGCTGGCCGGCGATACCGAGCTGTATGCGCGTATCGACATCATCAACGTGCTCAACTTCGACAACTTCTCGAACCTGAACTACGTGAAGAGCGATGGCAAGCTGCTGGTGAGCTACAACGAGACCGGCGATGTGATCGGTACCCCGCGTCAGGTGAAGGCCGAAGTGGGCTTCCGCTTCTAAGCGGATCGGCCTGAAGCAATACCCCGATGCCGCCGCTCCGCCGGCGGCATCGGCAGGAAGAAAAAAGGCAATGGCCGGCCCCGTGCCGGTCCATTGCCCATGCCGCTGCCGGCCAGGCGGCAGCGGCATGGGCAATGATCGCGGTGTCAAACCACGTTTTTCGTGGTTTTTTCAGAACGCATCTTGTAAACGATTTCAGATCATTGGACGGTATGCTTTCCCATCGATCAGACCACCGGAGAAATCGCGCCATGCAGGCACGCCATCTGTTGTCCGCCGCAGCGTTGAGCCTGGCCGTGGCCGCCTGCCAGCCGGCCCAGCAGGAACCTGCCAAGCCGCGGCCGCCGGTGATCCTGATCGAGGCCGACGCACCGCCGCGGCCGATGAAGCCGGTGCTGCCGCCGCTGTTCGATGACATCGAGCGCCGTACCTTCCAGTTCTTCTGGGATACCACCAACGAGATCAACGGCCTGACCCCGGACCGCTATCCGTCGCGGCCGTTCGCCAGCATCGCCTCGGTCGGCTTCGCGCTGACCGCCTATCCGATCGGCATCGAGAACGGCTGGGTCAGCCGCAACCAGGCGATCGACCGCACCCTGACCACGCTGAAGTTCTTCCGCGACGTGCCGATGGGGCCGCAGCGCACCGGCAAGGCCGGCTACAAGGGCTTCTACTACCACTTCCTGGACATGCAGGAAGGGCGTCGCTACGACAGCTGGGTTGAACTGTCCTCGGTGGATACCGCGCTGTTGATGATGGGCGTGCTGTTCGCGCAGTCGTACTACGACGGTGACGATCCGCGCGAGAAGGAGATCCGCCAGATCGCCGACACGTTGTACAAGAAGGTCGACTGGCCGTGGCTGCAGCAGCGTGCGCCGCTGATCTCGATGGGCTGGTTCCCGGAGAGCGGCTTCATCGACCACGACTGGATGGGCTACAACGAGGCGATGATGGTCTACATCCTTGCCCTGGGTTCGCCGACGCACCCGGTCAGCCCGGATGCGTGGACGGTGTGGACGCGCACCTACGACAACGACTGGGGCGTCTACCAGGGCCAGGAATACCTGTCGTTCGGCCCGCTGTTCGGCCACCAGTACAGCCATGTCTGGATCGACTTCCGCGATATCCAGGACGCGTACATGCGCGAGCGCGGCAGCACCTACTTCCTCAACAGCCGCTCGGCTGCGCTGGCCCAGCGCGAGTACGCCATCGCCAACCCGATGCAGTGGAAGGACTATGGCGAGAACGTATGGGGCCTGACCGCCAGCGACGGCCCGCAGAACACCACCCAGGAGTACCGCGGCGAGCAGCGCCAGTTCCGCCACTACTCCTCGCGCGGCGCCGGCCTGCGCGAGAACTTCGATGACGGCACCATTGCCCCCACCGCCGCGATCGCCTCGGTGGTGTTCGCGCCCGAGCAGGTGATCCCGGCCACGCTGGAAATGCACAAGCGCTACGGCGACTACATCTATTCCAGCTACGGTTTCCTGGATTCGTTCAACCCCAGCTTCAACTACGACATCCCGATCAAGACCGGCCGCCTGGTGCCGGATCGCGGCTGGGTCGCCAGCGATTACATCGCCATCGACCAGGGCCCGATCCTGACCATGATCGCCAACTACCGCGATGACTTCGTCTGGGAAGTGATGAAGAAGAACCCGTACATCCGCAAGGGCCTGGAACGGGCCGGGTTCAGCGGTGGCTGGCTGGCACCGGAAGGTTCGTTCCAGCCGCTGGAACTGCAGAAAGACGAAAAGGCCGCGGCGGCACGCGCGGTGGGTATCGCCGAATCACGCGCGGCTGCCGCGCAGGAACAGAAGAACAATGCCAACCGCAATACAGGCCAGGGCAAGTAACCCGATGCCGAACTGGATCGACCGCCTGCGCCGCTGGGCGCTGCCTGCCCTGGCCGTGTTGGCCGTGGCCGGCTGCGCCCGTACCGAACCGGGCACCACCACCGTGCGCTTCTGGGCGATGGGCCGCGAAGCCGAGGTGGTCAGCGAGCTGATCCATGAATTCGAGGCCGAGAATCCGGGCATCAAGGTGGATGTGCAGAACATTCCGTGGACCGCCGCGCACGAGAAGCTGCTGACCGCGTTCGCCGCGGACGGCCTGCCGGACGTGTGCCAGCTGGGCAACACCTGGGTGCCGGAGTTCGCCGAACTGGACGCGCTGACGCCGCTGCAGCCGTTCGTGCAGCGTTCGTCCGTGGTCGACCCGAAGGACTATTTCCAGGGCATCTGGGATACCAATGTGATCCACGGCGAACTGGTAGGCGTGCCGTGGTACGTCGACACCCGCCTGATCTACTACCGCAAGGACCTGCTGGCCAAGGCCGGCTACGACCACCCGCCGCGCAACTGGCAGGAGTGGGACGAGCAGATGGCGGCGATCAAGCGCATGCAGGGCCCGAACCGCTATGCGGTGCTGATGCCGATCAACGAGTTCGAGCAGCAGCTTTCGCTGGCACTGCAGCAGCCTGATCCGTTGCTGCGCGATGACGACACCCGCGGCAATTTCGCCAGCCCGGGCTTCCGTCGCACGCTGGCCTTCTACGCCAACATGTTCGAGCAGGGCTGGGCGCCGAAGATGTCCGAGACGCAGATCTCCAACGTCTGGGATGAGTTCTTCCGTGGCTTCAACGTGTTCTACATTTCCGGCCCCTGGAACATCCGCGAGTTCAAGAAGCTGCAGCCGAAGGAACTGGAAGGGCAGTGGGGTACGGCCGCGCTGCCGGGTCCGGACGGCCCGGGCGCCGGTATTGCCGGTGGTACCAGCCTGGTGATCTTCCGCAAGTCGCAGCAGAAGGAGGCGTCGTGGAAGCTGATCGAGTTCCTGTCGCGACCCGAAATCCAGGCGCGCTTCCATTCGATCATCGGCGACCTGCCGCCGCGCCGCAGTACCTGGAACGCGCCGTCGCTGGCCAACGATCCGCTGGCCGCTGCGTTCCGTGACCAGCTGGAGCGGGTCAAGCCGACGCCGAAGGTGCTTGAGTGGGAGCGCATCGTGCAGGAAATGCGCATCGTCACCGAGAAGGTGGTGCGTGGTGGCCTGGCGCAGGACAAGGCCGTGGAAGAGCTGGACCAGCGCGTGGACAAGGTGCTGGCCAAGCGCCGCTGGATGCATGAACAACAACGCCTGCAGCAGCGCGTGCCGTCGCCGCAATCGAGCAGTGCCGTGGCCGCCGGGAGCGCGCAATGAAACGTACCTCGCTTGCCGGCTGGGTTTTCGCCGGTCCCTCGCTGATCGTGCTGGGCATGTTCTTCGGCCTGCCGGTCGCCTCGGCGCTGGCGCTGAGCGTGACCGATTTCGACCTGTATGCCTTGGCCGACAGCAGCAACCTGCGCTTCGTCGGCCTCGGCAACTACATCGATCTGCTGCAGACGCCGATGTTCTGGAAGTCGCTGTGGAACACCACCTACTTCGTGTTGATCGGCGTGCCCTTGTCGATCGGTGTGTCGCTGGGCGCAGCAATGCTGCTGAATGCGCCCGCCGCGCGTTTCAAGGCGCTGTTCCGCACCGCGCTGTTCGCGCCGGTGGTGACCACACTGGTGGCGGTGGCGGTGATCTGGCGCTATCTGTTCCATACCAGCTACGGCCTGGTGAACTACGGCCTGGGTCACCTGGGCATCAGCCCGATCGACTGGCTGGGCGATCCCAACTGGGCGATGCCGACCATCATGCTGTTCGCAGTGTGGAAGAACTTCGGCTACAACATGGTGATCTTCCTGGCCGGCCTGCAGGCCATCCCGCATGACCTGTACGAGGCCGCCCGCATCGACGGTGCCTCGCGCTGGAAGCAGTTCCTGCACATCACCCTGCCGATGCTCGGCCCGGTGCTGCTGGTGGTCGGCGTGATCACCGTGTCCGGCTACTTCCAGCTGTTCGCCGAACCGTATGTGATGACCCGCGGCGACCCACTGCAGAGCACCGTCAGCGTGCTGTATTTCATGTTCGAGGAAGGCTTCAAGTGGTGGAACCTGGGACGCGCCTCCGCGGTGGCGTTCCTGCTGTTCCTGATCATCCTTGCGGTGACCACCGTGATGCTGCGTTTCGGCCGCAAGAGGCAGTTGGTATGAGTCGTGAAATCGGCCAGTCGCGCTGGTACCCGTGGTTGATCAATGGTGCGTTGCTGGTGCTGGCCCTGGTCAGCCTGGCACCGCTGCTGTGGATGCTCTCGGTTTCGTTCATGCCACAGGGCGAGGCGACCCATTTCCCGCCGCCGCTGCTGCCGTCCAGCATCACCACGCGCAACTACCATGAGTTGTTCGCGCGCACCGGCATGGGCGGCAACTTCGCCAACAGCCTGCTGGTGTCGGTCGGCATCACCCTGGGTTCGCTGCTGCTCAACACCATGGCCGGCTATGCCTTCGCCAAGCTGAACTTCGTCGGCCGCGAGCGCCTGTTCCAGGTGCTGATGGCGGCGCTGGTGATTCCGGCCCAGGTGGCGATGCTGCCGCTGTTCCTGCTGATGAAGCAGCTCGGTCTGGTCAACAGTTTCGGCGGCGTGATCGTGCCGGCGCTGGCCAGCGTGTTCGGCATCTTCCTGGTGCGCCAGTACGCGCGTTCCATTCCTGACGAACTGCTGGAAGCGGCCCGCATCGACGGGGCAGGGGAGCTGCGGATCTTCTTCCAGATCGTGCTGCCGATGCTCAAGCCGGTGCTGGTGACCCTGGCGATCTTCACCTTCATGGGCGCATGGAACGATTTCATGTGGCCGTTGATCGTGTTGACCGACCAGGAGCACTACACTTTGCCGGTGGCGCTGGCCACCCTCTCGCGCGAGCACATCATGGACGTGGAAATGATGATGGCCGGTGCGGTGGTCACCGTGGTTCCGGTGCTGGCGCTGTTCCTGGTGCTGCAGCGGTACTACATCCAAGGTCTGTTGCTGGGGAGCGTCAAAGGATGAAGCGAGCGATCGCCGTTGGACTGGGCCTGTTGTGGACCTCCCTGGCGATCGCCGCACCACCGGCGCTGCCGGCACCGAAGGTGCTGGACGACTTCGACGACATCGCAGCCTGGAAGCTGGTGCTGTCCGACCAGGTCAGCGGTTCGCTGCGGCCGGTCAGCGGCGCCGGTGGTGGCCGCGCGCTGTGCCTGGACTATGATTTCCACGATGTCTCCGGTTACGTCGGCATCCGCCGCGCGCTGAACATCGAATACCCGGTCAATTACCGTTTCGGTTTCCAGCTGCGCGGTGATTCACCGGGCAACGACCTGCAGTTCAAGCTGATCGATGCCAGCGGCGACAACGTCTGGTGGGTCAATCGTCCCGGCTACAGTTTCCCCAAGGCGTGGACGCCGGTCGAGTATCGCCGTCGCCAGATCGACAAGGCGTGGGGGCCGTCTCCCGAGAAGGAGATGGCACGCAGCGCTGCGGTCGAGTTCACGATCTACAGCAAGGTCGGCGGCCGCGGCACGGTGTGCTTCGACAAGCTGACCCTGCAGGGCCTGCCAGCCCAGGATGACTCGGCGCTGGTGCCGTCGGTGATCGCCGATACCGCCACCGCGCTGCAGGACCGCATGATCGACGGCAAGAGCGATACGTTCTGGATCAGCGGTGGCGTCAAGCAGCAGACCATCAGCCTGGACCTGCACAAGAGCCGCGAGATCGGTGGTGCGGTGATCGACTGGCTGCCGAACCTGGAAGCCCGCCGCTACACCGTGCGCACCTCCGAGGATGGCCGCGACTGGCGCACCGTGCGCGAAGTCACCAGTGGTGCCGGTGGCCGCGACTGGCTGGCGCTGCCGGACACCGATGCGCGCTACGTGCGCTTCGATCTGCAGGACGGCCCGAACTGGCGCTACGGCATCCGCGACATCGCGCTCAAGCCGCTGGCCTTTGCTTCCACCCCGAACGCATTCCTGTCCTCGGTCGCCGCCGACCTGCCACGGGGCTCGCTGCCTCGTGCCTATGTGGGCGAGCAGCCGTACTGGACCCTGCTCGGCCTTGATGGTGGCCAGGAACAGGCATTGATCAGCGAGGATGGCGCACTGGAGCCGGCCAAGGGCAGCTTCAGCATCGAGCCGTTCATCCGCCTCGATGGCAAGCTGCTGGACTGGTCGAAGGTGGCCATCACCCAGTCGCTGCAGGATCACTACCTGCCGATCGCCAACGTCGACTGGGTGCATGAGAAGGTCGGCCTGGCAGTGACCAGCTTCGTGCAGGGTACGCCGGAGCGCGCGCAGCTGATCGGCCGCTACCGTCTGAGCAATCCGGACAAGGTCGCGCACGAGTACACCCTGGCGCTGGCGATCCGCCCGTGGCAGGTCAACCCGCCCACCCAGTTCCTCAACACCGTCGGTGGTTTCAGCCGCATCGATGCACTGGATGTGGGTGAGCAGCTGGTGCGGGTCAACGGTGAGCCGCGCATCTACCCGCTGCAGGTGCCGGACGCGCGCTTTGCCAGTACGTTCGACGGCAAGCTTGATGCGATGCATCTGGAAAGCGGCACATACCCGGCGACCACAGCGGTGAAGGACAGCACCGGCATGGCGTCGGGTGCGCTGATGTACACGATCAAGCTGGAGCCCGGCCAGAGCCGTGAAGTGGCGGTGGTGCTGCCACAGACCGGTGGCTGGGCACCGCAGGCGCTGGACGTGGCCAAGGCGCAGGCGCAGGTGGCCGAGCAGTGGCGCAAGAAGCTGGGCGTGGTCTCGCTGCAGGTGCCGGCTGCGGGCCAGGCGCTGGTGGATACCCTGCGCACCGCGGTCGCGCACATGCTGATCTCGCGCGTCGGCCCACGCCTGCAGCCGGGCACGCGTTCGTATGCGCGCAGCTGGATCCGCGATGGCGCGATGATTTCCGAGGGCCTGCTGCGCATGGGCCGCAGTGATGCGGTGCGCGACTACATCAACTGGTATGCGCCGTATCAGTTCGAGAACGGCAAGGTGCCGTGCTGCGTCGATGCCCGCGGCAGCGACCCGGTGCCGGAGAACGACAGCCATGGCGAGTTGATCTACAGCATCGCCGAGTACGGGCGCTACACCGGCGACAGCACTTTCACCGAGCTGATGTGGCCGCATGTGCAGGGCGCCTACGGCTACATGGAGCAGCTGCGCGCCAGCGAGCGCACCGAGGAGAACCGGGCACGCAACCCGGCCTTCTACGGCATGATGCCGGCCTCGATCAGCCACGAAGGCTATTCGGCCAAGCCGATGCACTCGTACTGGGACAACTTCTGGGCGCTGCGCGGCTACAAGGACGCGGCCCTGCTGGCGACCCAGCTGGGCAAGGTCGAGGCGATGCAGATCGCCGAGTCGCGCGACCAGTTCCGGGATGATCTGCAGGCCTCGCTGCTGTCCGCGATGCAGCAACACAACATCGACTACCTGCCGGGCTCGGCCGAGCTGGGTGACTTCGACGCGACGTCGACGACCATCGCACTGGCCCCGGGCGGCGAACAGGGCAGGTTGCCGCAGCAGGCGCTGGAGGCGACCTTCGAACGCTACTGGAACGAGTTCGTTGCCCGTCGCGACGGCAAGCGCGAGTGGAAGGACTACACCCCGTACGAGTGGCGCAACGTGGCCGCGTTCGTGCGCCTGGGCTGGCGCGATCGCGCTTGGCAGGCCACCGAGTTCTTCTTCAAGGACCGCGCACCGCAGGCCTGGAACCAGTGGGCCGAAGTGGTCTCGCGTACGCCGCGCAAGCCGTTCTTCGTCGGTGACCTGCCGCATGCCTGGGTGGCCTCGGACTTCGTGCGCTCGGCCTTGGACATGTTCGCCTACAACCGCGACATGGACGAGTCACTGGTGCTGGCCGCCGGCGTACCGACCGCGTGGCTGCAGGGCGAGGGCATCGCCGTGCAAGGCCTGCGTACGCCGCAGGGCCAGCTCAACTACCGCCTGCAGCGCAGCGACAAACAGCTGGTGCTGGAGGTGCAGCCGGGCCTGGTGCCACCGGTGGGAGGCGTGGTGCTGCCGTGGCCATACGTCGGTGAACCGGGCGAGGCGAGTATCAACGGCGAAGCAGCCGAGTGGGTCAACAAGGAACTGCACGTGCACCAGCTGCCGGCGCGGGTTGAGATCGACATACCGAGCGCAGTGCGCCGCGCCGAGCGCAAGGGGCAGTAACGATGAAGCAACAGAGGGCAAGGGTGCGCACGTCGGTGCGTGCCCTGGGGCTGGCAATTGCATTGGCAGTGCCGGGCGCGGTGATGGCGGCCGAGCCGGCTGCCGCGAACGCGGCGCCCGACGTTGCCAGCGCAGCGGGTATGAGCATGGTCACCTTCAACCTGCATCATGACCGCGAAGACTGGCCGAGCCGGCGCCGCACCATCCTGGCCGAGCTCAAGCGCCTGCAGCCGGATGCGGTTGCCCTGCAGGAGGTGATCCAGCGCCGCAACGTGCGAAACCAGGCGCAATGGCTGGCCAGCCAACTCGGCTACAAGTACGTGTTCGTGTCCACCGATCCGGTCGGGGCACCCAAGCGCTACGGCAATGCACTGCTGACCCGGCGGCCGATCCTCGCCCAGGGGGATCATCTGCTGCTGCCGTTGGACGACTACCGCACCGTGGCTCACCTGCGCATCGACGTCGACGGCACGCCGGTGAACGTCTACGCCACGCATCTGAACGAGCGCAGCGATGAGAGTGGGCAGCGCATCCGTCGCACCCAGGTCGAGGACCTGCTGCGCTTCATCACTACGACGTCCGCCGGTGCGCCGGTGGTGATCGCGGGCGACTTCAATGCGCTGGTGGATGCTGGCGACCTGAGCGAGCTGCGCAGCCACTACGGCGACAGCTACGGCAGCGTGCACGTCAATACCGACCTGTCCGGGGTCAGTACGCTCAACCGCCACTATTACCAGGCGCCGTCGCGGATCGACCACATCTTCTTCCAGCAGGACGAGATGGTCGCGCGCGAGGCGAAGCTGCTGTTCGACCAGCCCGATGACAGCGGACGCTGGGCCTCGGACCACTACGGCGTGTGGACCCGGTTGCAGTTCGCACCGAAACCCTGACGGAGCAGGCTCCGGCAGGTGCCAAGCTTGGTTGGCACGAACGTGTCCGCGTGCACTCAATCAACGGCGCCAACCAAGGTTGGCCTCTACCAAAGCAGTGACCGTGCGCGGGTTGTGCGCTGGTTGGCCTCCACCAAAGCAGTGACCGTGTGCGGGGTGTGCCCTGGTAGGTGCCAACCTCGGTTGGCGCGTGCGTGTCCACGTGCACTCAATCAACGGCGCCAACCAAGGTTGGCCTCTACCTAAGCCGTGATCGTGCGCGGGGTGTGCGCTGGTTGGCCTCCACCAAAGCAGTGACCGTGTGCGGGGTGTGCCCTGGCAGGTGCCAACCTTGGTTGGCACGAACGTGTCTGCGTGCACTGAATCAACGGCGCCAACCAAGGTTGGCTTCTACCAAAGCGAAGCCAGCGCCAAACGCACACACAAAAACGGCGGGGATCATTGATCCCCGCCGTTTCGTTTTCACGCGATCAAGGAGCGATCAGTTCGCCGGCGGCGTGCGCTTGGCGGCCTCTTCGTCTTCTTCATCGGTCTTGGCTTCTGCAGCCTGGGCCGCAGCGTCGGCATGGCCATCGGCGACCGGGTCGATCGACGGCGTCACCACCGCTTCGGCGACCGGGGCAGCGGCCTCGATCGGCGCGGCTTCCACCGCCACCGGAGCGACCGGCTGTTCGGCGGCCACGACGGGCTCGACGACCGGCGTGGCTTCAACCACCGGCGCGGCCTCAACGGCCACCGGCTTGGCTTCAACCGCCGCAGCGGCTTCAACGATATCTGGCTTGGCTTCAACGACCGGCGCAGCCTTGACCGCCGCCGGCTTCGCTTCGATCACCGGAGCGGCTTCAACCACCGGGGCGGCTTCAACCGCGACCGGCTTTGCTTCGGTCACCGGCGCGGCAGCGGCTACCGGCTGGGCCGGGGTCGCGGCGTCGATGGCATCGAGCATGCTGGTCTGCACCGGCGAGGACGCCGCTTCAGTCTTCGCAGCAGCTTCGACCGGGGCCTGCACTTCAGCCACGACCGGGGCGGCGGCTTCGACCACAGCGCTGCTCACCACGGCAACCGGTGCGGCGGCAACAGCGGCGGCAGCACGGACCGGCTTTGCGGCGTCGGCAGCGGCCGGTTCGGCTTCGTCATCGAAGTCGAACTCCGGCTGCGAACGGGCCGGCTGCGCAGCAGCGACCGGCGCAGTGCCGGCAGTGCTGTCGACGCTCGGCTCGGCGTCATCACCGTCTTCACCATCATCCTGGTCATCGCCCAGAGCGTCGCTGCCGGCGGCGTTCTCGGCGCCACCACGACGACGGCGACGGCCACCGCGACGGCCGCGACGACGGCGGGTCGCGCCTTCGCCGGTCTGCTCGCCATTGGCGTCGGTTGCAGCCTCTTCACCGGCAACCGCAACCACCTCGGTCTCGCTGGCGGCGTTGGCAGTGGTGTCGACCGGTGCTGCGGCTTCGGCCGGAGCGGCGGCCACCGGCGCAACCGGTGCGGTCGCTTCCTGCGCGGTCACCGTATTGGCGGCGACCGCCGTGGCGGCCACGGCTGCAGCCGCGGTCACGGCTTCGGCCGGTGCTTCGGCGGCGTTGCGCTGCGGCTTCTCGGCCGGCTTGTCACCGTCCTGCTGCGGGCGCGGCTGCTTCGGCTGCTTCAGCTTCGGCTGCTGCGGGTTCTGGCCCTGCTGCTCGTTGCGCGGCTTGTTCTGCTGCTGCGGCTGGTGCTGGCCATCCTTCTGCTGCGGCTCCTTCTGCTTGCCCTGCTGCGGCTGCTGCTGGGCATTGCCGTTGTTACCGTTGCGGCCGTCCTTGCTGCGCTGCTCACCGCGCTCCTTGCGGTTGCCGCCGTCCTTCTGCTGCTGCGCGTTGCCGTTGCCGCCGTTGCCACGGTTGTCGTCGCGACGGTCCTTGCGGTCCTTGTTGCGATCCTTGTTGCGGTCCTTGCGGCCGCCGTCCTGCTGCTGGCGGGCGACCGGAGCCGCCGGTGCCGGTGCCGGCGCCGGTTCGCCACCGAACACGCGCTTGAGCCAACCGATCACGCCGCCGCTCGGGGCCGCTGCAACCGGCGCTGCCACGACCGGGGCCGGTGCCGCTGCGGCCGGCTCCACTTCCTCGCGCACCGGAGCGGGGGAGGTGTGCTTGACCTGGGTCACGGCCGGCGGCGGGATGTTCAACTGGCCCTTGGTCAGGGCGTGCACCGGCAGCTTGCGCGGGGTGCCGCGCTGGTAGCTGGGCTTGTTGCTCTCTTCACCCAGCTCGTTCTCACGCAGGCGGGTGACGGTGTAGTGCGGGGTGTGCAGCTGCTCGTCGGCGACGATCACGATCGGCGCCTCGTGGCGCTGCTCGATCTCACGCAGGGCGCTGCGCTTTTCGTTCAACAGGTAGTTGGCGATCTCCACCGGGGCCTGCACCAGCACCTGCCCGGTGTTCTCCTTCATCGCATGCTCTTCGGCGACGCGGATGATCGACAGCGACAGCGACTCGACGCTGCGCATGCGGCCGTGGCCGTCGCAACGCGGGCAGACGATCTGGCTGGACTCGCCCAGGCTCGGGCGCAGGCGCTGGCGGCTCATTTCCAACAGGCCGAAGCGCGAGATGCGGCCGACCTGCACGCGCGCACGGTCGTACTTCAGCGCGTTGGCCAGGCGGTTCTCGACCTCACGCTGGTGCTTGTTGGAGGCCATGTCGATGAAATCGATCACCACCAGGCCACCCAGGTCACGCAGGCGCAGCTGGCGGGCCACTTCCTCGGCCGCTTCCAGGTTGGTCTGGAAGGCGGTGTCCTCGATGTCGCTGCCCTTGGTGGCGCGCGAGGAGTTCACGTCGACGGCGGTCAGCGCTTCGGTCTGGTCGACCACGATCGAGCCGCCCGACGGCAGGCGCACGTTGCGCTCGTAGGCGCCTTCGATCTGCGATTCGATCTGGAAGCGGTTGAACAGCGGGATGTCGTCCTTGTAATGCTTGAGCTTGCGCAGGGTCTGCGGCATCACCTGCTGCATGAACTCGCGGGCGTGCTCGTACATCTCCTCGGTGTCCACCAGGATCTCGCCGATGTCGGCGCGCAGGTAGTCACGCAGGGCGCGCACGATCAGGCGCGATTCCTGGTAGATCAGGAACGGGGCCGGCTTGCTCAATGCGGCTTCGGCGATGGCGCGCCAGACGTTGAGCAGGTAATCCAGATCCCACTGCAGCTCTTCCGCATCGCGGCCGACGCCGGCGGTACGGATGATCACGCCCATGTCGTCGGGGATGTTCAGCTTGTCCAGGGCGTCCTTCAGGGCGGCCCGGTCTTCGCCCTCGATGCGACGGGAGACACCGCCGGCGCTGGGCGAGTTCGGCATCAGCACCATGTAGCGGCCGGCCAGCGAGATGAACGTGGTCAGGGCGGCGCCCTTGTTGCCACGCTCTTCCTTGTCGACCTGGACAACGATCTCCTGGCCTTCCTTCAGCAGTTCGCGGATGCCGGCCTTGTTGTGGTCGACACCGGCCTGGAAGTAATCGCGGGAGATTTCCTTCAGCGGCAGGAAGCCATGGCGGCCGCCACCGTATTCAACGAAGGCCGCTTCCAGCGAGGGCTCGATGCGGAAGATCCGGCCCTTGTAGATGTTGGACTTCTTCTGTTCCTTCGACGGCTGCTCGATGTCGATGTCATACAACGACTGGCCATCCACGATGGCAACACGCAGCTCTTCAGCCTGCGTGGCGTTGATCAGCATTCGCTTCATTGTTGCGTTCCTCGCAAGCGGCTACCGCGCGGAACGCCATGGGGTTTCGCCTCTGGACACGGTTCGCCGCCCATTCGCGCAAGCGCGGGGAGGGCGGCTTGGGTTTCCAGCGCTACGACACCACGGCAGGCCGCGGGAGCGCTTCACTCTTATGGGTTTTGGGGTGTTACAGGCCGCAGGCAGCTGTCAGCCAGGCTGGAGCGCCACGCGGGACATGTTCAGCACGGTTGCGTGTCAGGCATCCGGCGATGGCCGGGAAGGCCGGTGAGCCGCTAACATGGCCGCCCCGCGGGCGGTGGTCGCGCACTGTGCCGGATTCGTCGGAAGCTGGGCTTCTGGCCCTGAGTAACTTCCAACGAAATCAATCCCTTATCTCGCCCCCCGAGTGTAACAGAATAAACAGCCTGATGACTGCCCAAGACCCCACCAAACCCGCTGGCGACAAGCCTTCCGTGCGCATGATCACCGTTCCCGCCGACCGTGCCGGCCAGCGCCTGGACAACTTCCTGCTCGGCCAGCTGAAGGGTGCCCCGCGCAGCCTGGTCTACAAGCTGGTGCGCAGCGGCCAGGTACGGGTGAATGGTGGCCGCGCCAAGGCCGAACGCAAGCTCGAGGCGGGTGATGAGGTGCGTGTGCCGCCGGTCCGTCTCACCGAAGAGGGAGACAAGGCCGGTCCGCCGGAGGCGTTCATGCGCCGCCTGGAGCAGGCCATCGTCTTCGAGGATGCCCGCCTGCTGGCCCTGAACAAGCCCACTGGCGTGGCCAGCCATGGCGGCAGCGGCATCAGTTTCGGTGCCATCGAGACCCTGCGCGCCCTGCGCCCGGGCCAGACCCTCGAGCTGGTCCACCGGTTGGATCGAGACACCTCGGGCCTGCTGATCGTGGCCAAGAAGCGCTCCGCGCTGAGCGAACTGCAGGCGCTGCTGCGTGAAGATCACGGCGCCGGCATCCGCAAGCGCTACCTGACCCTGCTGGCCGGGCGCATGCCCGACGGCGTGATGACGGTCGATGCGCCGCTGCACGTGGGCCTGCGCCAGGGCGGCGAGCGCCATGTGCAGGTCAATGCGATCGGCAAGGAATCGATCAGCCACTTCCGTGTGCTGGAGCGTCGCGGTGGTCATTCCTACTGCGAAGTCCGCATCGAGACCGGCCGTACCCACCAGATCCGCGTGCATGCCCAGCATCTGGGGCATCCGGTGGCCGGAGACGACAAATACGGCGATCCTGCGGTCAACAAGCAGCTTCGTGAGCAGATCGGGCTGAAGCGTCTGTTCCTGCACGCGGCCTCGCTGGAGTTCGCGCTGGACGACGGCAAGAGCCCGTACGTGCTGAACGCACCGCTGGCCGATGAGCTGGTCGAGGCGCTGGACCGGCTGCGCTGACGGCGGTTCGGCGGCGCCGGGTGCTTGGTCGGCGCCGTCGCTTCCCTGCGATGAGTGGGCTTGTCACTTTCTTTGCTCGTGCAAAGAAAGCAACCAAAGAAACACGCCGCCATCCGCGAGCCGGCGCCCTGCGCTCCTCGGTCCGCCGAGGGGCGGCGCGGAACTCGCTGCGCTCAGACACCCGCGCCTCTTCACCCTCGCCGGACCTGCGGTGCTCGGCTAGCTACAAGGCGGACCAGACAGCCGCAGCGTAGACCCATACCCGCACGTAGCCTTTGTAGAGTCGAGCGACGCTCGACTCGCGCGCGCAGCGCGGGCTTCGCTTTCTTATTCTTTCATCGCGTGACTGGCACGCACAGAAAAATGACGGGGCACGGGCGGGGGCGGCTTGCAGGGGTGTCCGCCGCATGGATGCGGCGGCCAAGCCTCCATGGATGGATTCACGGCGTCCCCTGCAAGCCGCCCCCGCCCGTGACCTCTCGATGCTGCGGGACGTACCAGCCGCGAGGGGGCTCAGCCCGTTGGCCGCAAACCCCTCACCACTTGAACAGCACCAGGCTGATCGCCAGCGTGCCCATGCCCGCCACCAGCCCGTACACCGTCTCGTGGCCCTTGGCATAGCGCTTGGCCGCCGGTAGCAGCTCGTCCAGTGCCAGGAACACCATCACGCCGGCGATCAGCCCGAACACCCAGCCGAAGGTGGCGTGCGACAGCGACCCGGACAGCAGCCAGTAGCCCAGCGCCGCGCCTACCGGTTCGGCTAGGCCCGACAGCAGGCTGGCGCTGAACGCGTAGAACTTGTTCTGGGTGGCGAAGTACACCGGCACCGCAATCGCAATGCCCTCGGGAATGTTGTGGATGGCGATGGCGAAGGCCAGCGGCATGCCGACCGACGGACTCTCCAGCGTGGCAAAGAAGGTTGCCAACCCTTCCGGGAAGTTGTGCGCGGTGATCGCGATCGAGGTCAGCAGGGCAACCCGCTTCAGGTACTCGCGGCTGTTCTCGCGGAACGCCGGGTCCTGCTTGTCCAGGCTGTCATGCGGGTTGGGGATGAAGTGGTCGATCAGCACGATCACGATCACGCCCAGCAGGAAGGCCAGAGTGCCGTAGGTGAAGCCGGTGCGCTCGCCATAGGCCAGTGCGAACGAGGCAATGGACTTGTTGAGGATCTCCGACAGCGACACATAGACCATCGCACCGCCGGCGAAGGCCAGGCCGAAGGCCAGCAGGCGCGGGTTGGGGCGGCGCGAGAACAGCACCAGCAGGCTGCCGATGGCGGTGGCCAGGCCGGCCGCGAGGGTGACCGCCAGTGCGATCCAGACATTTTCGGGGGGAATCTGCAGCATGTACCGACGCGGTCCTGGTCAACAGACAACCGCCCCGGATGAACCCGGGGCGGGGAGGGCGAGGCGGGCGTCGGCTGGCCTCGTCGGGGAGCGCGCGATCAGCCGCCGCGGCGCAGGCGTTCTTCGATGGCGAAGCACTGGTCCGGCTTCGGCTGCGGCGGGTTGAAGCTCACCGGCACCTGGATCGTGGCCGGCACCGGCTGGCCGTTGCGGGTGGCGGCATTGAACTGCCAGCCCTGCACGGCGGTCCTGGCCAGCTCGTCCAGCTGGGGGTTGCCGGCGCCGGTCAGCAGCGCCACTTCGCTCGGCTTGCCGTCGGTGCCGATGGTCACCTTGAAGGTGCTGGTGCCACCCACGCCCATGCAGGCCAGTTCCAGCGGATACTGCGGCGGCGGTGTCTTCACCGCAGCCACTTCGGTGGGCGGCGGCGGTGGTGGTGCCGCTGGTTCGGACGCGCCACAGCCGGCCAGGCCGGTCGCAGCGATCAGGGACAGGCTCAGCAAACGTACGTTCATGGCAGTTGCTCCGTCAGGGCCGAAGTCTTCGCCGCACAGATGAAGTCGTTCTCGCTCAGGCCGCCCACATCGTGGGTGGAGAAGCGCACGACCGCGCGATCGTAGTGCACGCCCAGGTCCGGATGGTGGTCCTCGCGATGGGCGATCCAGGCCAGCGCGTTCACGAAGGCCATGGTGGCGTAGTAATCCTTGAAGCGGAAGGTGCGCGACAGGGCCTGGCCGCCCTCGCTCAGCTCCCAGCCGGGAATCTGCGGCAGCAGTTCGGCCAGGCGGGCTTCGCCAAGCTTGTGGTCGCTGCCTTTGCGCGGCACGCAACGGGCCTGGGCCAGTGGAATCAGGTCGGCCATGGGAATCTCCACCTCGTGTTGACTGAACAATGCGCCGGACGGTGTATAAACCGAATGAGCGGTTGACGCTTACTTGGCTAGAATAGCCTGATGATCCAGATCTCCGACACTGCCCAGACCCATTTCCGCAAGCTGATCGAACGCGAGGGCGTGCCCGGCATGGGCGTGCGCTTGAGTGCGGTCGAGCCCGGCACCCCGCGCGCCGATGCCCGGCTGGAGTTCGCTGAACCGACCGACCTGCTCGGTGACGAGTGGGCGGTGGACTGCGATGGCTTCACCCTCTACGTCGATGCGAGCAGTGTCGGCTGGCTCGATGGCGCCGAGATCGACATCGTCGCCGGCACCGCCGGTACCCAGCAGTTGACCATCAAGGCGCCGCGCATCAAGGGCGAGGCCCCCGGCGATGCCGCTTCGCTGGTCGAGCGCGTGCACTGGGTGGTGGAAAACGAAGTCAATCCGCAGCTGGCCTCGCATGGCGGCAAGGTGGCCGTGCAGGAAGTCTCGTCCGACGGCGTGGTGCTGCTTCGCTTCGGTGGTGGCTGCCAGGGCTGTGGGATGGCCGACGTGACGCTCAAGCAGGGCATCGAGAAGACCCTGATGGGCCGCGTGCCGGGCGTGACCGCCGTGCGCGACGCGACCGACCATGACAGCGGCCACGCGCCGTATATCCCGCGCGGCAACGTCGCCTGACCGCTGACGCGTGCCTCTGACCCGGGCCGAGCAACTCATCGAACTGCTGCTGGCCCGCCAGCAGCCACGCGCCGTCCTCGAGAAGTCCACGCGCCTGCCCTATGGCTGGGCGCTGTGGCTGCGCTCGCTGGGCCCGCTGCCGCGGCCGTTCCACGCCCGCGAAGTGATTGCGGTATTGCTGCCGCGCCCGCTGCCTGGAGCGCCGGGCCAATCACCCCGGCTGTCGCCGTGGCAGGCGCTGCGCAGGTTGTTCTGGCAGGACTGGGATGCTGCGCCGCGCGATCAGCGCTGGATGCGCTGGACCTCGGCGTTGGCCAGCGCGCTGCTGCACCTGTTGTTCTTCATGCTGCTGCTGTGGGTTGCGGTGATCCGCACCACGGCACCGGAAGCAGAGGGCGCCGAAGGCGAGCGTGTGCAGGTGGAATTCGTCGGCCGCGCCTCCCAGGAGGGCGGAGGCGATCAGCCGGGTGCCGAGGCGGCTGCGGCTGCACCGGCCGGCCAGGTTGCCGCCGGCCAGGCAGCAGGGGCCGCGACTGCACCTGAGCCGCGTCCTGCGGCCGCGTCGGCGCCTGCGCCTGCACCTGCACCGGCTCCAGCACCGGCAGCCAGCGTGCCGTCGCCGCCGGCCGAAGCCGGGCCGGCCCCGCTTGCGGCCCCGCCACCGTCGCCGGTGCAGGCCACCGAAGTGGCGCAGGCCAGCACGGATTTCGTGGTGCCGCCGGTCAGCGTGCCGCGCACCGAGGTCAGCATCGTGCCGCGTGACACCACGCCCACGGTGCGCGAGCGCAGCGTGCAGCCGGTGCAGGCGCCGCCAACCCCAACCGCGATGCGTGCGCCGCAGATCGCGGTGCGGACGCCGCAGCTGCGTGACATCCCGGTGCAGGAGCGCGAAGTCAGTACGGTCGATGCACCGGTGGTGTCGCAGCCACTGCGCACGGCCGATGTGCAGGTGCGCGTGCCGCAGCGGGACGTACAGGTGCGCGAGCGTGAAGTGCAGGCGGTGGTCGATCCGCAGGTGCGGATGGCGACCGTCGCCGGTCGTGAACCGGCAGTGCATGCGCCGGCGGGTCGTGACGTACAGGTGCGCGAGCGCGAAGTAGCCTCGGCACCGGTGGCAGCCCCTTCGTCTTCGAGTGGCAATGCACCCGCGGCAGCGCCCGCGCCGGCGGCCAATGGCAGCGCGACGCAGGCGAGCAGCAGCGCCGCGCGGCCTGCTGCATCCAGCACGACCCCGGCCCAGGCCGGAGCGCGCCCGGCCCCCAATCCGGGCAACTGGGCCACGCCCGCCAAGGGCGATGACTGGGGTGCATCGAGCCGCAACCAGGACGGCGCCGACAAGGGCGCCCGCCAGGCCAGTACCAGCGGCAAGGGCAGTGGCCTGTTCAATGCCGATGGCAGCGTCCGCGTGCCGGGCCAGGAAGGCGAGGGGCGTGCCGAGCGCGGTGCGCCCGGTGGCGCCAACGACGGCTGGAGCAAGGAACGCATCGCGCAATCGGGCACCTGGCTGAAGCGACCGCCGTACGACTACACGCCTACCTCGTTCGACAAGTACTGGGTGCCGCAGGAATCGCTGCTGGCCGAGTGGGTGCGCAAGGGCGTCAAGGCAATGGAGATTCCGTTGCCGGGTACCAGCACGAGGATCTCCTGCGTGATCTCGATCCTGCAGGCCGGTGGTGGCTGTGGCCTGACCAACCCCAACATGCAGGACCAGCCGGCGGTGGCACGACCGCCGCCGGACATCCCGTTCAAGAAAGAGCTGCAGGAAGATAACGGGAGCCGCTAACCGCTCCCGTTGTCCACGCATGTTTCCTTGTCCCCGCGCCGTTGGCGCGCCTCCTTGAACAACAAGGGGGCTTTTTGATGGACCCATCGCGGGATGTGACGGCCATGCTGGCGCGCTTTGGTAGGTGCCGACCTTGGTTGGCACAGAAGCGCCGACCAAGGTCGGCATCTACCGGAGCACGTGTGCCGACGAAGGTCGGCCTCTACCGGAGCACGTGCGCCGACCAGGGGCGGCCTCTACCTGGGTGGTGACCTCACGCGCTCTGCGACAGAAACACCCAGAACGGCACGTCGCGGCCAACCCACTGGCCGGCTCGCGCTTTGGTAGGTGCCAACCTTGGTTGGCACAGAAGCGCCGACCAAGGTCGGCCTCTACCGGAGCACGTGCGCCGACCAAGGTCGGCCTCTACCGGAGCACGTGCGCCGACCAAGGTCGGCCTCTACCGGAGCACGTGTGCCGACCAGGGGCGGCCTCTGCCTGGGCGATGACCTCACGCGCTCTGCGACAGGAACACCCAGAACGGCACGTCGCGGCCAACCCAGTCGCGGCTGGCTTCGTCCATCACGTCCAGCAACGTGTCGAAATCCTTCTGCGTGGAGGCGCGCAACGTGTCCACGTCGGCCAGGAACAGCGCGTAGCCGTTGGCCGGCAGCCACTGCAGGTCGCGCAGGTTGTCCGACAGCGCATCCCAGTTGCCGCCGAAGCCGGCAGGGAAATCCAGTTGCGCGGCCAGCCGGGCCAGCAGGGTGCGCTTGTCGGCCACGCCTTCCAGGTCGATGCGGATCACCTTCAGCCCGGCATCGCGCATCGCCGCGGCCAGTGCGCCGATGTCGTCGCTGTCGATGGCGTAAACGCCGGCATTGTTGATGTCATGCAGGCCGAGGCCGAAATCATCGTGGCTCATCACTGCGCTCCCTGGGCCGGTACGGTGAAGCTGCGGAACGATTCGTAGTGGTCGTCGGTGTAGTACCACGCCTCCGGCGGATCGCCGCCGGTGACGATGCGGCGAGCGCCACGGGTGCGCGCACCGGGGGTGTCGACGGTGTATTCGCGGTAGTAGCCGCGCGGGCGCTGCGGCAGCTGCTGCTCGCGGTTGCCGAAGGTGCTGCCGTCCTGGCGGTGCGGGAACGGGCCGCCACGCTGGATCAGGGCGATGGTCTGCCGGGCTTCGGCGGGCAGGAATGCGGGCAGGCCGCTGTCGTTGCCGGTTGCGGCCGTGGCAGGCGCGCGCGCGGCAGGCGCACCCTGCAGGTCCGGCGCGAACTGCGGCGCAGGCGGGCGCTGCATGAAATGGTTGACGACCAGGCCGAGCAGCAGCAGGGCGATGGCGGTGATCAGCAGCCGGGGGTTGCGCATGGGCAGGGGCGGGCGAGGGTGGTGCGGGCACTGTAGCGCCTGTGCGCTGCACGGTGCATGAGGACGGCGTCGCGTCACTGCTGCGTAACAATTGCCGTCATGCTCACTGGCAGGACGCAATTTCCTTTACATCCCCCTTGGTAATCTGGCGGTCTGTCCCCATCATTCACCGCGCAACGCCCGACACCGTCGGGTGCCCTCGCAATCAGGAGATGCATCATGGCCTATACCCTGCCCAAGCTGTCCTACGCCTACGACGCGTTGGAACCGCATATCGATGCGGCGACGATGGAAATCCATCACACCAAGCATCACCAGACCTACATCAACAACGTCAACGCGGCGCTGGAAGGCACCGAGTACGCTGACCTGCCGGTCGAAGAACTGGTGAAGAAGCTCAAGTCGCTGCCGGAGAACCTGCAGGGTCCGGTGCGCAACAACGGTGGCGGCCATGCCAACCACTCGCTGTTCTGGACCGTGATGGCTCCGAATGCTGGCGGCAACCCGGTGGGCGACGTGGCCAAGGCCATCGACAAGGACCTGGGCGGCTTCGACAAGTTCAAGGACGCCTTCACCAAGGCGGCGCTGACCCGTTTCGGCAGCGGCTGGGCGTGGCTGAGCGTGACCCCGGACAAGAAGGTCGTGGTCGAGAGCACCGGCAACCAGGACAGCCCGCTGATGGAAGGCAACACCCCCATCCTCGGCCTGGACGTGTGGGAACACGCGTACTACCTGAAGTACCAGAACCGTCGTCCGGAATACATCGGCGCGTTCTTCAACGTCATCGACTGGAACGAAGTCGAGCGCCGTTACCAGGAAGCGATCGCCTGATCGCGGTAACGGGATGAAGTGAGAAGGCCGGGGGAGACCCCGGCCTTTTCTGTTGCAGGAGTCATTCGGTAGTGCCGGCCGCTGGCCGGCAATCGTGTGGTACCCGAGGAGCCGGCCAGCGGCCGGCACTACCTATTCCGCGGTGGCCGTATCACCCTGCAGCCGCAGCGTAGCCATCACGCCCAGGCGCAGGCCGGGCAGGTCGCCGTCGGCTGGCAGCAGGATCGGCTGCTGGCGGATGCCGCCGAAGTGCTTGACCTGGAACAGCACATCCAGGCCATGGCCACTACTGCCACCGCCACTGGCCGCAGGCGCCTCGGCGCGGCCGCCGGGATTGCGCCGGGCCGGCTGGAAGCCGGGCGTGCTGCGCACCAGTTCCACCGTGTTGGCGGAGAAATCGCCGGCGATCAGGCTAGGCATGCCCTCGGCGGTGGCGCCGATCCAGGTCATCAGGTCGCTGGTCTGATGCTGGCGGGCGGTGGCCTCGTCCGGGTCCGGGCGCAGCCGTGCCACATAGATGTTGACCAGTGCCTCGCCCAGCTTCAGCCGCATCATGCCGGCGGCGCTGAAGGTGCCGGGTGGGTGCAGCAGGGTCACGCCATCCTCGCTGACCGGCAGCCGGGTCAGCATCGCGTTGCCATGCCGCAACGGCTGGCTGGGCGGATCGGCGGTAACGAAGTCGCAGCTGTAGCGCAGCCGGCTGGCCAGCCAGCAGGCTGGATTGCGGCCCTGCTGCTGCAGCACCTGCTGCACCGAGATCACGTCCGGCTGCAGCTCGGTCAGCAGTTGCGCGACCTGCTCGCGGCGCTGCTTCCAATGCGCATCATCACGGCTGGGCAGTTCCAGCGCGGCCACGGTGAGTTGCCGGGGCTCGTTGTCACTGGCAGTGGCGGCCGTTGCCTGCGGCCGCGCCTGTGCCTGCAACGCCATCAGCAGCACCAGGCAACTGAGCAGGAGACGGGCGGGGGCGAGGGGGCGCATAACGATAAGTTTACGCTTTTGTCGTGCAGGTGCCGTGACTTCCGGCACGGAGTGTCGCTGCCTGCCATGGATTGGCACCGTTGTCATGCAGCCCTGCAGCGTGCTTCGCAAGCCCCGGTTCCGGTAATCTTGCGCCTTTCGCTTTGCAGGAATGCCTTACAGGATGAGCCACGACGCAGTCGCCCCCATCGCCGGCCAGGGAAAGATGCCGCGCCAGATTCCGTACATCATCGGCAATGAGGCCTGCGAACGGTTCAGTTTCTACGGGATGCGCAACATCCTGGTGCAGTTCCTGATCACCTCGCTGCTGCTGCAGGAAATCACGGCGGAAGGCCGTGCCGGTGAAGCCAAGGACATCATGCACAGCTTCATGATCGGCGTGTATTTCTTCCCGCTGCTCGGTGGCTGGCTGGCCGACAGGTTCTTCGGCAAGTACCACACCATTCTCTGGTTCAGCCTGGTCTACTGCGCCGGCCACCTGTGCCTGGCGCTGTTCGAGAACAGCCGCGAAGGCTTCTTCCTCGGCCTGGGCCTGATCGCGCTCGGCGCCGGTGGCATCAAGCCGCTGGTGGCCTCGTTCATGGGTGACCAGTTCGACCAGAGCAACAAGCACCTGGCCAAGGTCGTCTTCGATGCCTTCTACTGGATCATCAATTTCGGCTCGCTGTTCGCCTCGCTGCTGATCCCGCTGGTGCTGAAGAACTGGGGCCCGCAGTGGGCGTTCGGCATCCCGGGCATCCTGATGTTCATCGCCACCTTCGTGTTCTGGCTGGGCCGCAAGCGCTACGTGCTGGTGCCACTGCCGCCGAAGGATCCGCATTCGTTCGCCAACGTGGTACGCACCGCGCTGACCGCGCGCGTGGCCGGCCAGGGCCGTCCGGGCCTGGTGATCGCCGTGCTCGGCCTGGTGCTGGCAGTGGCCTCGTTCGGCCTGGTTGGCTCGTTGGGCATTGTCATCTGCCTGTGCCTGGCGCTGGTATCGATCCTGGCCGGTATCGGCGGTGGCACTTGGCTGCAGCTCGATCGCGCCCGTGGCCAGCATCCGGCCGAAGCCGTCGAAGGCGTGCGCTCGGTGCTGCGGGTGCTGGTGATCTTCGCGTTGACCACGCCGTTCTTCTCGCTGTTCGACCAGAAGGCCTCGACCTGGGTCCTGCAGGGCCAGCAGATGCAGATGCCGAGCTGGTTCACCGCCTCGCAGATGCAGGCACTGAACCCGCTGCTGGTGATGATCCTGATTCCGTTCAACAACCTGGTGCTGTACCCGGCCCTGCGCCGCTTCGGCTTCGAGCCGACCGCGCTGCGCCGCATGACCGCCGGCATCGCCTTCAGCGGCCTGGCCTGGATCGTGGTCGGCGGCATCCAGGTGGTGATGGACGGCGGCAACGCCATGTCGATCTTCTGGCAGATGCTGCCGTATGCGCTGCTGACCTTCGGTGAGGTGCTGGTCTCGGCCACCGGCCTGGAGTTCGCCTACAGCCAGGCGCCGCAGGCGATGAAGGGCGTGGTGATGAGCTTCTGGAACCTGACCACCACCATCGGCAACCTGTGGGTGCTGCTGTCCAACGCGGCGGTGCGCAACGATGCGGTGACCCACAAGATCGCCAGTACGGGCCTGAGTGAAGCGGCGTTCCTGATGTTCTTCTTCGCCAGTTTCGCCTTCGTCGCGGCGTTGGCCTTCGGTTGGTATGCGAAACGCTATCGTATGGTCGACAACTACCGTAGCGCCTGAGCCTGACATGACCCCCGTCAATCTGCTGTTGATCGCCATCACCGCCATCCTGTCGTGGATGGCGTTCAACAACCGCAAGCTGGCCGATCGCCTGATCCTGTGGCCGCCAGCCGTCGACCGTCACCGCCAGTACGACCGGCTGGTGACCTATGGCTTCATCCACGCCGACTGGTCGCACCTGATCTTCAACATGATCACCCTGTTCTTCTTCGGGGGATTCATCGAGAGCGTGATGGTGCAGCTGACCGGCAGCTACCTGACCTACCCGGCGTTCTACATCGGTGCGCTGCTGGTCTCGATCCTGCCCAGCTACCTGAAGAACCAGAAGAACCCGAACTACCTCAGCCTGGGTGCGTCCGGTGCGGTGTCGGCGGTGCTGTTCGCCTTCATCCTGATCAAGCCGTGGTCGATCATCCTGGTGTTCTTCATCCCGGCGCCGGCCATCGTCTACGCCGCGTTCTACGTCGGCTACAGCATCTGGATGGACAAGCGCGGCGGTGACCGCATCAACCACAGCGCGCACCTGGCAGGCGCGGCGTTCGGCGTGATCTTCATGCTGGCCATGCAGCCGAGCATCTTCACTCACTTCCTGCGCGAACTTTCCAACCCGACCTTCCGCCTCGGCGGCGGTTGATGACGGGAGCGGGGCGGATCGGCAGCGATCCGCCCCCGCTGTTTCAGAGCGTGGGCTGCTGACCGTAGGTATCCAGCAGGCGGGCGAACACTTCTTCGCCGATGCGCTGGAAATCCTGGTCCTGGGTCTGCCCCTCCACGGCCAGTTGCAGCAGGCCCTCCAGCAGGGCGCGGTCGGTATCTGAATGGGAATCGCTGGGGTGCATCGGAGCCTCCGCGGTGGTGCGCATGATCAACGGTCGCAAGGGCCGTGCCAGCCTGGCCGTACCCCTCCACAGGCGATAGCGGCCGCCAGCGCTCCAGCTTGAGGGTCGCAAACTGACGTGAATGGAACGGACTTGCCCCTGTTCAGGCTTCACGCGATCATGGCGCCCGGCTGCGCACCATCCACGCAGTCGCCGCAGGAGACAGTTCCATGGCTTCGGTCACGCCCCCCGGTCTGGCCTACGAGGTCGAACACGACCTGGCCAACCATCGCTTCACCGCCCGTGTGCGCGGACAGCTGGCGGTGCTGGACTACCAGATCAAACGCAGGCGCATGGTCATCACGCATACCGAGGTGCCCGAGCCGATTGCCGGCCGAGGCATCGCCGGTGAGCTGACCCGTGTGGCGCTGCGTTTTGCCCGTGAGCAGAAGTACAAGGTGGTGCCGGCGTGTTCCTACGCCGAGGCCTTCCTGCAGCGACATGAGGAGTACCACGACCTGCTCGTTGGCTGAATGCCAGCGGGCCACGCTTCAGCCATGGCAGGCGATGATGTACAAACATGAACAGGGGATCCCGATGAAGATTGGAAACAACCGGCCACTGCACGGCAGCGTGCTGGCCGGCGTGGTGGGCGTGCTGTTGCTCGCCGGTTGCCAGCGTGAAAGCGAGCCGGCACCGGCGACCGACGCGGCGCCCGCCGCCGAAGCCACCGCCGCAGGTGAAACGCCGGCCACGGAAGCGCCGCTGGATCTGCGCGACGTGATCGAGAACAACGAACGCGAAGTGGTGGGTATCAGCTACCCGGCCGGCATCGACCGCTACCCGGGCCTGGCCCGCGCGCTGCAGAGCTATGCGACGAGTGCGCGCAGTGACCTGCAACAGGCGCTGGACGGGCTGGGCAATGACAAGCCGACCATGCCGTACGAGCTGTCGCTGAGCTTCGAGAAGCTGCTGGAAACCCCGCAGCTGGTGGTGGTCAGTGCCGATGGCAGCCGCTACACCGGTGGCGCCCATGGCGAACCGCTGGTGGCCCGATTCGTGTGGCTGCCGCAGCATCAGCAGATGCTCAGCGCCGAAAAGCTGGTGGCCGATGCCAAGGGCTGGAAGGCGATCAGCGATTTCGTCGCCGACCAGCTGCGTGAACGCGTGGCCACCCGCCTCAGCGGTGAGGACATGGATCCGGCCCAGCTGCAGGAATCGCTGCGCAACGCATCGCGCATGATTGCCGACGGCACCGGCCCGCAGGCCGACAATTTCAGCCAGTTCCAGCCGCTGACCGACGACAAGGGGCAGATCACCGCGCTGCGCTTTGTTTTCCCGCCGTACCAGGTGGGTCCATACTCGGACGGCACCCAGACCGCCGATGTACCGGCGGCGGTGCTGTTGCCGCACGTGGCCAAGGACTACGTGGAGCTGTTCGCACGCGGTTGACCGCAGTTGAGGAGGTGGCGTGGATACAGGGTTGCAGGAGCGGGTCGCCGGCCTGCTGCAGGAAGCCGGGGTCCGCATCGGCGGTACCCAGCCACAGGATATCCAGGTGCATGACCCGCGCTTCTTCG
The DNA here is from genome assembly GCF_004346925.1 of Stenotrophomonas sp. ASS1. Classification (NCBI taxonomy): domain Bacteria; kingdom Pseudomonadati; phylum Pseudomonadota; class Gammaproteobacteria; order Lysobacterales; family Lysobacteraceae; genus Stenotrophomonas; species Stenotrophomonas oleivorans. Next base: position 2,955,500 of record NZ_CP031167.1, on the reverse strand, counting down.
CGCGGGTCATGGCGCACGGCTCGCTTGGCCTCGGCGAGAGCTACATGGACGGTTGGTGGGATGCCAACGTCCTGGATGAATTCCTTGTCCACCTGATGCAGGCGCACCTGGACGAACGGGTGCACGGTTGGCGCGAAGTGGCCGATGCACTGAAGGCGCGCCTGTTCAACCTGCAGGTGGGACAGGGCAGCTACGAGGTGGGCCGCCGCCACTACGACCTCGGCAATGATCTCTACCAGGCCATGCTGGGCCAGCGCCTGGTCTATAGCTGTGGCTACTGGCGCAATGCCGGCGATCTCGACGCCGCGCAGGAAGCCAAGCTTGACCTGGTCTGCCGCAAGCTGGGCCTGCGCCCGGGGCAGCGTGTGCTGGACATCGGCTGTGGCTGGGGCGAAGCCCTGAAGTTTGCCGCCGAGCGCTACGGTGTCAGTGGCGTCGGCGTGACCATTTCGCAGGAGCAGGCCGAGTTCGCGCGCGAACTGTGCGCCGGCCTGCCGATCGAGATCCGCCTGCAGGACTACCGCGAACTGCACGAGCCGTTCGATGCGATCTTCTCGATCGGCATGTTCGAGCACGTCGGCGACAAGAACTACGCCAGCTTCTTCGAGGTGGCCAGGCGTTGCCTGTCACCGCGCGGCCTGCTGCTGCTGCACAGCATCGGCACCAACATCTCGCGGCATCGTACGGACCCGTGGATCGCGCGCTACATCTTTCCCAACTCGATGCTGCCATCGGCGGTGCAGATCACCAAGGCGTTCGAGGGCCGCTTCGTGCTGGAGGACTGGCACAACTTCGGCACCGATTACGACCTGACCCTGCAGGCCTGGCGGCGCAACGTGGAAGCGGCGTGGCCGCGGCTGGATGCGCGCTACGACGAGCACTTCCGGCGCATGTGGCGCTTCTACCTGGCCGGGTCGATGGCCACCTTCCGTTGCCGGCACGCGCAGCTGTGGCAGCTGGTGCTGTCGCCGGAAGGCGTGCCAGGTGGGTACGTGGCGCCACGCTGAAGCCAGCACGGGGCGGAGACCCCGGGGTCAGATCCCTTTTCGCAGAAAGGGCTCTGACCCCAACCACAACAAAAAAACCGCCCGGTCTCCCGGGCGGTTTTCGTTTCAGGCGACTGCGCTGGCGATCAGTTGCCGGCGCCGGTCAGGCCACGCTTTTCCAGCAGCGGTTCGATCTGCGGCTCGTGGCCGGCGAAATCGCGGAACAGCTGCATGGCATCCACGCTGCCGCCCTTGGACAGCAGGGTGGCGCGGAAGTGGTCGCCGTTCTTGCGGCTCAGGCCGCCGTTGTCCTTGAACCACTTCTGGGTGTTGGCGTCGAGCACTTCCGACCAGATGTAGGCGTAGTAGCCGGCCGAGTAGCCGCCCATGATGTGGCTGAAGTACGGGGTCTTGTAGCGCGGCGGAACCGGCGCGTAGTAGATGCCGTCCTTCTCCAGCGCGGCGCGCTCGAAGGCCATCACGTCCTTGGCGGCCGGCACCTGGTCGGCGCCGATCTGGTGCCAGCGCTGGTCCAGCATGGCCGCACCCAGGTACTCGGTGGTGGCGAAGCCCTGGTTGAACTTGGCAGCGGCCAGCACCTTGTCCAGCAGTGCCTGCGGCATCGCCGAACCATTCTGGTAGTGCTTGGCGTAGTTCTTCAGGATGACCGGGTTGTCGGCCCACATCTCGTTGACCTGCGAGGGGAACTCGACGAAGTCACGCGGCACCGAGGTGCCCGAGAAGTACGGGTACTTCACGTTGGAGAACATGCCGTGCAGGGCGTGGCCGAACTCGTGGAACGTGGTGTTCACCTCGTCCCAGGTCAGCAGGGTCGGCTGGCCGGCCGGCGGCTTCGGAATGTTCAGGTGATTGGCGACCACCGGCTTGAAGCCGGTCAGCTTGGACTGCGAGACGTAGGAGTTCATCCACGCGCCACCGCGCTTGGAGGCGCGTGCATACGGGTCGAAGATGAAGATCGCCAGCTGGCTGCCGTCGGCGTCGAACACGTCGTAGACGGTGACGTCATCGTGGTAGACCGGCAGGTCGGTGCGCTGCTTGAAGGTCAGGCCGAATTCCTGGCCCGCGGCGTAGAACACGCCGTTCTCCAGCACGTTCTTCATTTCGAAGTACGGCTTCAGCTGCGACTCGTCGAAGTTGTACTTGGCCTGGCGCACCTTCTCGCTGTAGAAGGCCCAGTCCCACGGTTCCAGCTTGAACGTCGGCTTGCCAGCGGCCTTCTGTTCCTGGTCGATCATCGCCTGCAGGTCGGCGGCTTCACGCTTGGCGTTGGCCACCGCGGCCGGGGCCAGCTTGCCCAGCATCGCGTTGACCGCTTCGGGGGTCTTGGCGGTCTGGTTGGTCAGGTTGTAGGCGGCGAAGTTCGGGAAGCCCATCAGCTTGGCCTTGTCGGCGCGCAGCTGCATGATGCGCGAGACCAGAGCGGTGTTGTCGAACTCACCGCCGCGGCTGCCGCGGCTCACCGACGCTTCGTAGATCTTCTGGCGCAGGGCGCGGTTGGCCAGGTTGGTCAGCGGCGGCTGGCCGGTGGTGTTGAGCAGGGTGATCACGTACTTGCCGTCCTGGCCGCGGGCCTTGGCGGCTTCGGCGGCGGCGGCGATCTGCTCCTTGGACAGGCCGTCCAGTTGCTTGACGTCGTCGACGGTGATCGCCGAAGCGTTCACCTCCGACTGCACGTTCTGGCTGAACTTGGTACCCAGGTTGGCCAGCTCGGCGTTCATCTCCTTCAGCGTGGCCTTGTCGGCGTCGGACAGCTTGGCGCCTGCGCGCACGTAGTTGTCGTAGTACTTCTCGACCAGGCGCACGCCTTCGGCGTCCAGGCCCAGCTGGCTGCGGGTGTCGTACAGCGCCTGGATGCGGGCGAACAGCTTGCCGTTCAGCGCGATCGCATCGCTGTGCGCGGCGAACTTCGCCGAGTAATCAGCCTGCAGCTTCTTGCGGGTGTCGTTGGTGTCGGCGCCGACCAGGCTGAAGAACACGGTGGTCGCACGGTCGAGGATGTCACCGCTCTTTTCCAGGGCGATGATGGTGTTGTCGAAGGTCGGCTTGGCCTTGTTGTTGGCGATCGCCTCCACTTCCTTCAGCTGCTGCGCCATGCCGGCGTCGAAGGCCGGGGCGAAGTCGCTGTCCTTGATCTTGTCGAATTGCGGGAAGTGCAGCGGCAGCGGGCTTTCGGCGAAGAACGGATTGGCCTGCTGGGCATGGGTGCTGGCAGCCGGGGTGGCGGCGCCGGCCGAGAAGGCGGGCAGGGCAAGGCCGAGGGACATGGCCACGGCAAGGGCAAGTCGAGTGGTCAAGGTAGAAGCTCCGGTAAGGCAAACAAGGGCCCGAGGGTAACCCGGCCGGTGGCGCCCGCACTTGTGTCAAAAGGCATGTTGCCGGGGCCGGGCGCGGGTACCATGCAGTCACCGCCCACGGCCCGCCATCATGACCACCGCCTACGATTTCAGCTTCCGCGACCTCGACGGCCAGCCACAGGCGCTGGCCCGGTACCAGGGCCATCCGTTGCTGCTGGTGAACGTCGCCAGCCGTTGTGGCTTCACCCCTCAATACACCGGGCTGGAGCAGCTGTGGCAGGAGTACCGCGAACGCGGCCTGGTGGTGATCGGCTTCCCGTGCAACCAGTTCGGCGCGCAGGAGCCGGGTGATGCCGCGCAGATCCGCCAGTTCTGTTCGCTGGACTACCCGGTCAGCTTCCCGCTGTCGGAGAAGATCGAGGTCAACGGCGACGGGGCTGATCCGTTGTGGGCATGGCTGTCACGCGAGAAGCGCGGCCTGCTGGGTAGCGCCCGCATCAAGTGGAATTTCAGCAAGTTCCTGGTCGACCGCCAGGGGCAGGTGGTGTCGCGTCACGCGCCCACCACCAGGCCGGAGCAGCTGCGCGGCGAGATCGAAGCGCTGCTGTGAGACGAACCCGAAAAGGGGACGGAGGGGATTAAGTCGTTTGTGCACAAACGACTTAATCCCCTCCGTCCCCTTTTTGCTTATTTCTCGACGAACGCGCGCTCGAACACGTAGTGGCCCGGCTGGCCGATGCGCGGCGAGACCTGGAAACCACGGGCATCGAGCACGCTGCGCAGGTCGGCCAGCATCTGCGGGCTGCCGCAGATCATCGCGCGGTCGTTCTCCGGGCTCAGCTCCGGCAGGCCGAGGGTGCGCTGCATCTCGCCGCTTTCCATCAGCTGGGTCAGGCGGCCCTGGTTGGCGAACGGCTCGCGGGTGACGGCCGGGTAGTACAGCAGCTTGTCGCCGATCATCTCGCCGAGGAATTCATGCTCACGCAGTTCCTTCTCGAAGTAATCGCGGTAGGCCAGGTCCTTCTCGTAGCGCACGCCGTGGCAGAGGATCACCTTCTCGAAGCGCTCGTAGGTTTCCGGGTCCTTGATGACCGACAGCCACGGCGCCATGCCGGTGCCGGTGCCCAGCAGGTACAGGTTCTTGCCGGGGTGCAGATCGCTGATCAGCAGGGTGCCGGTGGGCTTCTTGCCGACCAGCACCTTGTCACCAGGCTTGATGTGCTGCAGGCGCGAGGTCAGCGGGCCGTCCTGCACCTTGATGCTGAAGAACTCCAGGTGCTCTTCCCAGTTGGCGCTGGCGATGGAATACGCGCGCAGCAGCGGCCGCGCCTCGGTTTCCAGGCCGATCATCACGAACTGGCCGTTCTCGAAGCGGAAACCGCTGTCGCGGGTGAGGGTGAAGCTGAAGTAGGCATCGGTCCAATGACGGACCTCAAGCACCGTTTCGGCGCCAAAAGCGGAGGACATGGGCGTATCTATCGGAAGTCGTCGGGGTGATTCTATCTCAAATGAGACAGGTTCTCATTAGGCGGAACGAGAGGCGTTCTCAGCGGTAGCCGGCCGCCTGCAGCTCGAACAGCTCGGCATAGCGGCCGCCTTGGACCATCAGCTCTTCATGGGTGCCGCTGGCCTCGATCCGGCCATCGGCCAGCACCAGGATGCGATCGGCCATGCGTACCGAGGAGAAACGGTGGGAAATCAGCACTGCGGTGCGATTATCCGCCAGTTCCCTGAACCGCTGGAACACCTCGAACTCACTTCGCGCATCCAGCGCTGCCGTTGGCTCATCCAGGATCATCACCTGCGCATTGCGCATCCATGCGCGGGCGATGGCGATCTTCTGCCATTGGCCGCCGGACAGGTCCACGCCCTGCTTGAAGCGGCGGCCGATCAGCTGGTTGTAACCGCCAGGCAGGTCGTCGATCACTTCCTCGGCCATTCCGCGCCGTGCGGCGTCGGCGATACGCGCCTGGTCGTCCATCGCCTCGACCTGGCCGACGCCGATGTTCTCGCCGGCGCTGAGGTTGTAGCGCACGAAGTCCTGGAAGATCACCCCGAGATTGGCGCGCAGGTCGTCCAGGTCGTAGTCGCGCAGGTCGCGCCCATCGAGCAGGATGCGGCCCTCGTCCGGTTCGTACAGCCGCGCCAGCAGCTTCACCAGTGTGGTCTTGCCAGCGCCGTTCTCACCGACCAGCGCCAGTACTTCGCCAGCCCGCAGCTGGAAATCAAGGTGGCGCACCGCCCATTGCTCGGCATCCGGGTAGCGGAAGCCGACGTTCTCGAACACGAAGCCCTGCCGGATCGGCTGCGGCACGCGCACCGCACCTTCACGCGAGTGGATTTCCGGCTGGATCTGGAAGAACGAGAACAGGTCATCCAGGTACAGCGCCTGGCTGGCCACCTGCGAGAACCCGATCAACAGGCCCTCCAGCAGCTGGCGCAGGCGCAGGAAGCTGCCGGCGAGGAAGGTCAGGTCGCCGATCGAGAAGTCGCCGCGCACCGTGCGCCAGGCGATGTAGGCGTAGGCGGTGTAGTAGCCCAGCGTGCCCAGCGCGGCCAGCAGCGTGCCCCAGAACGCGCGGCGCCGGGCCAAGGCGCGGTTGGCCTGGAACAGCGCCACCGACAGGCGCCGGTAGCGCTCCACCAGGAAGCGGTGCAGGTTGTAGATCTTCACTTCCTTGGCCGTTTCCACGCTGGCACCGAGCTGGCGCAGGTAGTCGAGCTGGCGGCGCTCGGGTGTCCACTGGAAGTTGAGGCTGTAGCCGGCCGCGTTGAAGTGCGATTCGCCGATGAAGGCCGGCACCAGGGCCAGCGCCAGCAGCAGGATCAGCCACGGCGCGTAGACCAGCAGGCCGACGGCGAGGCTGGCCACGGTGATCGCGTCCTGCACCTGGCCGAACAGCTGGCTCATCAGGTTCATCCGGCCCATGGTCTGGCGTCGCGCACGGTCCAGCTTGTCCTGCAGGTCCGGGTCCTCGAAGTCCTCCAGATCCAGCGTTGCCGCGTGTTCCATCAACCGGATGCTGGTGACGTTGGCGAACAGTTCCGAGAGCAGGGCATCGGCGTAGCTGACCAGCCGGCCGAGCAGATCCGAGGCGATGGCCAGGCCGAATTCCAGCGCCAGCAGGCCCAGCAGCGGATTCAGTATGCCGCTGGACAGTGCTTCGCCCAGCGGCGGGAAGCCAGCGTCGTGCTGGCTCAGGTGCAGCGCGCTGTCGATGATCAGCTTGCCGACGTAGAGCATCGCCACCGGCAGCAGCGCACGGATCAGGCGCAGGCCAAGGCTGGCCAAGGTGAGCGCGGGGCTGGTCTTCCAGACCATGCGCAGGAACGGTGGCAGGTTGCGCATCGCCCTGAAGCGCTGGCGCAGGCTGGGTTTCTTCGCGGCGGCAGCGCCAGCGGTGGGGGTAGCAGGCATGTGCGTATTGTGCGCGCCCTGCGCGTGGCGGAGGCATGAACGGGGCGCATGCCTGCCATGCGCCGGCAGGGCAGCGCGTCGGCGCCGCCTGCGCGCTCAGTCCAGCGCAGCCAGCAGCGCAGGATGGTGAGCGAACCAGAAGCGCAGGGCCCCGCTGTCGATGCCGTAGGCGCCTTTCCAGAAATCGACGGGATAGCTCCAGTCCGAAGAGCGCGACGTGCGCGGTGCCAGACCGACCCGGGTGAAGCGTTGCGCCAGGCCGGGATGCTCGGGGGTCTGCAGCAGCCCGGCATGGCCCAGGGCATCCAGCAGGTGACGCGCCTGCTCGACGGACAGTTTCAGGCCCGGCAGCGCGCGCACGCGTTTGACGATGGTCGACGGGGTGTCCTTGGCGTCGCTCTCGTGGTGCAGCAGCCGCAGCAGTGCCACCAGTGTGCTCATGTCGCCGGGCGCCCGTCTGGGCGTCAGATTGTGTTGTTCCAACAGGAAGGTGATGGCGTTTACGCTTCCGCCGAGCACGACCCCGATGTTGTGGCGGACGCGCGCCCAGGTGGTCGGGTCGAATCTGCCTTCGCGGACCTGGCCGCAGACCGCACAGGCGAGGCTGGGGTGTGGCTGCTCCTGATGCCTTGGGAAGTGCACCATGAACGCATACGCCGACAGCCCGGCGCGCAGGTCGCTGCGGTTCTCCTGTACGCCGAGGATGAAGTTGTCTGCCACATGCTGGCGGTCGGCGCGGGCATAGGCGGCGAACATCCGCACCTGGAGGGCCTCATGGCCCGGATGTTCGACGGGCCACAACAGTCCATGCCGTTCAAGCGTCGACAGGAGTTCGGGCGGCGCGGTGTCCCGCTCCCGGTACTGGGTCAGCGCCTTCAGCGCCTCCTTGCTGGGCGTGTCGGGGGCTTCGTCGGCCATGACGTTCGGATGCTTCCTGCGGGGCAGGCACAGTGCCCGGCGGTCCAGGCACTGTCAACGAAGCGCTCAGGGCAGCGGCGGCAGCAGCCCGGCGCCCAGCCGGTTCCAGGCATTGATCACCGCGATGCCCATGCTCAGGTCGCTGATGCCCTTCTCATCGAAGTGCGGTGCCAGTGCATCGAACGCCGCCTGTGACGGTGCACCGTCGGTCAGCCGGGTCAGCGCTTCGGCCCAGCCCAGCGCCGCACGCTCGCGGGCATCGAAGAAACGGCTTTCGTGCCACGCGGGCAGCGTATCCAGCTTGCGCGGCTCGATGCCGCCCTTGCGCAGCGCCGTGCCGTGCATGTCCATGCAGTAGCCGCAGCCGTTGAGCTGGGACACCCGCAGGAACAGCAGTTCCATCAGGGTCGGATCGATCGAGCTGTCATGCACCGCCTGGCTGGTGGCCAGCAGGCCCTTGAAGGCTTCGGCGGCCAAGCGGGTGTAAGGGACGCGGGGAGAGGCGTGGTCGGACATTTTCGGCTCCACGGCGGCCACGATGGCCGCCTTTCATTACAAGGACGCCGTGCCGTCACCGCGCGTGACAACGTCCGGCAACTTTTCCGGATTCAACACGCTGTACACGTTGGCGATGCGGCCATCGACCACCTCGATGGTGGTGACCGAGTGCAGGCGATCGCCCTGGAAGCGCAGGATCGCAGGCTCGCCGTTGACGTAGCCCAACTGCGCCGGATGCGCCGCGCCACGGCGGGCGATGGCCCAGAACAGGCGGCCGATGCGCTCGGCGCCCAGCAGGGGCCGCACCGCCGCGGTAACCACGCCACCGCCGTCGGAAACCAGTACCGCGTTGGCGTGCAGCAGGGCCTGGATCGCTTCGCTGTCGCCACGCTGGGAAGCGTCCATGAAGCGCGCCAGCAGCTGCCGGTGCTGGCTGGCGTCGGCGTTGAAGCGCGGCCGCCCGGCCTGCAGGCGCTGCCGGGCACGATGCACCAGCTGCCGGCAGTTGGCCTCGCTGTGGCCGATCAGGTCGGCGATCTCACGGTAATCGTGGTCGAAGGCTTCCTTCAGCAGGAAGGCGGCGCGTTCCTCGGGGCCGAGCTGTTCAAGCAGGGTCAGGAAAGCCACCGAGACATCGTCGGCAAACGCATGCAGCTGGGCGGGGCCGGGCGCTGGGTCGGGCTCCAGGGCGACCGCCAGTGGCTCGGCCAGCCACGGGCCGACGTAATGCACGCGCTCGCGCTTGGCTGCGCGCAGCCGGTCCAGGCCGAGCCGGGTGGTGGTGGTGACCAGCCAGGCTTCGGGGTCGCGGACGGCCGCCGGGTCGGCGCCGGACCAGCGCAACCAGGCATCCTGGACCACGTCTTCGGCGTCCGCGCGACTGCCGAGCAGGCGGTAGGCCAGCGCCATCAGGCGCGGACGGTGGGTCTGGAAAGCGGTTTCAGCGTTCATGTGGGCAAGGACGCCGCAGTGGCGCGTGGCGTGACAGAGGGTGTGCGTGGATAGTGCAGGCCAGCGGCCGGCACTACCACCCTGCGGCCGGGGGAGGGGGTAAAATGGGGGGATTACCCCCGCCAGCCTCCAGCAAGCGAGCAAGTCGTGACATCGATCAAGCAGGAAGACCTCATCCAGTCCATCGCCGACGCGCTGCAGTACATCTCGTACTACCACCCGGTCGACTACATCAAGAACCTTGCCGCCGCCTACGAGCGCGAGGAGTCGCCGGCCGCGAAGGAAGCGATGGCGCAGATCCTGATCAATTCGCGCATGTGCGCCGAAGGCCACCGTCCGATCTGCCAGGACACCGGCATCGTCACCGTGTTCCTGGAAATCGGCATGGACGTGCGTTGGGACGACGCCACCATGGGGGTGGAAGACATGGCCAATGAAGGCGTGCGCCGCGCCTACATGCACCCGGACAACAAGCTGCGCGCTTCGGTGCTGGCTGATCCGGCCGGCAAGCGCATCAACACCAAGGACAACACCCCGGGCGTGGTCAACGTCAAGGTGGTGCCGGGCAACACCGTCGATGTCATCGTCGCCGCCAAGGGTGGTGGTTCGGAAGCCAAGACCAAGTTCGCCATGCTCAACCCGTCCGATTCCATCGTCGACTGGGTGCTGAAGACCGTGCCGACCATGGGCGCCGGCTGGTGCCCGCCGGGCATGCTCGGCATCGGCATCGGCGGCACCGCCGAGAAGGCGATGCTGCTGGCCAAGGAAGCGCTGATGGAGCCGATCGACATCACCGAGCTGCAGGCCCGTGGTGCGTCCAACCGCATTGAAGAGCTGCGCCTGGAGCTGTACGAGAAGGTCAACGCGCTGGGTATTGGCGCGCAGGGCCTGGGTGGCCTGACCACCGTGCTCGACATCAAGATCAACGACTACCCGACCCACGCGGCCAACCTGCCGGTGGCGATGATCCCGAACTGCGCGGCCACCCGCCATGCGCACTTCACCCTGGATGGCAGCGGCCCGGTGATGCTGGACCCGCCGTCGCTGGAGGACTGGCCGAAGCTGACCTACGATTCGTCCAAGGGCACCCGCGTGGACCTGGACACGATCACGCCGGAAGATGTGGCCAGCTGGAAGCCGGGCCAGACCCTGCTGCTGAACGGCAAGCTGCTGACCGGCCGCGACGCCGCGCACAAGCGCATGGTCGACATGCTCAACAAGGGCGAGGAACTGCCGGTCGATCTGAAGGGCCGCTTCATCTACTACGTCGGCCCGGTCGATCCGGTGCGCGACGAAGTGGTGGGTCCGGCTGGTCCGACCACGGCGACCCGCATGGACAAGTTCACCCGTCAGGTGCTGGAGCAGACCGGTCTGCTGGGCATGGTCGGCAAGGCCGAGCGCGGTCCGGCGGCGATCGAAGCGATCCGTGACAACAAGTCGGCCTACCTGATGGCCGTTGGTGGTTCGGCCTACCTGGTGTCCAAGGCGATCAAGGCGGCGAAGGTGGTTGGTTTCGCCGACCTCGGCATGGAAGCGATCTACGAATTCACCGTGCAGGACATGCCGGTGACCGTGGCGGTCGACTCCACTGGTGAATCGGTGCACAAGACCGGTCCGCGCGAATGGCAGGCCCGCATCGGCAAGATTCCGGTGGTGGTGGAGTAATCCCTCCCGTTCCGGTCCAGACAACGGCGCCCGTGTGGCGCCGTTGTTGCATGCAGCCTGCCCGTGGATGGTGTGCTCTGCTAACGTGCGCTGTCTGACGTATTGGAAGGGAGTCCATCGTGCTGCAGTGGTCGCGTGTTTTCGTGTTGCTGGTCGCTGCGCTGGCATGCAGTGCCTGCGGGCCACGTTATTTCGTCGAACCGCCAACCCACGAAGCGGGGAGGATCTGCGCGTCGGTCTGCGAGAGCCAGAAGGCGACGTGCGACTTCCACAACCGCGCCCGCGCGGAATCGGATCAGCGCAGCTGCGAAAGCGAGAAGAGCCGGATCATCAGCCGTTGCAGTGGTATCGCCGACGACAAGCAGCGGCACAACTGTGAAGGGGGCAACGGCGCCGGCACCTACTGCGGTTCCCCGGCGCTTCCTTCATGCAGTGCTCCGTACGCCCAGTGCCTGCTCTCCTGCGGCGGCACCGTGAATGAAGTCCGCACCGACACCGGCATTCCCGTGTACTGATTCGGGGGCGCGCGTCGCTGACTGCACGAGTAACCGTAGTCTGCTAAGGTCGGAACACCCCTGCACTGGATGTGCCCATGCGCCTGCATCGATCCGTCGCGGCTGTGTTCCTGCTGGTCCTGGCCGGCTGCAGCACAACGTCATCCTATGAAGGTGCGGATTTCTCCGCCTCCTCGCAGTGCCGCATGCAGTGCCAGGCCGACTATCGCAGCTGCATGGCGCGGGGCAGTATCGGCAGCAACGACTTCAGCTGCGAACAACAGATGGTGCCGGCGCCGGACAAGCGCTGCAAGGACATTGCCAACCCCGAGCTGCGCCGTTCCTGTGAACTGAAGACGCACGACTGCGCGATACGCACGCCGATCATGTCCTGTAGCGAAGGCCGCGATACCTGCATGAGCCGCTGCGGCTGAGCAACGATTGCGCGCGTGGGCGCATAATCGGCTGATCCACCTGCACAGGATCTTCCGCATGAGCACCACGCTGTATGGTTCAACCAGTACCGCCGCGCTGGTGGTGCACTGGCTGCTGATCGAGCTGGGCATCGAGCACGAACTGGTGCTGCTGGATTTCGACGCGCGCGAGCACAAGTCGGCGGAGTACCTGGCGCTGAATCCGGCCGGTGTGGTGCCGACGCTGCTGATCGATGGCTTGGTACTGACCGAAGCGGCGGCGATCGCACTGTATCTGGCTGACCGCCATCCGGAGGCCAACCTGCTGCCCGCACTGGGCACGCCGCAGCGCGCCGATGCCTACCGCTGGATGTTCTGGTGTGCCAATACGCTGCAGCCGGCCTATCGTGCCTGGTTCTATCCGCATGAAATGGCGGGCGAGGCAAATATCGAAGCGAGCCGCGAGATGGCCCGTCAGCGCCTTGAGGCGGCCTGGCAGCAGGTCGCCACGCACCTGCAGGCGCATGGCCCCTACCTGCTGGGCACCACGCCCTGCGTGGTCGACTACATGCTGGTGATGCTGATGCGCTGGTCGCGCAACATGCCGAAGCCCAGCGACACCTGGCCTGTGCTCAAGGCACATGCCACGTCGATGAAGGCGCGCCCGGCGTTCGCCGAGGTATACCGCCGCGAAGGCATCACCGACTGGCGGTAACCAGAAAAGGGGACGGAGGGGATTAAGTCGTTTGTGCACAAGCGACTTGATCCCCTCCGTCCCCTTTTCCGTTACAGGATCTCCAGCACCGTTTCCGGTGGACGGCACAGCCGGGTGCCCTTGGGCGTGCGCACCACGGGGCGGTTGATCAGGCGCGGGTGTGCGGCCATCGCGGCGAGCAGCGTGGCATCGTCGGCCTCTTCCAGTCCCAGTTCGGTGAACTGTGCTTCCTTGCTGCGCACCAGATCACGTGCGCTCAATCCGGATTCGGCCAGCACCTGGCGCAGTGTGGCCAAATCGGGTGGATTGCCGAGGTACTCGATCACCTCCGGCTCGAAGCCGGCATCGCGGATCAGCTTCAGTGCGCCGCGCGAATTGCTGCAGGCCGGGTTGTGCCAGATCGTCACGTCCATCAGAACCACTCCAGCAGGGACACACCCACGCCCACGTAGGTGGCCTTGTGGTTGTAGTCGATCAGGCTCTCGCCGTAGCCGTCGAAGATCTGCACGTGGCCGCGCAGCAGGTTGCTGATCGGGAAGCCGTAATCCAGCTGCAGGGCACCATGTGAGCGGCTGCCGGTGCGCAGCGAATGGCGTGCCATCAACGAGACTTCGTGGCCGTTGCGGTTCCAGGTCAGGGTCGCATCACCGCGGCCCATGTAGTCCTCGATATCCGGATTGTTGTCGTCGCTGCGGGTTTCCGGGATGCGGTACCACGGGCGCAGTACCAGCGCCCAGTTCTCGCGGTCCAGGCCGATGTTGAGCATGACCCGGTTCCAGCTGCGCGACAGCGGATCGGCGCGGCCGTTGGACTGGTGGTTCAGCGCGATGCCGGTCATGCGGCCGCGCCAGCCACCGATCGAGTAGCCGTTGCGGAACACCATCATCACTTCCGGCTCGTAATTGGTTTCGCGGAACGGGCGCGAATCCTCGCCGTTGTAGGCCTGCCAGCGCGAGCTCTGGGTATAGCCGGCCCAGATGTCGCCGTTGTCGCCGAACAGGTTCTCGGCGATCTTGGTCTTGAAGCTGATCTGGAACTTCAGTTCGGCGCTGTCCAGCACCTGCGGCGTGGTGACCGTGTTGGCCGGATTCGGCGAATGCGGCGTGGTGTTGCGGTCGCTGGTCCAGAACGCCGGCAGCAGGTACACCGGCTTGTAGGCACGCAGTTGGAATGGGCCGAGCTTGGAGTCCTCGGCCAGTTCCCAGCGGCTGTCCAACAGCGAACCGCGGCCGGCATTGGCCAGCGCGCTGTCCGGCGCAGCGGGGCGGAACAGGTCGCTGACCCGCTCGCGCAGTTTCTCTTCGCCCTGGCTCACGCGTGCGGTCTGGCGTTCTTCGCGACGGGCCTGCGCGGCCGCCTCGGCAGCGGCATCCGCGGCGGCCGTGGCCTGCGGCGTATGCGCGAACAGGCGGTCATAGCAGGCCAGGCGCGCCGCGTCAGTGGTGATGGCGGCACACGCAGCGGGCGAGGTATCGGTGCTGGGCACGAATTCCTGCGCGGCCAATGGGGCACTGGCCAGGGCCAGCGCCAGCGGCGCAAGGCGGGGAAGCAGCGGGGGGAGGGTCATTCCAGCAGGCCCTTCGGTGAATACGGGAATCGCACAGTGTGGCGGCTGTACCGCATCGCGGCCAGCCCCCACGGTTTATGCACGGCCACCGCGTGCGCGCGGCGTGAAGACGGTGCGGCTTACAGGAACCAGGCGAAGGCGAACAGGCCCAGCATCGCGATCACCACGGCCAGTTTCAGCGCCAGGCCGAGCAGGATGCCGAGCCAGGTGGCCAGACCCACCTTGGTCGAGCGGCCCAGTTCACGGGTGTGCCAGTACTCGCCGGCCAAGGCGCCGATCAGGGGCCCGGCAAAGAGGCCGATCGGCATGAAGAACAGCCCGACGATGCTGCCGACGAACGTGCCCCACAGCGCCTTGCGGCTGGCACCGACCCGCTGCGCACCCACCACTGTGGCCAGTACGTCCACCAGCAGCGAGAGCAGGGTCAGTACGCCCAGCGCGACCAGGGTCGGCCAGCCGACGTGGGCGAAGCCGTCGGCCCACGCCGCAAGCAGCAGTCCGATGAATACCAGCGGGATGCCGGGGAGGGCCGGAAGGATGATTCCGGCGATGCCGACGAGGACAAAAATGACCGCTAGCAGATATAAGATGAATGAGAGTCCCATGCTGTCCCGTATGGTGGTCGTTTTGGGGTTGACAGTGAAAGATTTTGCCAGTTGCTTTTTCGTTTTGGGCGGGTTAAGTTGCAGTCGCTGAGCTTGGCAAGGTCACCGTGGATCGTGGCCTGATGAAGCAAGATCTTCCCGATCCGCTGCATCGATGCACCTCGCTTCCCCCTTGCTTGTCAGCCGCCCACCAGGCGTTTCCTACAACAAGAGAGAGTCACCAGGGAGTTAGTGAGATGTCTGATCGCGAGACCGGTACCGTCAAGTGGTTCAACGATGCAAAGGGCTTCGGCTTCATCAGCCGTGAAAACGGCGAAGACGTGTTCGTGCACTTCCGTGCCATCCAGACCCAGGGCTTCAAGAGCCTGAAGGAAGGCCAGAAGGTCACCTTCACCGTCGTGCAGGGCCAGAAGGGCCTGCAGGCCGACGCCGTTCAGCCGACCTGATCGCGCTGCATACCGTCAAATGAAAAGGCCCGCGCAAGCGGGCCTTTTCTTTGCCGTCGGCCCGATGCAGGTCAGCGCAGGATGACCTTGCCGTTGACCACGCGCACGTAGGTGTTCTCGCGGATGCCGCCGAGGTCGCGCTGGTTGACCACGATGGTGCGGCCATCGTCCATGCGCACGCTGATGTCGTAGGTATCGCTGGTCACGTTCTTCTGGATCTGGTTGCCGGCCAGTGCGCCACCGACCGCGCCTGCAGCGGCGGCGATGTTCTTGTTGCCGCGGCTGCCGCCGGTGTGGTCGGAGATCTCGTGGCCGGCCACGGCGCCGACGATGCCGCCCAGGATCGCGCCGGTCGCGCTGGGCGCGGTACGGCCGGACTGCACGGTGTTGATGCGGGTCACGATGCCGCAGTCGGCGCAGCGGCCCTGGTTGTAGCCACCATTGTTGCCGTAGCCGCCATTGTTGTAGCCGTTGTTGTAACCACCACCGCCGTAGCCGGGCGAGGTGGCACAGCCAGCCAGGGCAAGGGTAGCGATGGCGCTGGCGGCGATGAGCTGGATCTTCATGGGGCGTCTCCTGGCCGTGAAGGCGGGTGTCTGGGGTGGTACTGCGTCATGCAGCAGGGTGGACGAATCGTCCCCTTTTGAACGTGAACAAGGCGCCAACCGCGCAGGCCTTGTCCGGCTGCAGGATGAATGCGGCTCAGCGGAAGTCCTGGTGGCAGGCGCGGCAGTCGGCCTGCACCGTTTCCACCACCCGGGCCAGGGCCGTGCAGTCGCTGGGCGGCGCCGCCAGAGCGGCGTTGAGGTTGCCGCGCAGCTGGCTGGCATGCTGCTGGAACTGCGCGCTGTCCTTCAGCCCGGGAAAGGCCAGGTCCAGGTCGTTGGACAGCAGGCGCATCGCCTGCAACCGCGGCACGCTGTCGGCCAGGCTGCAGCGGTTCTGCTGCTGGGCCTGCTGCAGCAGCTGTGATTGCCGTTGCATCACCTGCATCAGGCTGTCCGGGAACGGATCGCGGCGGGCCTGCAGGGCGCGGCCGACCATCACCGTGGCGATCAGGCCGATCAACAGGCCCAGGCCGAGCACGAACAGATAGCGGTAGGCGGTGGACGGGCGGCGGGGCGGGCTGGCGTTCATGGCGGGCTCTCCGGATGGGTTCGATGCCGGCGCGCTGCAGGCGCTGGCGCCTGCACGTTAAAATAGCCGGATGAACGAACAGGTCAAACAACGCTTCGCCGGCATCGAACGGCTGTATGGCGTGGGCGCACTCGAGCGCCTGCAGAGCAGCCGCGTGGCGGTGGTGGGCATGGGTGGCGTTGGCTCGTGGGTGGTGGAGGCATTGGCCCGTTCGGCGGTCGGTCACCTGACCCTGATCGATGCCGATGACATCTGCGTGTCCAACACCAACCGGCAACTGCCGGCGATGGAAGGCAACTACGGCCGCAACAAAGCCGAGGCGATGGCCGAACGCTGCCGCGCGATCAACCCGGACATCGCGGTCGATGCCGTACAGGCGTTCCTGACGGTGTCGAACATGGCCGAACTGCTGGACCGTGGCTTTGATCTGGTGATCGATGCCTGCGACAGCTTCCGGGTCAAGGTCGAGACGATTGCCTGGTGCCGCCGCCGCAAGCTGCCGCTGCTGACCGTGGGTGCCGCCGGTGGCCGCACCGATCCCACCCTGGTGCGCATCCGCGATGTCTCGCGCACCGAGCACGACGCCATGCTGGCGTTGATCCGCAAGAAGCTGCGCAGCGAGTTCAACTTCCCGAAGAATGCCAAGCGCTACTTCGGCGTGCCGGCGGTGTATTCGCTGGAGAATGTGAAGTACCCGCAGGCCGATGGCAGCGTCTGTGGCATCCGCCCGAACCTGGGCGCTGATGCGGCATTGAAGCTGGACTGCGGCGCGGGCCTGGGTGCGGCGACCCACATCACCGGTGCGTTCGCGTTCGCGGCGGTCGGCAAGGCGCTTGAAATGCTGCTGGAGCCGAAGAAGGTGAAGGCCGAAGTGGTCGAGGATCACGCTGACGCGTGATGGCAGTGCCGGCCGCTGGCCGGCAACCCGGAATGATTGAATCAGCGCAGATGCCGGCCAGCGGCCGGCACCTACCGTTGCATAGCGGGCAGCGCGAACAGCCGCCGCGCGTTCTCCGTCGTGGCCTGGGCCACCGCGTCCAGCTCCATCCCGCGTAGCGCCGCCACGTGGCGGGCGATGATCGCCAGCCGTGCCGGTTCGTTGCGCTGGCCGCGGATGCCGGCGTCAGGCTGGTCCGGAGCGTCGGTCTCCAGCAGCAGCTGTTCCAGCGGCATCTCGCGCACCAGCCGCTGCAGGCGTTGCGCGCGTTCGTAGGTCAACGGGCCGCCGAGCCCGAGCAGGAAGCCCTGCCTGTGCAGTTGCGCTGCCTGTTCCGGACTGCCGGAAAAGCTGTGCACCACGCCGCGCAGGCCGCCGACGCGACGGATCGCGGCGATCACCGCATCCACCGCGCGCCGTGCATGCACGATCACCGGCAGCTCGAACTCACGGGCCAGTTCCAGCTGACCGATGAAATATGCCTGTTGCGCCTCGGCATCCAGGCCTTCAACGAAAAAGTCCAGACCACATTCGCCGATCGCGCAGGGGCGTTCGCGTTCGATCCACTCGCGCAGCAGCGGCAGGTGCCCAGGCTGGTGCTCGGCCAGGAACATCGGATGCAGGCCGTAGGCTGGGTACAGCCCCGGCGCCTGCTGGCAGACCTCGCGCAGCTTCGGCCAGCTGGCTGCGGTCACCGCCGGCACCACCTGCTGGTGCACGCCAGCGGCCTGCGCACGCTCGACCACCGCGGCGCGGTCGCGGTCGAACTCGCTGGCGTCCAGATGGCAGTGGCTGTCGACCAGCAGGCTCAATGCTGCTCCAGCGGCGGAGGCGTGGTGGTGTTGCGGCGCTTCCAGTTGGCCAGCAGCAGGGTGCCGAAGCCGAGCACCAGCTCATCGACGAACGGAATCGGGTCCGGGATGAACAGGGTCAGCGCGAACAGGCCCGCGGTGAGCTTGAACAGGGTGGGGTAGCGCAGCCGGCGCGCCCATTGCAGTACCGGCAGCAGCATCGGGTTGGCCATGGCGGGGGTCCTCCTGGGGAATATGCAAACGCTACCACGGGCCCAGCATTTCCCGATGCTGAATGGGTTACGGGAATGAGCAGGAAATGTGGAGATTCCGTTCAGGCAGCGCATGCTGCAATCTGATTCGAGAACGTTGCGGATGGTCCGCAAGGAGCAGGTCATGAAAAGCACAACTACAACTGTCCTGGTCGCAGCGGGCGCGCTGCTGGTCGGTGGCATCGCCACTGCCGCCTTCATGAAGAGTGGCGACAGATCGCCCGATTCCATCAGCGCCGGAACCCCCAATGGTGAATCGCGCCTGGTCGATGGCAACGCCACCGACGATGGCGCGCGTGGTGACACTCTCGACCCGACCGCACCGCGTGGGCTGGAATATGCCGATGTGCTGAAGGTCGACCCGATCACCGAGAAGCAGAAGGCCTACGCCACCGTGATCGGCACCGACGCGGTGCGTGAGACCTCCACCACCCAGACCCCGCATGAAGTCTGCCAGGACGTGACGGTGCAGGAGCGCCTGCCGGAACGTGACGGCAACGTCGGCGGTACCGTGGTCGGTGCTGTGGTGGGTGGCCTGCTGGGCAACCAGGTCGGCGGCGGCAATGGCAAGAAGGCCGCCACTGCGGCCGGCGCGGTGGCCGGTGGCTTCATCGGCAACCAGATCGACAAGCGCCATGTGGGTGGCCGCGTGGTCAACCGCACCGAGCGCCAGTGCCACACCGAGACCGCGACCTCCGAGTCGAGCCGCGTCACCGGCTACAACGTGACCTACCGCAACGAGGACGGCACCACCGGCACCATGCGCATGGCCAGCAAGCCGGGCAACCGCATTGCCATGGGTACCAACGACGTGGTGAAGGGGTACAACGTGACCTACCGCTACGACGGCGCCGAGAAGACGGTGCGCATGGACAACAAGCCGGCCAGCGATCGCCTGCCGGTGGTCGATGGCCAGCTGGTCACGCAGACCGCTGCTGCCGGTGCCACGGCGGCCAGCACGGGCCAGTAATCCAGACGCCGCATGCAGTACCTGACGGGCCGGCTTATGCCGGCCCGTTTCGTTGCAGCCGGCGAAATTCATCCGCGCGGGGCGCGAATCCACCATCATGGACGCTTCCTTCGACATGGAGCCGGCATGAGCATCTTCGACCTGCGCATCGAAACCGAGCGCCTGATCCTGCGCCCGCTGCTGCGCGAGGACTACGAACCGTATCTGGCGTTCTGCGCCGATGAGGAAACGATGCGCACCCTCGGTGGCGTGCAGCCGCCTTCGGTGGCCTGGCGTGGCTTCTGCAGCCTGGCTGGCGCCTGGCAGCTGTTTGGCTTCTCGATGTTCAGCGTGATCGAGAAATCCAGCGGTGACTGGATCGGGCGGATGGGGCCCTGGCAACCGCAGGACTGGCCCGGTACCGAGGTCGGCTGGGGCATCCGTCATGCCAGCTGGGGCCGGGGCTATGCGCCGGAAGCGGCGGTCGCAGCAATCGATTGGGCGTTCGACACGCTGGGTTGGGACGAAGTGATCCACACCATTGCCGAGAACAACGACAACTCGCGGGCCGTGGCGCGCAAGCTCGGCAGCACCCTGCTGCGCATGGGGGAGTTGCCAGCGCCGTACAACGACAAGCCGATGCAGATCTGGGGCCAGTCGCGCGAGCAGTGGCGGCAGCGCGCGCGCTGAGCCTTGCCCGGTAGTGCCGGCCGCTGGCCGGCAACCGCGTTGCGGCAGATTCGCGCGATTGCCGGCCAGCGGCCGGCACTACCGGGTTGCCATGCTGCACCCGCGCTTGGCATTCATCGGCGCGCTTGCCAGACTGCACGCAGCTGGCCGCCGGCCGGATCCGATGGAGCAGGCGATGGTGGAAGAGCGCGTCCCGTTGACGGTGCATGGCATGTCGGTCTCGGGCAATTGCCACAAGGTGCGCCTGCTGCTGGAGCAGCTCGGCAGCCGCTACCGCTGGGTGGAGGTGGACAGCGCCCATGGCCAGACCCACACCCCCGAATTCCTGGCGTTGAATCCGAATGCCAAGGTGCCGCTGATCGTCCGCGACGATGGCCGCGTGCTGACCGAATCCAACGCGATCCTGTTCTGGCTGGCCGAGGGCACGCCGTACCTGCCCACCGATGGCTGGGAGCGCGCGCAGGCGTTGAGCTGGATGTTCTTCGAGCAGTACACGCACGAGCCGTGCGTGGCGGTGGCGCGCTTCATCCGTGGCTGGACCCCCGCTGATTCACCGCGCCGAGCCGAACTGCCGCGCCTGCACGAGCGCGCCGCCACCGCGCTGGCAGTAATGGAGCAACATCTGCGCGAAGCGCAGTGGTTCACCGGCAACGGATATGGCGTCGCCGATATCGCGCTGTTCGCCTACACCGACGTGGCGGCAGAGGGCGGTATCAGCCTGGAGCCATTCCCGGAAGTGCGTGGCTGGCTGCAGCGCGTGCGTGAACAACCGCGTTTCCTGCCGATGCCGGCTGTGACTGCCGAAGTGCGCTCGCGATTCGAGGCCGCGTGACTCTCACCAAGGTGACCCCCACAGGGTAGCGTCTGGCCAGCGCCGGGCGGAATGCAACAACGACACGGAGGGTGTTCGATGTTCGCTGTGGTTCCAGATCCGATTCCCGCACGCATGCGCGTGCTCAACCGCGCCGAAGTGTGCGACGTCAACTTCCTCGATGCGGTACGTGGCTGGCGCGGCACCCCGCGTCCGCGCCCGGCACCGGATGCGCCGATCCTGCCGGGCAGCACGCTCACTGCCGCCGCGTTTGGCGAGCTGTTCGATTCGCAGCTGGCCAGCCGCCAGCTGGACCTGATGGCACGCGTGCTGCGCGTTCAGAACAAGGTCTTCTACACCATCGGTTCCTCCGGCCACGAGGGCAACGCGCTGCTGGCGCGGGCCTGCCGGCATACCGATCCAGCCTTCCTGCACTATCGCTCTGGTGCCTTCATGGCCGAGCGTTCGCGCCAGGTGCCGGGCATCGATCCGCTACGCGATGCCGCGCTGTCTTTCGCCGCCAGCGCCGATGACCCGGCCAGCGGGGGCCGCCACAAGGTGTGGGGCAGCAAACCGTTGTGGGTGCTGCCGCAGACCTCGACCATCGCGTCGCACCTGCCGAAAGCGCTGGGCACCGCGCTGGCCATCGAGAGCGGCAAGCGCCTGGGGCAGCCGTTGCCGATCCCGGCCGACAGCATCGTGCTGTGCTCGTTCGGCGACGCCTCGGCCAACCATGCCACCGCGCAGACCGCGTTCAACACCGCGATGTGGTCGGCCTACCAGAAGCTGCCGGCGCCGATCCTGTTCGTCTGCGAGGACAACGGGCTGGGCATTTCAGTGAAGACGCCGGAAGGCTGGATTGCCGAGCGCTTCAGCCGCCAGCCGGGGCTCGACTATTTCTTCGCTGATGGTCTCGACCTGGCCACCGGGCACGCCCAGGTGCAGGCGGCGGTGGAGCACTGCCGGCGCACGCGGCGACCCACCTTCCTGCATCTGCGCACCACCCGCCTGATGGGCCACGCCGGCACCGACTTCGAGGTGGAATGGCGCGCGCTGCCGGAGCTGTGCGCGGCCGAGGCGCAGGATCCGCTGCTGCGCTCGGCGCAGATCGCGATGGAGTCGGGCTGGATGGATGCGGCTGCCATCGAAGTGGCCTACGAAACGATGCGCGCGCGCTGCATGGCCGCGGCGGCGGATGCCGAAGGCCGCCCGACGCTGCAGTCGCTACAGGAGGTGATGGCGCCGCTGGCACCGTACACGCCGGCGGCGGTGCAGGCCGAAGCGCGGCGCGAGGTGCCCGCCGATGCGCGCGAAGCGCTGTATGGCGGTGCGGAGGCCCTGCCCGAGCGGCAGGCACCTCGGCACCTCGCCATCCAGATCAACCATGGGCTGCAGGAACTGCTGGCCAAGTATCCGCAGAGCCTGCTGTTCGGCGAGGACGTCGCGCAGAAGGGCGGTGTCTATACCGTCACCAAGGATCTGCTGCGCCGCTTCGGCCCACGCCGGGTGTTCAACACCCTGCTGGACGAGACCATGATCCTGGGCATGGCGCAGGGCCTGGCCAACATGGGCATGCTGCCGATTCCGGAGATCCAGTACCTGGCCTACCTGCACAACGCCATCGACCAGGTGCGCGGCGAAGCGTGCTCGCTGCAGTTCTTCTCCAATGACCAGTACCGCAACCCGATGCTGGTTCGGGTGGCCGGGCTGGGCTACCAGAAAGGCTTCGGTGGCCACTTCCACAACGACAATTCGATCACCGCGCTGCGCGACATTCCCGGCCTGGTGGTCGGTTGCCCGTCGCGCGGCGACGATGCGGTGATGATGCTGCGCACGTTGGCCGCGCTGGCGCGGGTGGACGGGCGGGTGGCGGTGTTCCTGGAGCCGATCGCGCTGTACATGAGCAAGGACCTGCATGCGCCGGGCGATGGCCAGTGGTTGTTCGACTACCCCGCCCAGGGCCAGGCGCTGGTGCCGGGCGAAGGGCGGGTCTATGCGCCGGAGGCAGGCGACCTGGTGGTCTACACCTATGGCAATGGCGTGCCGATGGCGCTGCGCGCGGCGCGGGCAATCGAGCAGCAGCTGGGCTGGCAGGTGCGGGTGGTCGACCTGCGCTGGCTGGTGCCGCTGGATGCTGGTTTCATCGCCGCGCAAGCCGCCAGCGCCCGGCGCGTGCTGGTGCTGGACGAGGGCCGCCACAGTGGCGGGGTGGGCGAGGGCGTGGTCACCGCCCTGGTCGAGGCCGGTTTCGGCCACCTGCCATTGCGCCGGGTCTGCGGTGCCGATACCTATACGCCGCTGGCGGGGGCAGCAATGTTCGGGCTTCCAAGCGACAATGCGGTGATTGGCGCCGCCCTTGAACTGGCGCAGGAACCTTGATGCATGTGTGGATTGGCGGGAATGTTGTTGCCGGCGCCGGTGGCGTCGGCCGAGGTGCTGCAGGCGCAGGTCCTGGCCATGGGCGAGGCGCTGCACCACCGCGGGCCGGATGATGGCGGCAGCTGGGTCGATGCCGGGGCCGGCATCGCGCTGGCGCACCGTCGGCTGAGCATTCTCGACCTGTCGCCGCTGGGCCACCAGCCGATGGCCTCGTCCGATGGTCGCTACGTGATGGCTTACAACGGCGAGGTTTACAACTTCGCCGCCCTGCGTGCCGAACTGGAGCCGCTGGGACACGCCTTCCGTGGGCACTCCGACACCGAGGTGCTGCTGGCAGCGATCCTGCAGTGGGGCATGGAAGACACCCTGCAGCGCTGCAACGGCATGTTCGCCATTGCGCTGTGGGACCGCCAGGAGCAGTGCCTGTGGCTGGCCCGCGACCGTGTCGGCAAGAAGCCGCTGTACTACGGCTGGGCCGGCGACACGCTGGTGTTCGGTTCGGAACTGAAGGCGCTGTGGCAGCACCCGGCCTTCGACAACGACATCGACCGTGACGCCCTGACCCTGCTGCTGCGGCTGGATTACATTCCGGCGCCGCACAGCATCCACCAGCGCTGCTACAAATTGATGCCCGGGCGCGTGCTGCGCCTGGATGCGGAAGCCGTGGCGACGGGTGCGGCCGCGCACCGGCCGGAACAGGCGCAGCGCCCGTACTGGGATGCGCGTGCGCGCATGCAGGCGGCGCTGGCTGCGCCGTTCCAGGGCCGCATCGAGGAAGCCGAGGAGCAGCTGGACGGGCTGCTGCGTGACGCGGTGGCGCTGCGCATGGTGGCCGACGTGCCGGTGGGCGTGTTCCTGTCCGGCGGCACCGATTCGTCGCTGGTGGCCGCGCTGATGCAGGCACAAAGTGGCCAGCCGGTGCACAGCTTCAGTATCGGGTTCACCGGTTCGGGCCACGACGAGGCGCCGCTGGCCAAGGAACTGGCCGCGCATCTGGGCTGCGACCACACTGAACTCTACGTCAGCGGTGCCGATGCGTTGGCGGTGGTGCCGCAGTTGCCGGCGATGTTCGACGAACCCTTCGCCGATGCCTCGCAGGTGCCGACCGCGCTGGTCGCCCGCCTGGCGCGGCAGGGCGTGACCGTGGCGTTGTCCGGCGATGGTGGCGACGAGCTGTTCTTCGGCTATACCCGCTATGTACGCGCGCTGCGCAACTGGCAGATGCTGGGCCGCGTGCCGGGGCCGCTGCGGCGCTGGATGGGCGCGCGCTCCCAGCAGCAGGGCGAGGCCTCGCGTACCGGCGGCCTGGCCGCGCTGTTGGCAGAATCCGGCGCGCGTGGCATCGGTGACGTGTACCGCAACCGAATCTCGCGCTGGCGCGACCCGGCGGCGGCAGTGCCCGGGGCGCAGGCCGCGGGCAGCTTCTACGACCTGGCCGACCCGTTGCACGGTGCCGGCACACCGGCCGATGCGATGATGCTGGCCGATTACGTGACCTACCTGCCGGATGACCTGCTGTGCAAGGTCGACCGCACCTCGATGGCGGTCAGCCTGGAAGCCCGCGCACCGCTGTTGGATTCTCGCGTGGCCGAGTTCGCCTGGTCGCTGCCGCTGGGCTTCAAGCGCAGTGAAACCACCAGCAAGGTGCTGCTCAAGCGCGTGCTGGGCCGCTATGTACCGCAGTCGATGGTGCACCGGCCCAAGCGTGGTTTCGGCGCGCCGGTCAGTGACTGGCTGAAGGGCGACCTGCGGCCGTGGGCCGAAGACCTGCTGCAGCCGGCACGGCTGGAGCGTGAGGGCGTGCTGTCGGCTGCCGCGGTACAGCCGCTGTGGCAGCAGTTCCTCGGCGGCCAACGCAAGTGGCATACCCATCTGTGGAACGTGCTGATGTTCCAGGCCTGGCAGGCGCATTGGCGGCAGGTGCGCGCGGGCGTGACCGGCGGCTGATCTTCACCGGCATGCAAGGGCCCGGCGACTAGGCTGGGCCTCCCGCACCGTGAGGAGTATGTCCCGATGTCCGTCCCCACCATCGCCGTGTTCGTCGGCAGCCTGCGCAAGGATTCCTGCAACCGCAAACTGGCCCATGCGCTGGAGAAGATTGCCGGTGACCGTGCGCGCTTCCAGTACGTGCAGATCGGTGATCTGCCGCTGTACGACCAGGACTTCGATGGCCAGTATCCGGCGCAGGGTACCCGGCTGAAGGACCAGGTCCGTGCCGCCGATGCGGTGCTGTTCGTGACCCCGGAATACAACCGGTCGGTGCCGGGCGTGCTGAAGAACGCCATCGATATCGGCTCGCGCCCGTACGGTGACAGCGCGTTTGCCGGCAAACCGGCGGCGGTGATCGGCGCCTCCATCGGTCAGATCGGCACCGCCGTGGCCCAGCAGCACCTGCGCAACAGCCTGGCCTTCCTGGACATGCACGTGCTCGGCCAGCCCGAGGCGTTCATTCATTTCAAGGACGGCCTGATCGATGCCGATGGCACGGTCCACAATGAAGGCACGCAGAAATTCCTGCAGGGCTACGTGGACCGGTTCCTGGCGCTGATCGCGGTTCACGTCAAGGGCGATTGACGCCAGCGGTTGCCAGCCCCATCTGCGATAATGTCCACTCGGGTGCCGCAATGGCGCCCGTCGCAGGCAGTGCGACGCTCCCACGCCAGTCTGGCCAGGCACCGGCGGATATCCCCCGTTTCTCCACGGCTTATCCACAGGCTTGTCCATGGCCGCCGGGGTCGGCGCATGCCTACACTCGTCCGGCCCACTTTCGCAGGAAACACCGCAGCATGTCCGCTCGCCCCGGCTTCCGTTCCAACCGCAGAGAGCGCGGTGATGGCTTCGATCGCGATCGCGACGAGTCGCGCATCGACCAGTTGCGGGTACCGCCCCATTCGGTGGAAGCCGAGCAGGCGGTGCTGGGTGGCCTGATGCTGGCCCCTGAGGCCTATGACCGGGTCAATGACCAGCTGACCGAAGGCGATTTCTACCGCCGCGACCACCAGATGATCTATCGCGCGATCCGTGAGCTGTCCGAGCGCGAGCGGCCGTTCGATGCAGTGACCCTGGGCGAGTGGTTCGAATCGCAGGGCAAGATGGAACTGGTGGGCGATGGTGCCTATCTGATCGAACTGGCCAGTACCACCCCGTCGGCGGCCAACATCGTGGCCTACGCCGAGATCGTGCGTGACAAGGCGGTGCTGCGGCAGCTGATCCAGGTGGGTACCGACATCGTCAACGACGGCTTCCAGCCCGAGGGACGCGAGAGCAGCGAGCTGTTGGCCTCGGCGGAAAAGAGCGTGTTCGCCATCGCCGAACAGGGCGCACGCGGCCGTACCGATTTCGTGGCGATGCCCGGTGCATTGAAGGATGCCTTCGAAGAGCTGCGCAGCCGCTTCGAGAACGGCGGCAACATCACCGGCCTGCCGACCGGCTACAACGATTTCGATGCGATGACCTCCGGCCTGCAGCCGACCGACCTGATCATCCTTGCCGCGCGCCCGGCCATGGGCAAGACCACCTTCGCACTGAACATCGCCGAGTACGCGGCGATCAAGTCGAAGAAGGGCGTGGCGGTGTTCTCGATGGAAATGTCGGCATCGCAGCTGGCGATGCGCCTGATTTCCTCCAACGGCCGCATCAACGCGCAGCGCCTGCGTACCGGCCAGCTGGAAGACGAGGACTGGAGCCGCGTCACCAGCGCGATCAAGATGCTGAAGGAAACCAAGATCTTCATCGACGACACGCCTGGCGTGTCGCCGGAAGTGCTGCGTTCCAAGTGCCGCCGCCTCAAGCGCGAGCATGATCTGGGCCTGGTGGTGATCGACTACCTGCAGCTGATGAGCGTGCCGGGCAACAGCGAAAACCGCGCGACCGAAATCTCGGAGATCTCGCGTTCGCTGAAGGGCCTGGCCAAGGAACTGCACGTGCCGGTGATCGCGCTGTCGCAGCTCAACCGCTCGCTGGAAACGCGTACCGACAAGCGCCCGGTGATGGCCGATCTTCGCGAATCGGGCGCAATCGAGCAGGATGCGGACATGATCGTCTTCATCTACCGCGACGATTACTACAACAAGGAAAATTCGCCGGACAAGGGCCTGGCCGAGATCATCATCGGCAAGCACCGTGGCGGCCCGACCGGGTCGTGCAAGCTGAAGTTCTTCGGCGAGTACACCCGCTTCGACAACCTGGCCCACGACTCGGTCGGTTCATTCGAGTAACCGTAGTGCCGGCCGCTGGCCGGCAACCACCCCACGGCCGGCAAACCATTCGAAACGCCAAACGTCCGTATGTGGCGTGTAAATGACATGTAACGCGACGCTTCTACGATTCCGCCGCTGCTGCCCTTCGACGCCGCCCTTCGGCGTCCAGCGTGCCCAAGGAATCCGCCCCCATGCCGTCCCACGCTCCGCTTCGCCGCAATCTGCTGGCCCTGCTGGTCTGTGCTTCGCTGCCGTCGCTGGCTGCCGCTGAAACCGCCCCCGCCACCGACGCACAGTCGGCCACCACCCTCGATTCGGTCTCGGTGATCGGCCGCGGTGAAGCGCGCCAGGTGCAGCGCGTGACCGCCGAGGACATGAAGGTGCTGCCGCCGGGTGCCAATCCGCTGAAGCTGCTTGCAACCAAGCCGGGCGTGCATTTCGAATCGGCCGATGCCACCGGCGCCTACGAATGGTCCACCACCATCAGCCTGCGTGGCTTCAACCAGAACCGCCTGGGCTACACCCTTGATGGCATCCCGCTGGGCAACATGGCCTATGGCAACAGCAACGGCCTGCATATCAGCCGCGCGGTGATCAGCGAGAACCTGGGCGGTGCGGAGGTCTCCACCGGCATCGGCGCACTGGGTACGCCGTCCACCAGCAACCTCGGCGGCGTGTTCCAGTTCTACTCGATCGATCCGTCCACCGAGTATGGGGTCGTGCTGGCACAGAGCTTTGGTAGTGACAGCGCACGCCGCAGCTATGCACGCCTCGATACCGGCGAGCACCAGGGCTTTGCCGCCTACCTGTCCGGCGTGTATTCGGAAGGTGACAAGTGGAAGGGCAAGGGCTCGCAGGAGCTGAAGCAGTTCAACGGCAAGGCCACCTACAACTTCGGAACGGACAGCAGGATCACCGCGCTGTTCAACGCCTCGCGCCGGGTCGAGGCCGATTACCAGGATCTGTCGCTGGAAATGATCGATCGCCTCGGCTGGGACTGGGACAACTACGCGCCGGACTGGGATCGCGCCGTCGCCGCCGCACGCGGCAAGTTCAGCGGCGGCGTCAACAGCCCGTGGGATGCGTACTACTCCGGCCACGGCCTGCGCAACGATGACCTGTCCAGCATTGCCGGTGATTTCGGCCTGAACGAGTCGATGCGCTTGAAGGTCAATGTCTACAACCACAGCAACCGTGGCCAGGGCCACTGGTTCAGCCCGTCCAATCCGTCGAACCCGGGCACCAGCCGCGAGATTCCGATCTCGATCCGCACCACCGAGTACGCGATCGACCGTACCGGCGTGACCTCGGCGTTCACCTGGAACGTCGGTGGCCACGAACTGGAAGCCGGCCTCTGGTACGAGGACAACGGCCACAGCGTGCAGCGCAACTTCTACTACATCGACGGCCCGATCACCGACGACTTCTTCCTGCGCAACCCGGACCAGCGCGTGTGGCACCAGCGCTACACCACCATCACCCGCCAGTTCTACGTGCAGGATCGCTTCCGCCTGTTCGATGACCGCCTGACCATCGACATCGGCGCGAAGTCGCCGCACACCCGCACCAGCGTGCGCACGCCGCTGGGCAGCTATGCCAACAACAGCAGCCTGACCTCGAAGAAGGGCCTGCTGCCGCAGGCCGGCTTCAACTTCAAGCTCAACGAAGGCAACGAGATCTTCGGTTCGTTCGCCAAAAACGTCGCCGCCTATGCGCTGGGCGTGGGCAGCCCGTTCAATGTGCCGCAGGCCGCCTTCGATGCCAGCGCGAAGAACCTGAAGCCGGAACAGTCGCGCACCATCGAGCTGGGTTGGCGTGGCTACGGCCGCGGCTATGAAGCCTCGGTGGCGGTGTACGACGTCAAGTTCGACAACCGCCTGCTGGCCATCGCGCAGTGCGTGGGCATCCTCGGTTGCCCGGCACTGTTCTCCAACGTCGGTTCTGTGACCAGCCGCGGCGCCGAGGCGACCCTGCAGCTGAAGCCGATGCAGGACCTGACCTGGTCCAATGCGCTGTCCTGGAATGACAGCACCTACGACAACGACTACGTGAACAACGGCGTGGTGCCGACCCGCGGCAAGACGACCGTCGACACCCCGGAATGGATGTTCGCCAGCACCCTGGCGTGGACCCCGGGCCCGTGGGACCTGCGCCTGGCCGCCAACCATGTCGGCAAGCGCTATGTGACCTATACCAACGATGTGTCGGTGCCGAGCTACTGGCTGGTCAACGCCTCGGCGGCCTATGACTTCGGCAAGCTCGGCCCGGCGCAGAACCTGACCGTAGCGCTGAACCTGACCAACCTGACCGACAAGCGCTACCTGTCCTCGATCAACACCAACGGTACCTACGCCGCCGACCCGACCCGCAGCCTGGCGACCATGCAGGTCGGCGCGCCGCGCCAGGTGATGGCCACCGCTACCGTGCGCTTCTGATGCGCGGGCCTGTCGATCCGGAAAGCCGTCGTCGCCTGCTGCGCATGGCGTGGCAGGGCGCGGGGGCGGCGATCGCGCTGGCGGCGATGCCGGGGTTGGCCACGGCCGGCCCACGGCCGCGGCTGGGGCGCGATCCGTTCACCCTCGGTGTCGCCGCCGGTGATCCGGATCCACAGGGGGCCGTATTGTGGACGCGGCTGGCACCGGACCCGCTCAATGGCGGCGGCATGCCGTCGCGGGCGGTGCCGGTGCGCTGGTTCGTGGCCGAGGACCCGGGCATGCGCCGGCTGGTGCAGCGGGGGACTGCGGCCGCGGTGCCCGAGCTGGCGCATTCGGTGCACGTGGAGGTCAACGGCCTGCGCCCGGGCCGTGACTACTACTATCGTTTCGCCTGCGATGGCGACGAGGAGAGCGCGGTCGGCCACTTCCGCACCGCGCCGCCGCTGGACACGCAACTGCAGCAGCTTCGGTTGGCCCTGTGCACCTGCCAGGCCTGGAACAGCGGCTACTACCCGGTGCTGCGCGATATCGCGCAGAGTGATGTCGACCTGGTGCTGCATGCGGGTGACTACCTGTACGAATACAGCCCGCTGCAGAACGCGCGTGGTCGTGCGCTGGATGCGCAACGCTTCAGTGGCGAGACCGTCAGCCTGGAGCGCTACCGTGACCAGTACGCGCTGTACAAGCTCGATCCGGATCTGCAGGCCGCGCATGCCGCACACGCGTTCGCGGTGATCTGGGACGACCATGAAGTACAGAACGATTACTCCGGCGTCCACCCGGAAAAGCCCGGCGTATCAACGGAGGACTTCATCATCCGCCGCGCCGCCGCCTACCGCGCGTTCTACGAGCATCTGCCGATGCGCAGCACACCTGCGGGCAACGGCGGCCTGCGCGTGCATCGGCGCCTGCGTTACGGCGATCTGGCGCAGCTGACCCTGCTCGATTGCCGCCAGTTCCGCCCGGCCAATCCCTGTGGCGTGGGCGAGTCGCCACGCTGTGATGCTGCACTGGACCCGCGCATGAGCATGCTCGGCACGGGCCAGGAGGCGTGGTTCGCGCAGTCGATGGCGGCCGCGCAGGGCACGCGCTGGAACGTGGTGGTGCAGCAGTTGCTGATGGCGCAGCTGCGGCTGGACGGTGGCACGCCACGCGAGCGCTTCTGGAATGACGCCTGGGATGGCTATCCCGCCGCACGTAACCGGCTGCTGCAGGCGATGCAGGCAGGCGGGCAGGGCAATGCCATCGTGTTGGGTGGCGACTGGCATTCCACCTTCGTCAACGACCTGAAGCTGGATTTCGACGCGGCCAGTGCGCCGGTCGTAGCCACCGAATTCATCGCTCCGGCGATCAGCAGTGGCGGCGACGACACGCCATACGGGCCGTACTACGGGCCGTCGATTCCGCAGAACCCGCATATCCGTTACTTCGACGGTGACCGCCGTGGCTGGTGGAAGCTGCAGCTGAACCGGCAGACCGTGGACGCGGAACTACGCTTCGCCGACAGCGTGCTGCGTGCGGACGCTGTGGTGCGCACCGCGGCGCGTTTCCAGGTGACCCACGGCCGCCCGGGCGCGGTCCCGGTGTAAATCCCTGCGGTAGTGCCGGCCGCTGGCCGGCAATCTCCTGAATCTCCGGTTTCCCCACAATCGGTTTCATCGCCCCCAGCCCGGGTTTCGTCGCAAACCGTTTGCGGGCGGCCAGGGCGGGGCGCCAAGGTGTCCGCAGGCGGCAGGGTGCCGCCACAAGGAGACCGTGATGAAGACCTTGTTCGCGCTCGGTGTGTGGTGCCTGCTGTTCGTGCTGTGCTGGCCGCTGGCGATCCTCGCCCTGATCGCTTGGCCGTTCGTGTGGCTGCTGAGTCTGCCGTTCCGCCTGGTCGGCATCACCTTCTCGGCCCTGTTCGCGTTCCTGCGCGCGCTGTTCATGCTGCCGGCGCGCCTGCTCGGTGGCCGGGCGGTGGCTGCATGAGGACGGTGCTGCTGGTGGCGCTGGCATTGCTCGCGGGGCCGGCACTGGCCACACCTCCAGCGCCACCCTCGGTGTGGCTGGAGCGCCAGCAGACTGCCGCTGCCGACGAGGCGGATGCAGCGGCGGCCAAGGCGGTCAAACCCAAGGAGCACTGCCGGGTAGTGAAGGAATGGAAGGCGGGTGAAACCGTGGTCCAGCACCGGATCTGTGATGATCCGCCGAAGAAGCCGGCTGGAAAGGTGTAGCGCCGAGCCGATGCTCGGCTCTTTTCCCGGGATAGCCGAGCGTGGGCTCGGCTCTACATCATCAGCGCAATCAAAAAACCCCGCCGAGGCGGGGTTTTTTGATTGCTGGAGTGCGCCGACCAACGGTCGGCACCCACCTGGGTGCAGATCAGTTCGCCTTGTGGATGGCGCGCTTGCTGACCGCCATCGCGGCGTCGTGGATCACTTCCGACAGCGACGGGTGAGCGTGGCAGATGCGGGCCAGGTCATCGGCCGAGCCGCTGAACTCCATGGTCAGCACGCCTTCGTGCACCAGCTCGGAGACGTTGGCGCCGACCAGGTGCATGCCGAGGATGCGGTCGGTTTCGGCATGGGCCAGGATCTTCACGAAGCCTGCCGGCTCGATCATCGCCACGGCACGGCCGTTGGCGGCGAACGGGAAGCTGCCGGCCTTGTACGGAATGCCTTCGGCCTTCAGCTGTGCTTCGGTCTTGCCGACCCATGCCAGCTCCGGCTCGGTGTAGATGACCCACGGGATGGTGTCGAAGTTGACGTGGCCCGGCAGGCCGGCGATCAGCTCAGCCACCGCGATGCCTTCCTCGAAGCCCTTGTGCGCCAGCATCGGGCCGCGCACGCAGTCGCCGACCGCCCACACGCCGTTGACGCCGGTGTGGCAGTGCGCATCGACTTCGATCTGGCCGCGCTCGTTGATCTTGACGCCGGTGCCTTCGGCCAGCAGGCCCTTGGTGGCGGCGCGACGGCCAACGGCCACCAGCAGCTTGTCCACGGTCAGGGTCTTTTCGCCTTCGCTGTCGGTGTAGGTGACAACGACTTCCTTCTTCTTGCCCTTGCCGGTGATCTCGGTCTTGGAGACCTTGGCGCCGAGGCGGATGTCCAGGCCCTGCTTCTTGAATTCCTTGGCAGCGGTCTTGGCCACTTCGGCGTCGGCCACGGCCAGGAAGTCCGGCAGTGCTTCCAGGATGGTGACTTCAGCGCCCAGGCGCTTCCACACGCTGCCCAGTTCCAGGCCGATCACGCCGGCGCCGATCACGGCCAGGCGGTTCGGCACTTCGGTGAAGTCCAGGCCGCCGACGTTGTCGACGATGGTCTCGCCGTCGAACTTGGCGAACGGCAGTTCGATCGAATCCGAACCGGCGGCGATGATGACGTTGGTGCCCTTCAGCTCGACGATGGAACCGTCATGCTGGGTGACCTTGACCACGTTGCCCGGCTGCAGTTCGCCGAAGCCGTAGTAGGCGGCGACCTTGTTGGCCTTGAACAGCATGCCGATGCCGCCGGTGAACTGCTTGACGATCTTGTCCTTGCGGCCAACCATCGCCTCGACGTCGATCTTGGCATCCTTGAAGCTGATGCCGTGGTCGCCAAAGATGTGGCCCATGTTCCAGAACTGGCGCGAGGAATCCAGCAGCGCCTTGGACGGGATGCAGCCCACGCGCAGGCAGGTGCCGCCGAGGGCCGGCTTGCCGTCCTTGCCCAGCGCTGCGTCGATGCAGGCGGTCTTCAGGCCCAGCTGTGCCGCGCGGATGGCAGCGTGGTAACCGGCCGGGCCGGCACCGATGACTACGACGTCGAATTGTTCAGCCATTGAATTATTCCTTGATGCATTACCAGAACCCCTCCGCGCAGGCGCGGAGGGGCGGGAGGTGTCTTACAGGCCGAACAGCATGCGGCCCGGGTTTTCCAGCTGGTTCTTGATGTCCACCAGGAACTGCACCGAGTCCTTGCCGTCGATGATGCGGTGGTCGTACGACAGCGCCAGGTACATCATCGGCGCGATCACGACCTGGCCGTTCTGGGCGATCGGACGCTCCTTGATGGCATGCATGCCCAGGATGGCGCTCTGCGGCGGGTTGATGATCGGGGTCGACAGCAGCGAACCGAAGGTGCCGCCGTTGGTCACGGTGAAGGTGCCGCCCTGCAGTTCTTCCAGGCTCAGCTTGCCGTCACGGGCCTTCTTGGCGTAGTCGGCGATGGTCTTCTCGATGTCGGCGAACGACATGCGCTCGACGTTGCGCAGCACCGGCGTGACCAGGCCCTTCTCGGTCGACACGGCGATCGAGATGTCCGAGTAGCCGTGGTAGATGATGTCGTCGCCGTCGATCGAGGCGTTGACCAGCGGGAAGCGCTGCAGGGCATTGGCAGCGGCCTTCACGAAGAAGCTCATGAAGCCCAGCTTGATGCCGTGTGCCTTGACGAACTCGTCCTGCAGTTCCTTGCGCGCCGCCGAGACCTTGGACAGGTCGACTTCGTTGAAGGTGGTCAGCATGGCGGTG
The DNA here is from genome assembly GCF_004346925.1 of Stenotrophomonas sp. ASS1. Lineage (NCBI taxonomy): Bacteria > Pseudomonadati > Pseudomonadota > Gammaproteobacteria > Lysobacterales > Lysobacteraceae > Stenotrophomonas > Stenotrophomonas oleivorans. The sequence goes on along the minus strand of NZ_CP031167.1, from coordinate 2,921,420 downwards.
GAGTTCTTCGACTCCATCAGGCGCTCGGCGATGCGCTTGCGGATGCGGGTCATCGGCACGCGCTCTTCCGGACGTGCGCCACCGGCCTTGCCGGCGCCGCCGTTGCGGGCGAAGTTGACGATGTCTTCCTTGGTCACTGCGCCGCGACGGCCGGTGCCGTCGACGTCGGCCGGGTTCACGCCTTCGGTGATGGCGGTGAAGCGGGCGCCCGGCGGCAGGGTGTCGGCGGCCGACTTGGCAGCCGGGGCCGGAGCGGCGGCAGCGGCCGGCGCAGCGGCGGCCGGAGCGGCCTCGGCCTTCTTCTCTTCAGCGGCCGGAGCCGGGGCAGCAGCGACGGCGCCTTCCTCGATGATCGCCACGACCTGGCTGGAGGTCACGGTCGAGCCTTCGGCGAACTTGATTTCCTTGAGCACGCCGTCGACCGGCGACGGCACTTCCAGGACGACCTTGTCGGTTTCCAGGTCAAGCAGGTTTTCGTCGCGCTTGACGGCGTCGCCCACCTTCTTGTGCCAGGTGGCGATGGTGCCGTCGGCGACGGATTCGGGCAGTACCGGGGCTTTGACTTCGGTGGCCATTGCGGGAGCTTCCTGGTTTGTCTTCTAAATAGGGGGAGGATTATTCAGCGAACGTGTCGTTGAACGGGTTGACCAGTGCATCGGCGACCAGCTGCTGCTGTTCGCGGACGTGGTCAGCCATGTGACCGGCAGCCGGCGAAGCCGAACGTGCGCGACCGGCGTAGTGCAGGTTCTGGCCATCGGCCAGGCAGAACTGCAGGTGGTGGCGGATCTGGTACCACGCACCCTGGTTCTGCGGTTCTTCCTGCGTCCACACCACGTCGGTGGCCTTGCCGTACTTCTTCAGTTCGGCAGCCAGCAGCGCACGCGGGAACGGGTACAGCTGCTCCACGCGGATGATCGCCACGTCGTCCTGGCCACGCTTGGTCTGGTCTTCCAGCAGGTCGTAGTAGACCTTGCCCGAGCACAGCACCACGCGCTTGACCTTCTTGGCGTCCGCGTTGGCGTCGCCGATCAGGTGCTGGAACTCGCCGTTGGCCAGTTCGTCCAGGGTCGACACGGCCAGCTTGTGGCGCAGCAGCGACTTCGGCGACATCACCACCAGCGGCTTGCGGGTGGTCAGGTGCTGCTGGCGACGCAGCATGTGGAAGGCCTGTGCCGGGGTCGACGGCACCACCACCAGCATGTTCTCCAGCGCGCACAGCTGCAGGAAGCGCTCCAGGCGCGCCGAGCTGTGTTCCGGGCCCTGACCTTCATAGCCATGCGGCAGCAGCAGGGTCAGGCCGGAGATGCGGCCCCACTTGGCCTCACCGGCGGCGATGAACTGGTCGATGACGACCTGGGCACCGTTGGCGAAGTCGCCGAACTGGCCTTCCCAGATGCACAGCGTGTTCGGATCGGTGGTGGAGAAGCCGTACTCGTAGGCCATCACCGCTTCTTCGCTCAGCAGCGAATCGATGACGGTGGCCTTCTCCGGCGAATCCACCAGCTGCCGCAGCGGCATGTAGTAGTTGTCGGTCTTCTGGTCGTGCAGGATCGCGTGGCGGTGCGTGAACGTACCGCGACCCACGTCCTGGCCGACCAGGCGCAGGGCACTGCCTTCGTCGAGCAGGGTGGCGTACGCCAGGTTCTCGGCAAAGCCCCAGTCGCCCGGGATCTCGCCAGCGGCCATCTTGCGGCGGTCGTCGTAGACCTTGGCCACGCGCGAGTGCAGCTGCACTTCGTCCGGAATGGTGTTGATCAGCTTGGCCAGTTCGACCAGCTTGTTCTTCTCGACCTTGGTCGAGATCGGGTCGGACAGCTTGCCTTCCAGCAGCTTCGGCCAATCGACGAACAGCGGGCTGGTCGGCGGGGTCTTCTCGACCTTGGCCAGCTCGGTGGTCACTTCACCGGCATCCAGCTTCTCGCGGTAGGCATCGACCATCGCCTTGCCGGCACCGGCGGCGATCACGCCCGCCTTTTCCAGCTGCTCGGCGTACATCTCGCGGGTGGTGGCGTGCTTGCGGATCACCTGGTACATCAGTGGCTGGGTGATCGCCGGTTCGTCGGCCTCGTTGTGGCCCCAACGGCGGTAGCACATCAGGTCGATGACCACGTCCTTGGCGAACGTCTGGCGGAACTCGAAGGCCAGCTGAGCGGCGAACACAACGGCTTCCGGATCATCGCCGTTCACGTGCAGCACCGGGGCGGCGATCATCTTCGCCACGTCGGTGGCATAGCGCGTGGAACGCGTATCCAGCGGGTTGGAGGTGGTGAAGCCAACCTGGTTGTTGACCACGATGTGCACGGTGCCGCCGACGGCGAAGCCGCGGGCCTGCGACATCTGGAACAGTTCCATGACCACGCCCTGGCCGGAGAAGGCCGCGTCGCCGTGGATCAGGATGGGCATGACCTGCTTGCGCGCGGTGTCCTTGCGGCGCTCCTGGCGCGAACGCACGGAACCGGCCACGACCGGGTCGGCGATTTCCAGGTGCGACGGGTTGAACGCCAGCGCCAGGTGCACCGGGCCGCCATCGGTGGCGACGTCGGCGGAGAAGCCCATGTGGTACTTCACGTCACCGGCCGAGGCGTGCTCGTCGTGCTCGAACTTGCCTTCGAATTCGTCGAACAGCTTGCGCGGATTCTTGCCCAGGGTGTTGACCAGCACGTTCAGGCGGCCGCGGTGGGCCATGCCGATCACCACGTCCTTGACGCCATCCTTGCCGGCGCTGCGGATGATGGTGTCCATCATCGGGATCAGCGAGTCGCCGCCTTCCAGCGAGAAGCGCTTCTGGCCGACGTACTTGGTGTGCAGGTAGCGCTCCAGGCCTTCAGCCGCGGTCAGGCGCTCCAGGGTGCGGCGCTGGGTATCAGCGTCCAGCTGGTAGTTGCCACCGGCCAGTTCCAGCTTCTTGTAGATCCACTGGCGCTGCTCGACCTCGGAGATGTGCATGAACTCCGCACCGATCGAGCCGGTGTAGGTCGCCTTCAGGCGTGCCAGCAGGTCGCGCAGCTTCATGCGCGGCTGGCCACCGACGCCGCCGGTGCTGAACTCGCTGTTGAGGTCGCCATCGGACAGGCTGTGGAACGGCAGGCCCAGGTCCGGGGTGTTGACCGGTGCGGCCAGGCCCAGCGGATCGAGGCGGGCGTCCAGGTGGCCGCGCGAACGGTAGGCAGTGATCAGACGACCGACATTGCGCTCGCGCTCGTCGCCTGCACCGTTGCCGGTACCGGCCTTCAGCGCATCCTTGGCCGCGTCCGCAATGTGGGAGATGACGGCCGAGTGCGGAATGTCACCTGCTTCACGGCCCTTGAAGCCGTCGAAGTAGGCTTTCCATTTGGGATCGACACTATCCGGGGAGACCAGGTACTGCTCGTACAGGTCCTCGACATAGGAGGCGTTGCCGCCGGCGAGTTGCGAAGATTGCGCAAACTGCTTCAGTTGATTGTCCACGATGGAGGGTGTTGATTCGCTTTGTGGGGTATGGCTTCAGAAGGACCCGGCAGGAAGATGAATAGCCCTGCGCGGGCGCGTTCAAACAGCCAAATTGTACCCCCAACCGGACACGAAGGGGCACCACTAGAGGTATCGCGCGTCCCCCGGTGCCGGTTCCAGACAGGTTGAGTCAGCCCGCTCCGCTCAGATGCCGAGCGCGCGCAGTTCGCTGCAATCACGCGAACGGTCCCAGACGCGCTGCAATTGCTGCTCGAACGGCTGCGAACGTGTCGGCAGCGCGATGCCGGCTTCGCCGTCGAGGCGATGGCCGATCAGACGAAAGTAGAAGTCGCCCGCATCGTTGAGCAGACAGGCCGAGGCCAGTGCACGGTCGACCGGGTCGGTGACCTCGCGGAACTGGATCACGCTGGGCAGGCGCTGGGCCAGCGCCAGCAGTGGCGCCCCGGCAGAGGCGATCGCGGCGGCGTCGTGCACGATCACCCGCAGCTGCTTGTCGTGGCGGGCGGTGACGAAGCGGCGCAGGGCGGCCTGTACCGACGGCGCGTCGAGCAGTCCCGGGTCCAGCTGACGGCTGTGCAGCCACACTTGGCGGCGGGCGCGGTGGACGATGGCCGTGGTGATGGCCACCGCCTGCTCGCGGCTGTCGATGGCACTGGCCGCGCCCAACCGGCGGCGCATCTGCTGGTGGCCGATGCCGGCCTCCTCGAACACCTCGCCTTCGGGCAGGAAACCCTGGCGGGCATAGAAGTCACGGGCGGGCAGCTGGGCGTGCAGATGCAGCTCGGCCAGGCCGAGCCGGCGCCCGGCCTCCACCAGTGCTTCCAGCAGGGCCTCGCCGACCCCGCGGCTGCGATGGCTGGCCAGCACCGCCATGCGGCCGATGCGGCCATCCGGGGCCAGCCGGCCCGTGCCGACCGGCTGGTTGTCACTGTCCAGCGCCAGCACATGGGCACTGACCGGGTCCAGCGCATCGCGTTCCAGCTCGGCGGCGATGCCCTGTTCCTGCACGAACACGCGTTGGCGCACCTCGTGGATGGCAACGTGGGCGTCGGCGTGGCTGACCTGCTGGACCCGGATCATGGTGGCGACTCAGGCGCGGCCAGCACCGCTGTCGTCTTCCTCGTCGTCCTCGAAGTTGACGATGACCTCGATGCCGTCGTCGTGCACGGTCACGGTGTGGACATCGTCGGACACCGCGTCGGCGTCGATCGCATCCACGCGGTCGCGGCCTTCGACGACCTCGCCGAGCACCACGGCATCCTCGCCGTCTTCCTCGTCTTCGGCCTCGTATACCTCATTCGGGTCGATCAGCTGGAACACCCCGCCGACCAGCAGCTGCTGGACCACGGCACGGCCCTTGTCGGACAGGCCGCGATAAGCGGCGGCGTCCAGCTGTTCGGTGCCAGCCAGGCGCTGCGCGTCCTTCACCGGCAGCGCGAAGTCCTGGCCGCTGACATACAGGCTGGCGCCACGCTTGGCCCGGCGCCAGGCCAGGCGGGCCCACGGGTGGCGCTGCAGCAGCAGGCCCGAGGCCAGGGCCTGGACCACTTCTTCCTGTGCCGGTGCGGCCTGGTGGGCCATCACTTCGCCGGCGGCGCGGTAGGTGGTGATGAAGCGGCCAAACCAGTCACCCAGCTTGTCCGGGTCGTTCATGCGGATGGCGTTGAGCGCGGTGATCACCCGCGCCATCGCCACTGTGTCGATTTCGTGCGGGTCGGCCGGCACCTTCAGGTCGGCATCCTGGTAGCGGATGTTCTCGTCGGCATCGGCGATCAGGGTGTCCAGGTAGTCGCTGATCAGCTCGGCCGAAGACGGCGCGCGCATGCCGAACGAGAAGGTCAGGCAGGGATCTTCGGCGACGCCGTGGTGCGGCACGTTCGGCGGCAGGTACAGCATGTCGCCCGGCGCCAGCACCCAGTCGTGGGTCGGCTTGAACACCTTCAGCAGCTTCAGCTCCACGTCGGGGCGGAAGCCCAGCGGCGGCTGCTTGCCCTTGATCGATTCGCTGGCATCGATCTGCCAGCGGCGATGGCCATGGGCCTGCAGCAGGAACACGTCGTACTGGTCGACGTGGGCGCCGACCGAGCCGCCGGTGGCGGCGAAGCTGATCATCACGTCATCCATGCGCCAGCGCGGCAGGAAGCTGAAGTGCTCGATCAGGGCGCGCACGTCCGGGTCCCACTTGTCCACGTCCTGCACCAGCAGGGTCCAGTCGTGGTCGGGCAGGGCGGGGAACACGTCTTCCTGGAACGGGCCGGTACGCACGCGCCAGCCGTCCTGGGTCTTGTCGTGCTCGATCAGGCGTGCCAGCACGCCTTCTTCGCAGGCCAGCCCGGCCAGGTCTTCCGGCTGCACCGGGGTCTGGAAGTTGGGGAAGGCGTTGCGGATCAGCAGCGGGCGTTTCTGCCAGAAGTCGCGCAGGAAGGTGGCCGGCGCCATGCCCAGCGGCTGGCCGGGGCGGGCGGTGACTTCGATGAGGGGGGCGGAGGACTTGCGGGCGGCCATGGGGGAATCCTTGCAGCGGAAAGCGGGAGGGGCGGCGCGGCGGGCCGCCTGAGATCTCCATTGTCCGCCGTTCGTGGGGATTGCGCACGTGCGCGGGTTTGTCGCGGGGTGTCCGGCCAACGGCGGAGCCCCTCGTGGCGGGGTGGTTGGTCGCGCAAAGCGCCGGCTTCCTGGGCTGGGCCGGGCGGGGTGGGGTCGCGGGACACGCCGTGAACCCATCCATGAAGTGACCCCCGGGAGTTGGACGCTAGATCCAACCCCGAGGGATACATGAACAAATACGACGCGCGTTTCAAACTGCAGGTCGCCAAAGAGGCCTGCAAGACCTCCACATCGGTCAAAGCCATTGCCCGTCGCCACGGCCTGGAGTTCTCCACGGTCAGGCGCTGGGTGGCGACCTATCGGCTGCATGGTTGGCGGGGATTTCATCGCCAGGCCCGGTCCTATGACCTCCCGTTCAAGCTGGCTGTCCTGGAGAAGATGAGCCAGGACGGCCTGTCCGGGCGCGAGGCCACCACCTACTTTCAAATTGGCGATGCCGGCGCGGTGGGGCGATGGCGGCGCCTGTATGCTCAAGGCGGTGCCCAAGCGTTGGCACCCCCTCCGCCGCCGCCCCGAAAGCCGATGAAGAAGACCCGTTCGTCCAAGCCGCCTGAAGATATGAGCCGCGATGAGCTGCTCAAGGAAGTCGCCTATCTGCGTGCGGAGACCGACTACCTAAAAAAACTCGATGCCTTGATCCGGGAAGAGCAGGCGGCGCAGGACGCAAAGCGCAAGCCGTCCAAGGATTGAGGCAGGTTCATACGCTGTCGCTTCTGCTCGAAGCAGCTGAGCTGTCACGCAGTACGTTCTATTACCAGAACCATGTCCTGGCCCATCCGGATCAGGATGAGGCAGCCCTGTGCGAGCGCATCCGTGCAATCTACGATCAAAGCCAAGGGCGCTATGGCTATCGCACGGTGACGCTGGAATTAGCCAATCAGGGTCATCGGACCAATCACAAGCGGGTTCAGCGCCTGATGGGGGAGATGGGGCTGAAATCGCGGGTGCGTGTGAAGCGCTACCAGGCCTTCAAGGGGGCGGCCAATGTTGTGGTTGGCAATGACCTCAATCGCCAGTTCCATGCCGAGCGGCCCAACCAGAAGTGGGTGACTGACGTGACCGAGTTCAAGGTGCAGGGCATGAAGCTATACCTGTCGCCGATCATGGACCTCTACAACGGCGAAATCGTGGCTTATCAGATCAAGCGTCGGCCCGTATTTGATCTGGTGGGTCAAATGCTGGAGGAGGCCATCAAGAAGCTTTCCCCGGATGAGCGCCCCATGATCCACTCCGACCAGGGCTGGCAGTACCAGCATGAAAACTACCGGCACATGCTGGAAAAGCACTCGTTGAAGCAAAGCATGTCCCGGCGCGGCAACTGCCTGGACAATGCGGCGATGGAGAGCTTCTTTGGAACGCTGAAGTCGGAATTCTTCTACCTGAACAGCTTTGACAGCCTCGAGAGTCTGGAGGCTGGGCTGGTGGAATACATCCAGTACTACAACGAAGAACGCATCAAACTGAAACTGAAAGGTCTGAGCCCGGTAAAGTACCGGGAGCAGGCCCAATCGGCCGCCTGACCCCGTCCAAGTCTCGGGGGTCACTTCACCATGGGGGCTCGATGGCGCCATCCATGGCGCCAACGGTCCCGCGAACCCACCCCGCCCGGCCCCTGACAGTTTCCTGCGCGGCCCGCCACGGAATGGAAGAAGAAAAAGCAAGGCAAAAGCGGGTCGCGCGCTGCGCTTGCTCATCCCAAAACAAAAGAGGGACGCGGCGAAGCCGCGTCCCTCTTTCAAATTCCGTCCCGACAACCCCACGCTCTTCGATCCGTCACCGGAAATCTGTCAGAGGCGGGGCGGGAGGGGCCAGCGGGACCGTTGGCGCCATGGATGGCGCCATCGAGCCCCCATGGATGGGCTCACGGCGCGTCCCGCTGGCCCCTCCCGCCCCGCCCAGCCCGCAGCAACCCAGAGCCTGGATCGCTGTTGCTGTTGCTGTTGCAGTTGCCTGCCGCAGGCAGCGCCCGCGGCCGCCGCCGCAAAGGAAACACCTTAAATCTTCTTCGCCAGCGACTCGGCCAGGCCGGTGTAGCTGCCCGGGGTCATCTCCAGCAGGCGCTGCTTCGCATCCGCCGGCAGCTCCAGCCCCTCCACGAACGCACGCATCGACTCGGCGGTGATGCCCTGCCCACGGGTCAGCGCCTTCAGCTGCTCGTACGGGTTCGGCAGGCCGTGGCGGCGCATCACCGTCTGCACGGCCTCGGCCAGCACTTCCCAGGCCGCGTCCAGATCGGCATCCAGGCGCTGCGGGTTCACTTCCAGCTTGCCCAGGCCCTTGGCCAGCGAATCCAGCGCCACCTGGCTGTGGCCGAACGCGGTGCCCAGCGCACGCAGCACGGTGGAGTCGGTCAGGTCACGCTGCCAGCGGCTGATCGGCAGCTTCGCGCTGAAGTGCTCGAACAGCGCGTTGGCAATGCCGAAGTTGCCTTCCGCATTCTCGAAGTCGATCGGGTTGACCTTGTGCGGCATCGTCGACGAGCCGACTTCGCCTTCCTTCAGGCGCTGCTTGAAGTAGCCCAGAGAAACGTAGCCCCAGATGTCACGGGCCAGGTCGATCAGGATGATGTTGGCGCGGCGTGCGGCATCGCCGATTTCGGCGATGTTGTCGTGCGGCTCGATCTGCGTGGTGTACGGGTTGAACACCAAGCCCAGGCCGGTCACGAAGCGCTCGGCGAAGGCCGGCCAGTCCACGTCCGGGTAGCTGGCGATGTGGGCGTTGTAGTTGCCCACCGCGCCATTGATCTTGCCGGTCAGTTCGACCGCAGCGATCTGCCTGCGCTGGCGCTCCAGGCGGGCGACCACGTTGGCCAGTTCCTTGCCCAGGGTGGTGGGCGAGGCGGTCTGGCCGTGGGTGCGCGACAGCATCGGCTGGCCGGCCTGGGCGTGGGCCAGGCTGCGCAGGCTGTTGGCGATGCCGTCCAGGGTCGGCAGCAGCACCTCGCGGCGGGCCTGTTCCAGCATCAGGCCGTAGCTGAGGTTGTTGATGTCTTCGCTGGTGCAGGCGAAATGCACGAATTCCAGCGCCGGGGCCAGCTCGGCGTCGTCCTTCAGCTGTTCCTTGATGAAGTACTCCACCGCCTTGACGTCATGGTTGGTGGTGCGTTCGATCTCCTTCACGCGCGCGGCCTGGACCGGGCTGAAGCTGGCGGCCAGGGCGCGCAGGCGGGCGACGGCGGCGTCGGAGAACGGGGCCAGTTCGACGATGCCCGGCTCGGCGGCCAGGGCCAGCAGCCACTCCACTTCGACCGTGATGCGGGCCTTGATCAGGCCGTACTCGGAGAAGATCGGGCGCAGGGCGTCGACCTTGCCGGCATAGCGGCCATCGAGCGGGGACAGGGCGAGCAGGGCGGAATCGGACATGTCGGCAGGGCTGGGGCGAGCGGCGGGGGCCATATTCTACGACGTGCCGGTGAGGTAGTGCCGGCCGCTGGCCGGCAACCACGCACGGCCCACGCTTCCATGGATTGCCGGCCAGCGGCCGGCACTACCCTTGCGCGTGCAGATCGGCCCTGCGGATGAAACGATCTGGCCCGCCCTCGTCATCCCACGCTGCGGGCAAGGGAGTATCGTTGGCGCAGCCGCCAGCCCGGGAAGCGACACCCTGCCAGCCGCCGCTTCCCTTTCCCCAACTGAAGTAGTGCGGAGTTGATGCAATGAGCAAAGCTGCAAGCAAGGGTTTCAGAATCGAACACGACAGCATGGGCGAGCTGCAGGTGCCTGCGGACGCCCTGTGGGGCGCCCAGACCCAGCGTGCCGTGCAGAACTTCCCGGTGTCGGGCCAGCGCATGCCGCGCGGTTTCATCCGTGCCCTGGGCCTGGTCAAGGGCGCCGCCGCGGGCGTCAACGCAGAACTGGGCCACCTGCCGAAGAACGTGGCCAAGGCCATCCAGACCGCTGCCGCCGAAGTGGCCGCCGGCAACTGGGACGCGCAGTTCCCGATCGATGTCTATCAGACGGGTTCTGGCACGTCCTCGAACATGAATGCCAACGAGGTCATCGCCACCCTGGCCAACCGTGCCGGCAAGGCGGGCAAGACCAGTGTGCACCCCAATGACCACGTCAACCAGGGGCAGAGCTCCAACGACGTGATTCCGACCGCGTTGCGGGTGTCGGCGGTGTTGGCGACGCATGAGCAGCTGCTGCCGGCGCTGGTGCACCTGCGCAAGACCCTGGACAAGAAGGGCCGCAGCCTGCGCAAGGTGGTCAAGACCGGCCGCACCCACCTGATGGATGCGATGCCGCTGACCTTCGAGCAGGAATTCGGCGCGTGGTCGGCGCAGCTGGCGTCGGCGCAGGAGCGTATCGAAGACAGCCTCAAGCGCGTGCGCCGGCTGCCGCTGGGTGGCACCGCCATCGGCACCGGCATCAATGCCGATCCGCGCTTCGGTGCACAGGTGGCCAAGGCACTGAAGCAGCAGACCGGTTTCAAGTTCGACAGTGCCGAGAACAAGTTCGAAGGCCTGGCCGCACAGGACGACGCGGTGGAGCTTTCCGGTCAGCTCAATGCGCTGGCGGTGGCGCTGATCAAGATCGCCAACGACCTGCGTTGGATGAACGCCGGTCCGCTGGCCGGGCTGGGCGAGATCGAACTGCCGGCGCTGCAGCCGGGCAGCTCGATCATGCCGGGCAAGGTCAACCCTGTGATTCCGGAAGCGACGGTGATGGCCTGTGCACAGGTGATCGGTCACCACACTGCGATCACCGTGGCCGGGCAGACCGGCAACTTTCAGCTCAACGTCACCCTGCCGCTGATCGCAGTGAACCTGCTCGATGGCATCGGCCTGCTGGCCAACGTGTCCACCCTGCTGGCCGACAGTGCGATTGCCGGGCTGAAGGTGCGCGAGGACCGCGTTGCCGAGGCGCTGGCGCGCAACCCGATCCTGGTTACCGCCCTCAACCCGATCATCGGCTACGAGAAGGCTGCGGCGATTGCCAAGCGCGCGTACAAGGAACAGCGCCCGGTGCTGGATGTGGCGCTGGAGGACAGTGGGCTGGAGGAGGCCGAGCTGCGTCGCCTGCTGGACCCGACCGCGCTGACCGCCGGTGGCATCCAGGCCGGTGGGGGCGGCGCCGGCGGTTGATCGGCCGGTTGTAGAGTCGAGCCATGCTCGACTGTTGTTCCGGAGTCGAGCATGGCTCGACTCTACAGAAAGCAGAAACGCCGCCCTTTGGGCGGCGTTTTTTTTCAGCGACGGTCGGCGACGATGTTGCCGAAGGTGTCGGTGTAATCCTTGAACTCAGGGATGCGCTGGATCAGGTCGGCCGGGATCACCTCCATGCCCTCCGGCGGCTGGATCTTCACCGGCTGCATGTTCGGATCGGCCGGTGCGGCCACCAGGGTGTTCTGGCGCAGCACCTGCAGTTTGCCGAACATGGTCTGCAGCATCTGTTTCTGCCCGTCGTCCAGCGGAATCTGGATCTCGTCCATCTTCATCGTGCCGTCGGCGAGGATGATGATGTTCGGCGCGGGCGGGCGACGCACGGTGACCATGCCTTCGCTGACGGAAATCTTGGGTTTGCCACGCTCGGCGCGGTGGTTGCGGTACTCCTGGTCACAGCCGGCCAGGCCGAGGCAGAGCAGGGCGGTCAACAGCAGAAACAGCTTCTTCATGACATTCGGTTCGGGGGCGTCCGGGGCCGCCATTGTAAGCCGGGCGGCGCACTACGGCCGGCAGCCGGACGCCGCTGCCGGCCGGGTGCGCTGATCTGTCACAGGCCTAGCGCTGGACCACGGTGTCCTTGCCGCAGTCGTCCACGTCGCTCTGGTCCATGGTCGCGTAGGGCTTGAATGCCGGCAGTTCACGTGCGAGCGCCTGCTGGCTGGCCAGCATCGCCGGAAGGCGGTCGCAGATGCGCTTGGCCTGGGCTTCGATCTTCTCGGCTTCGGCATTGATGCGCTTTTCGACACCTTCGCTGTCGCCGCTGAAAATGCCCTTCAGCGCTTCGCCGGCAGCACTGGCACCCAGTTTGGCGCCGGCCAGGCCGACATCCATGCCGTCCATCGCGATGGCGACCACGTGGCCGCGGTAGTCCTGCAGATGACGGCGCTGGATATCGTTGGCGGCGATCTCCTTGCCCGCGATCAGCAGGCGGCCATCCGGCGTGATCTCCGCACGCGGCTGCTTGTCCGCCGAGATCTTGATGTTGCCCTGGGCGATATCCTTGCGGGCATCGTCCATGGCGTTCCTGACGGTCTCGCCGACGCCGCCTGTGGCTTCGGCCACGTTCTTGCCAACGGTCTTGTCGGGTGCTGACGACGTGCCGCCGCAGGCGATCAGCGGCAGGGACAGCAGCACAGCGGGCAACAGGCGCAACAGGTTCATGGTGTTCCCCTGGTAGTGTCTGGAAGAGGGTTTACTTGCTGCGCGGCAGAGTGACCCGGCCGCTGACGTTGCGATGATCGACGTCACCGCTGCCGCTGTGGTCGACGGTCAGGGTGCCGCGCACGCCGTCGACGTTGATGTCGCCCGAGCCGTGGCTGCGGACATGCACATTGCCGCCGATGTCGGCCAGATCGACCCCGCCGGAGCCGACCACGCCCACTTCAACGCTGCCCTGCACGCGCTTGAACTCGATATCACCCGAGCCCACGGTATCCAGCCGCGCGTTGCCACGCACATCGCTGATCTTCAGGTCACCGGAGCCGACGGTACCGGTGCTGGCATCGCCGCTGATGTTGCGTACGGTGACGTCGCCGGAACCCAGCGACAGCAGATTCAGGGAGCTGCCGCCATCGATGTTGAGGTCGCCCGAACCCACTGCAGCGTGGATGCTGCCGCGGGTACCGCGGACCACGGCATCACCGGAACCCACGTCCACGCTCAGCGACTGTGCGTTCTCCACGCTGGCATCGCCCGAGCCGATCTTGAACTGCAGCGGCATGTTGTCCGGCACGCTGCCACGGATATCCAGCCAGGCGTAGCTGTTGCCCAGGCTGATGCCGCTTTGGCGGCCGTCGCGGCGCAGGCTCACCACCAGCTTGTCGCCGACCTTGCGCTGCTCCAGCACCAGCTGGTCCAGCCATTCCTGGCTGGACGCGCAGGCGCGGCCGTCCAGCTGGCCGCCGCCAGCGCTGGCGACCACCTTCAGGTCATGCTGATTGACCTCGAACACCACCGTCCTGGCACCAGCCACGTCCAGCTTCAGTGCGCGGGCGGCAGTGAACTTGCAGTTCGGAGCATCGGCGGCCAGCGCCGACAACGGCAACAGCAACAACGCAGAACAGGCGAGCAAAGAACGCATGGGTGGTGCCTCCGGATGGATGGGATCAGATCTCGCCGGCGCGCTTGCGCAGGCGGATGGCAAGGAAGATGAACACTGCACCGACGACGGCGCCGATCCACAGCTCCGGCATCGCCAGCGACTTCAGCTGCGAGGCGGGGGACATCAGGCTGACGACCGAGTCCAGATCGCGGCGCGATGCTTCGTCGGCGCCGAGGCGATACAGCAGGTCCATGCCGGGCACGCCGCCCAGCAGCAGGCGGCCGACGATGTTCTGCCAGAACCAGCCGGTGGTCAGGCCGAACAGCGGCATCATCTTGGTGGAGCTGACAATGATGCCGGCAAACAGCGGCAACATTACCGCCCACAGGAACGGCTTGCTCCTGGCCCATGCCGAGCACAGCAGCAGCCAGCCGGCGGTGGGCAGGGTCCACAGGGCATAGACCGGAATCCAGGCCAGGTGTCCAGCGGCCAGGGTCAGCGGGCTGGCCGGGCCCCAGATCAGGGTCATCGGGCTGCCACCGTGCAGCAGCGCGACGGCACTGATGATCAGCATGAAGCCGAACATGGTGAGGATGCCGGCGATGACCGCGAACAACGGTGCCACGATCAGTGCGCTGATCACCTTGGACAGCACGGTCTGCGTGTCCGACAGCGGCAACGACTTCCAGAACAGGATGCTGCGGTCACGGCGATCGTCGTAGAGGGCGCCCAGGCAGTAGAAGAACACGACGAAGGCCAGCACCACGAACGGCCAGCTTGAACTGAGTACCAGAGTCAGGTCCAGGCCGTTGCCAAGATCAGCAAGGTCCTTGGCACTGATGTCACGGGTGAGCAGGGCCAGGTTCAGGCCGTTGATGTTCACGTTCTCGCCATCGATGTGCAGGCCGCCGTCGCGTGCTGCACGGTTCAGCGCGAACAGGCCGAAGGCAATGCCGGCGATGCTCATCACCAGTGAGATCAGGCCCGCGATCAACGGGGCATACAGGAAGCCGCCGCGGTTCTCCCAGTACTCGCGCTTGAGCAGCCAGCGCAGGGTGCCGATCGGGCTGATGGGGTGGTTGACGGCATTCATGCGTAGGTCCCCTTCATGATGGCGACGAACAGGTCGGCCAGGCCCGGGATGCGGGTCTCGCCGAGAGAGGAAAGCTGGGTGCGCGGCACGCCATCGAACAGCATCACCGTCTTGCCGAACGCCAGGCTGCGCTCGTCGATCGGCTTCAGGGCGCGCGCGGTGTCCAGCTGGTCGGCATTGACCAGCAGCTCGGTATAGCGCTGGCCGACGTCGTCCATTTCCGCGTCGAGCACGATGCGGCCATCGCGGATGAACATCACGTCGCTGAGGATGTGCTCGATCTCCTCCACCTGGTGGGTGGTGACGATGATGGTTTTCTGTTCGTCGAAGTAGTCTTCCAGCAGGCGCTGGTAGAACTCCTTGCGGTACAGTATGTCCAGGCCGAGGGTCGGCTCGTCCAGCACCAGGATGCGGGCATCGATGGCCATCACCAGCGCCAGGTGCAGCTGCACGATCATGCCCTTGGACAGCTCGCGCACGCGCTGCTTCGGCTGCAGCTTGGTGTTGGCCAGGAAGCGCTCGCAGCGGGCGCGGTCGAAGCGCGGGTGGACGCCGGCCACGAAATCGATCGCCTCGCGCACCTTCAGCCAGCGCGGCAGCACGGCGACGTCGGCGATGAAGCAGATGTCGTTCATCAGTTCGTCGCGGTGCAGTCGCGGGTCGCGGCCGAGCACGCTCAGTTCACCCTCCACCGAGGTCAGCCCAAGAATGGCCTTCAGCGCGGTGGTCTTGCCGGCGCCATTGGGCCCGATCAGGCCGACGATGCGCCCGCTTGGAATGCTGAAACTGGCGTTGTCGAGGGCGACCGTGGTCTTGTAGGCCTTGCGCAGGCCTCGGGCGGTGATGACCGACTCACTTGCAGTGCTATTCATCAGACTTTCCCCTGGGGCAGCAATTCGTCGAGGCTCAGGCCCAGGCGCTGGATGCGCTCCAGAACCGCCGGCCATTCTTCGTTGAGGAAACGGTCGCGTTCGCTGCTGCGCAGCTGCGTGGCCGCCTGCTCGGTCATGAACATGCCCAGGCCGCGGCGCTTCTCGACCAGGCCTTCGTCGGCCAGCTCCTGGTAAGCGCGCGAAACGGTGATGGGGTTGAGTTGATAGTCGGCGGCCACCTGGCGCACCGAAGGCAGGGCATCGCCCGGCTTGAGGATTCCGTCGAGCATCATGGCGATCACGCGCTCCTTCAACTGACGGTAGATGGGAGCGCCGTCGCTCCACTGGATGTCGCTCATATTCAGCTCCGTGGGGTCAGCGGCTGGGCGAACGAGAAATACGGCATGGACAGCGCGCTGTGCAGCCGACGCGGGGGAGGGGGGGAGGAGGAGGGGGCGTTCCCTGCGGGGGAGAGAGTCGCGTCCTGCGCACTTTCAGCAGCGGCGGAAACAGGGGCGGTGGGCGTGGCCCACCAGGCCAGCACGAGCAGGGTCGAAACAGCGACGGCCGCGGGTGCGGTGAGGTTGCGACGGATCCGGACATTCATGGCTTCCCCCTGTCTCAGGTGACTGGTGTTGTATGCAACTATAACACCGGCACGCCTACGTGCAACCCCTTGCCGTCCCCAACTGATGGCAGGGGTGGTCAGATTGCTGAAGCATCCCTTTAGTCGATTGATTTAAAAGGGAAATTGATCTTCTGCAGGGGGCTTTTCGGGGCGGCCTTCCATTCAGTGATGTCCATGCTATGTCATCACTGCGCCTTCGATGGCGCCCGGGCAGCACATTCGCCACGCCGCGCAAAGCCCGGAATGGACCTGTGCCATCAGGGGCTCCAGAGCCCGGTGCTATAGTTCGGCCGATTCCCGGCCAGCACTGGCCGGGCCTTGTGAATGGCTACCGCGGACCGCCTCTGATGCCCCTGCCGACCGTTTCCCCGTGCCGCCTGCGCGGCCTGTCCCTGCTGGCCCTGATGGTGGCCGGCGCCGCCGGTTCCGCCAGTGCGCTGGCGGCCGACCTGCTCGATCTGGAATACCGGCCGTTGGCCAGCAAGCAGCAGGTGAATCTGCAGCAGCGCTATCACGGGCAGGTGCTGCTGGTGGTCAACACCGCCAGCAAGTGTGGCTACACGCCGCAGTACGAAGGGCTGGAGGCGCTGCAGAAGCGCTATGCAGGCCGCGGTTTTGCGGTGCTGGGCTTTCCTTCCAATGACTTCAAGGGCCAGGAACCGGGTGACGAGAAGCAGATCCAGGACTTCTGCACCCTGACCTACGGCGTCAAGTTCCCGATGTTCGAGAAGGTGCATGTGGTCGGCACGCAGGCCACGCCGCTGTACCAGCGGTTGACCGCAGCGACCGGCGTTGCGCCGGCCTGGAACTTCCACAAGTACCTCGTGGGCCGCGATGGCAAGGTCATTGCCCAGTTCGCCAGCAAGGTGACGCCGGACGATCCGCAGCTGACCGCGGCCATCGACAAGGCGCTGGCGGCAGCCGCCACGCATTGATATCCAGCACGCATGCCTCGACATCGACGGCATGCGTGCGACAATGTTTCTTTTCGCGCCGACGTCGGCGCCCAGACACTTCCAGGAATGCAGCGAATGAAGATGGGAATGCGCGGCGCCGCGGCGTCGGTTCTGATTCTGGCGATGGGCACTTCGGGTGTCGCTCTGTCGCAACAACCGGCTGCCCCCGCAGCCGCCAAGGAGACCGCAACCTTGAATTCCCCCAAGCAGAAGCTCGGCTACGCCATCGGCCTTGATGTCGCCAAGTCGTTCACCCCGATCGCCGATGAGATCGATGTGGCCGCCCTGCGCACCGCCGTTGAGCGTTCGTTCGAGGGCCTGCAGCCGCAGATCACCCAGGAACAGGCCAAGGCCACCGATGCCGCCCTGCGCCAGGTCGTGATGGCCCGCAGCGGCCAGCAGGTGCCGGGCGTGGCACCGGGCTCGCAGCCGCCGAAGGTCGACCGCGTCAAGGTGTCGCAGATGATCGGCTCCTACTCGGTGGGTCCGTCGCTGGCGCAGCTGAAGGACGATATCGATGTCGCCTCGTTGTTTGACGCAATCAGCACCGGCCTGACCAAGGGCCAGCCGAAGATGACGGAAGCTGACGCGACCGCCACCATCCAGGCCTTCATGGGTGCCAAGCAGGCTGAAATGCAGGCCAAGGCCGCCCAGGCTGCGCAGACCAACCGCACGGAAGGCAACGCATTCCTGGCCAAGAACAAGACCCAGCCGGGCGTGGTGACCACCTCGTCGGGCCTGCAGTACCAGGTGATCCGCCCGGGTAGCGGCGAGCGCCCGCTGCCGAGCAGCAAGGTGCGCGTGAACTACGAAGGCAAGCTGCTCAACGGCACCGTGTTCGACAGTTCCTACGGCCGCCAGCCGGCCGAGTTCGGTCTGGACCAGGTGATCAAGGGCTGGACCGAAGGCGTCGCGCTGATGCCGGTCGGTTCGAAGTACCGCTTCTGGATCCCGGGCGAACTCGCCTACGGTGAGAACGGCACCCCGGGCGGCCCGATCGGCCCGAACGCGACTCTGACGTTCGACGTCGAGCTGCTGGGCGTTCTGCCGTAAGTCATTCAGGAGCGAATACGGATATGCGCGTTGCGATTTTTGGTACCGGCTACGTTGGACTGGTGACCGGTACCTGCCTGGCCGATGTTGGTCATCAGGTGGTCTGTGTCGATATCGACCAGGCCAAGGTGGATGGCCTCAACCAGGGCATCATCCCGATCTATGAACCCGGCCTGGAGCCGATGGTGAAGGCCAACCATGCCGCAGCGCGGCTGGCGTTCACCACGGATGCCGCGGCCGCCATCGATCACGGCCAGGTGGTGTTCATCGCCGTTGGTACGCCGCCGGACGAGGATGGCAGTGCCGATCTTCAATACGTGCTTGCCGTAGCCCGGACCATTGGTCGGCACATGAGTGTGCCGACCGTGGTGGTGAACAAGTCGACGGTGCCGGTCGGCACCGCCGACAAGGTGCGTGCCGCCATTGCCGAAGAGCTGGCCGCGCGTGGCGCGGACATCGCCTTCGACGTGGTGTCCAACCCGGAATTCCTGAAGGAAGGCGATGCAGTTGCGGACTGCATGCGCCCGGACCGCATCATCATCGGTGCGGCGAACGAAGAGTCGGTGGCGGTGATGCGTCGCCTGTACGCGCCGTTCAACCGCAACCACGACCGCGTGGTGGAAATGGACGTGCGTTCGGCCGAACTGACCAAGTACGCCGCCAATGCGATGCTGGCGACCAAGATTTCGTTCATGAATGAAATCGCCAACATCGCTGAACGCGTCGGTGCCGATGTCGAGCAGGTCCGCCAGGGCATTGGTTCGGATCCACGCATCGGCTGGCACTTCATCTATCCGGGTGCCGGTTACGGCGGCTCGTGCTTCCCCAAGGACGTGCAGGCATTGGCCCGTACCGCCCAGCAGTATGGCCTTGAGCCGAAGCTGCTCAATGCGGTTGAAGCGGTCAACGATGCGCAGAAGGGTCATCTGTTTGCCCTCATCCAGCGTCATTACGACAAGGGCGAGGACGAGGGCGTGCGTGGAAAGACCTTCGCCGTATGGGGTCTGGCCTTCAAGCCGAACACCGACGACATGCGTGAGGCCTCCAGCCGTCGACTGCTGGCGCAGCTGTGGGAAGGCGGTGCGACGGTGCGTGCCTACGATCCGGAGGCGATGCACGAGTCGCAGCGCATCTTCGGCGAACGCGATGACCTGGTGTTCTGCAACAGTGCCGATGAAGCGCTGCAGGGTGCCGACGCGCTGGTGGTGGTCACCGAGTGGAAGCAGTTCCGCAGCCCCGACTTCCAGAAGCTGCGCGAGCAGCTGAAGGATGCGGCGGTGTTCGACGGCCGCAACCTGTATGAGCCGGGCGAAGTGGAAGCCGCAGGTCTTGCGTACTACGGCATTGGCCGGGGGCGCTCGTTGCATGTCTGATCTGCCCACTGAACGCGAGCAGGCGCTGGAAGCGCGCCTGGTCGAGCTGGAAATGCGCGTGTCCTTCCAGGAACAGGCGCTGGCCGAGCTGAGCGACGCGCTGGCTGATGCCCGCATGCAGGGCATGCGCAACGCCGATGTGCTGCGCGTGCTGCTGGAAGACCTGGGCAAGGTCCGCAACGCACTGAATTCTTCCGATCCGGCGAGCGAACCGCCGCCGCCGCACTACTGATCCGAATCCTATGAGCGATACCCTCCGCGACCAGCTGATGGGCCTGGGCTTCAAGCCCGCGCCCAAGCCCGAGCGCAAGAATGATGGCCCCCGCCGTGATGGCCGCCCGCAGGGCAAGGGTGGCAACGGCAATGGAAAACCGCAGGGCGCAGGCAAGGGCGAGCACAAGCCCGGTGAGCGTCGTGGCCAGGGCCATGGCGCGGGCAAGCCCGGCGGGCATGCCCGCGGTGGCCAGGGCCAGCAGGGCCCGCGCAAGCCGCGCAGCACCGAAGAGATGGACCTGGCCAAGGCCTATGCCATCCGGGCGCAGCGGGAGAAGGAAGAGCGCATCGAGACCGAGCGCCTGAAGCAGGAAGAAGCACGCGTGCGCCGCGAGGCGAAGGCCAAGCTGGAAGAACTGCTGAAGGACAAGAGCCTCAACGCCGAGGCAGCGGACATCGCCCGCCACTTCCCGTATGGCGGCAAGATCAAGCGCATCTATGTGACCGCCGAACAGCTGACCGCGCTCAATGCCGGTGAGCTGGGTGTGGTCCAGCTCAATGGCCGCTACCTGCTGGTAACGGCCGACGTGCTGGCACAGTCCGAGGCCGTGTTCGCCGCCTCGGTGGCGCTGAAGGTCGATCCGAATGCGCCGGCCGAGGAAGATCCGTACGCGGACCCGCAGTACCAGGTGCCGGACGACCTGGTCTGGTAAAGGCGCAACCACCGCGGACGGCACTGCCCCCGCGGTTGGGGGGAAGGGATGACCGCTGATCCAAGCCGTGGCTACGTGCCGCACATTGACGGCCTGCGCGCGATTGCCGTGCTGGCCGTCATCGTGTTCCACCTGGACCCGGCCTGGTTGCCGGGCGGGTTCACCGGCGTAGACGTGTTCTTCGTCATTTCCGGGTTCGTGGTCAGCGCGTCGGTGCACCGGCTGCCGCCGTTGTCGCTGTGGCAGTCGATGCTGCGCTTCTATTCGCGCCGCATCCGCCGCATCGCACCTGCGCTGATCAGCTGCCTGCTGTTGACCGCTGTCGGCAGCGTGCTGTTCATTCCCGAGTCCTGGCTCAGCGAGGCCAGTGACAAGACCGGGCTGATGGCATTCTTCGGCTTCAGCAACTGGGTGCTGGCGCTGATCGGCAACGATTATTTCGCGCCCAAGGCCGAATTCAATCCCTATACCCATACCTGGTCGCTGGGCGTGGAGGAGCAGTTCTACCTGCTGTTCCCGCTGCTGTTCCTGGCCTGGGCGCGCGGCGTGCGCGGGCGTTGGATCAGCCTTGGCCTGTTTGCCGTGGTCAGCGCGGCGTCGCTGCTGCATGCGGCGGTGCTGGGCCTGCGCGAGGCGCCGCCATCGTGGGCGTTCTACGCCACCACTACGCGGCTGTGGCAACTGGGTGTTGGCGTACTGCTCTTCCAGCTGCTGCATGTTCGCCAGCCAGTGGATGCGGTGACGACGATTGCACTGAAGCGTGCTGCGCCCGTGTTCTCGCTGCTCGCGATGGTGGCGCTGGCCTTGCTGTGCTGGGCATTGTGGACCGCACGGGCCGGACGTTCGCCGTGGCCTGATGGCCTGCTGCCGACCTTTGCGGCGGCAGGCCTGCTGTGGGCGCTGCATCATCATCCCCGGTCCTGGGTGGCACGCCTGTTGGCCAGCAGGCCGATGCGCTCCATCGGCCTGCTGTCGTACTCGCTGTATCTGTGGCACTGGCCGGTATTCGTGCTGATGCGCTGGACCGTGGGCCTGCAGACACCCCTGCAGATGAGCGCTGCGATGGCGCTGGTGCTGCTGCTGTCGTGGTTGTCGTGGCGCTGGGTGGAGCAACCGTTCCGGGGCCCCTTGGCGCAGCGTCTGCGCCCGGGTCGCTGGGTGCTGGCAGGTTCGGCTGTGCTGCTGGTCGCGGCCGGCACCCAGACGCTGCTGTACCTGCAGGCACCGCGGATATCACTGAGCACGGTCAGTCGGCATCCCGGCGACTGGTATCCCAACGGCAAGAGCGTGGCAGGCGACTATCCCGACTGCAGCCTGGTGACCACCAAGCGACGCTTCGAAGGTGGCAGCATGCGGACCTATGCGCGTGGTGACTGCGATCGGCCGGCGCCTGCCGGTGCGCCGAAGCAGGTGTTCGTTGCTGGCGATTCGCATGCAATGGCCTACATCGAGCTGCTGCAGCGGCTGGCGCTTGAGAGTGGCTCGGAGGTGATTCTCTACGGTCGTGGTGGATGCCCGCAGGTGAGCCTGCAGAAGTGGCGCGGCGCGGGTGCCGGTTGCAGTGATTTCGACGCAGCGATGCTCGCCGATGTCACGCAGCGTGCGCAGCCAGGTGATGCCGTGGTGCTGGTGTCGCTGCGGATACCGCGCTTGTCCGATCAGTTCGTATTGTTCGATGCGCAGGCGCAGCTGGCGGGCGAGCTGACCCCGGAAGCCACTGCAGGACGCGAGGCCGAAGTGGCCGAGGCGATCACCCAGTGGAAACCGTTGGCCGAGCGCGGTGTGCGAATTGTGCTGGAGGCGCCCAAACCGGTGCTGCCGGCGCCGCCGTATCGCTGCTCTGACCGCTTCAATTCACGCAACGAGGTCTGCCGCAACGGCCTGGACAGCACGCGTGAGGCGATGGAAACGCTGCGTGCGCCGATGCTGGGCAGCCTGCAGCAGGTGGTCGATGGCCTGCCAGGGGGGGTGCTGTGGGATCCGATGCCGGTGCTGTGTGATGACGTGCTGTGCCCGGCGCAGCGCGATGGCCGGCCGTTGTTCTTCGATGGCGATCACCTCAGCGCGCATGGCAACCGTGTGCTGCTGCCGTCGCTGCAGCAGGTACTGCGGCAGCAGTAGGACCGCGCCGGCGTCAGGCCTTGAAGCGGCTCCGGCGTGCGCGGATCAGTGGCAGGCTCGGTGCGAAGAAGCACAGCAGTGCGCCGACCAGGGCAAACGACACCGGACGAGAAACCGTCAAAGCCCAGCGCAATGATGAAGCGAAAAGGGGACGGAGGGGATTAAGTCGTTTTGGGCACAAACGACTTAATCCCCTCCGTCCCCCTTTTGTGTCATTCGGGGTCGTAGTCGAGGTTGGAGGCCAGCCAGCGCTCGGCCTGGGCGCGGTCCACGCCCTTGCGGCGGGCGTAGTCGCTGACCTGCTCGCGGCTGAGGCGGCCGACCACGAAGTACTGGCTCTGCGGATGGCTGAAGTAGTAGCCCGAAACGGCCGCCGTAGGCAGCATCGCGAAGCTCTCGGTCAGTTCCATGCCGGCGTTGGCTTCGGCCTGCAGCAGGTCGAACAGGCGTCGCTTTTCGCTGTGCTCCGGGCAGGCGGGGTAACCCGGTGCCGGGCGGATGCCACGGTACTCCTCGTCGATCAGCGCCTCGTTGTCCAGCGTCTCGGCATGGTCGTAGCCCCAGAAATCGATGCGCACGCGCTGGTGCAGGCGCTCGGCCAGCGCTTCGGCGAAGCGATCGGCGAGGGCCTTCAGCAGAATCGCGTTGTAGTCATCGTGGTCGGCTTCGAAGCGCGCTACGTGCGCGTCGATGCCGATGCCGGCAGTGACCGCGAAGGCGCCGATCCAATCCTGCTTGCCGCTGTCGGCCGGGGCGATGAAATCGGCCAGGCAGAAATCCGGGCGCTCGGCCGGCTTGTCCACCTGCTGGCGCAGGAAGTGCAGGGTGGTCTCGCCCTGCGGGTGCTGCACGCGCACGTCGTCGCCGATGCTGTTGGCCGGCCACAGGCCGAACACGGCCTTGGCGGTCAGCCATTTCTCATTGACGATGCGCTCAAGCATCGCGCGGGCGTCCCTGTACAGATCGCTGGCCTGGGTGCCGACGATCTCGTCGGTGAGGATGGCCGGAAACTTGCCGGCCAGCTCCCAGGCCTGGAAGAACGGCGTCCAGTCGATGTAGTCGACCAGTTCGGCCAGCGGGTAGTCGTCAAATACGTGCAGGCCGGGCTGGTTCGGTGCCGGCGGCGTGTAGGTGTCCCAGCCGCCCTGGAACTTCTGCCCACGCGCGTGTTCCAGCGAAACCAGGCGCTTGGCATCGCCACGGTTGCGATGGCGCGCGCGGATCTCGGCATAGTCGGCCTCGTTGGCGGCTACGAAGGCCTCGCGCAGGTCACGCGAGATCAGCGACTGGGCCACGCCGACCGCGCGCGAGGCGTCCTTCACCCACACCGTGGGCGCCTTGTAATGTGGGTCGATCTTCAGCGCGGTGTGCGCGCGCGAGGTGGTCGCTCCACCGATCAGCAGCGGCAGGTCGAAGCCCTGGCGCTGCATCTCCCGGGCCACGTGGCTCATCTCTTCCAGTGATGGAGTGATCAGGCCGGACAGGCCGATCAGGTCGGCGTTGTGCTCGCGCGCGGCATCGAGGATCTTCTGCGCCGGCACCATCACGCCAAGGTCGACCACCTCGAAGTTGTTGCAGGCCAGGACTACGCCGACGATGTTCTTGCCGATGTCATGCACATCCCCCTTCACCGTGGCCATGATGATCTTGCCGTTGCTCTTGGCGGTGTCGCCACTGCGCGCCTTCTCGGCCTCGATGTAGGGCAGCAGGTAGGCCACGGCCTTCTTCATCACGCGCGCGGATTTCACCACCTGCGGCAGGAACATCTTGCCGGCGCCGAACAGGTCGCCGACCACGTTCATGCCATCCATCAACGGACCTTCGATCACGTCCAGCGGGCGGCTGGACGCCTGCCGGGCCAGTTCGGTGTCTTCTTCCACGAAGGCATCCAGGCCGTGCACCAGCGCGTGCGCCAGGCGCTGCGCCACCGGTTTCTCGCGCCAGGCGAGGTCTTCGGTCTTCGCCGCGCCTTTCTTGCCCTTGTAGCGCTCGGCGATTTCCAGCAGGCGCTCGGTGGCATCGCTGCGGCGGTTGAGGATCACATCCTCCACGCGCTCGCGCAGTTCTGGCTCCAGCTCGTCGTAGATCGGCATGGCGCCGGCGTTGACGATGCCCATGTCCATGCCGGCGGCAATGGCGTGGTACAGGAACACCGAGTGGATGGCCTGGCGCACCGTTTCGTTGCCGCGGAACGAGAACGAGACGTTGGAAACACCGCCGGACACATGGCAGTGCGGCAGCGTCTGCTTGATGATGCGGGTGGCTTCGATGAAGTCCACCGCATAGTTGTCGTGCTCTTCGATGCCGGTGGCGACGGCGAAGATGTTCGGGTCGAAGATGATGTCCTGCGGTGGGAAGCCGATCTCGTCGACCAGGATGCGGTAGGCGCGGGTGCAGATCTCGACCTTGCGTGCGCAGGTGTCAGCCTGGCCGCTTTCGTCGAATGCCATCACCACCGCGGCAGCACCGTAGCGCAGCACCTTGCGCGCGTGCTCGCGGAACAGCGCCTCGCCTTCCTTCAGCGAGATCGAATTGACCACGCTCTTGCCCTGCAGGCACTTCAGGCCGGCCTCGATCACGCTCCACTTGGAGGAGTCGACCATCACCGGAATACGGGCGATGTCCGGCTCGGACATGATCAGGTTGAGGTAGCGGGTCATCGCCGCTTCCGAATCAATCAGGCCCTCGTCCATGTTGACGTCGAGGATCTGCGCGCCGCTGGCCACCTGCTGGCGGGCCACGTCCACCGCTTCTTCGTAGCGGCCTTCCTTGATGAGCTTGCGGAACTGCGCGCTGCCGGTGACGTTGGTGCGCTCGCCGACGTTGATGAACAGCAGGTCCGGAGTGATGACCAGAGGCTCCAGGCCGGACAGGCGGGTAGGGCGGACAGGCGTCATGGCAGGCGTCAGCTCAACAGCAATAGGGCGGGAAGTGCGGAACGGTGGCGGCGACATTCATGCGGCCTGCTCCTGGACACCGGGCAGGGCGCGCGGCGGCAGCCCGGCCACGGCCTCGGCGATTGCGCGGATGTGGTCAGGGGTGGAGCCACAGCAGCCACCGACCAGGTTCAACAGGCCATCCTCGGCGAAACCGCGCAGGGTGCTGGCCATGTCCTCGGGCGTCTCGTCGTACTCGCCGAAGGCATTGGGCAGGCCTGCGTTGGGGTGCGCGCTGACGTAGCAGTCGGCGACCTGCGAAAGGGTTTCCACGTGCGGGCGCATCGCATCGGCACCCAGTGCGCAGTTCAGGCCGATCGACAATGGGCGTGCATGCGCGAGCGACGCGTGGAAGGCCTCGGCGGTCTGCCCGGACAGCGTGCGTCCCGAGGCATCAGTGATGGTGCCGGAGATCATCACGGGCAACCTTGCGCCGCGTGCATCGAAGGCCTCCTCCAGTGCATACAGCGCGGCCTTGGCATTGAGTGTGTCGAAGATGGTCTCGACCATGATGGTGTCGGCGCCGCCGTCGATCAGGCCGTCAATGGCTTCGCGGTACGTGTCGCGAAGCTCGTCGAAGCTGGTGTTGCGAAAGCCCGGATCGTTGACATCGGGACTGATCGAGGCGGTGCGGCTGGTCGGGCCGATCACCCCGATCACGAAGCGTGGCTTGCCTGGTGTGGTTGCGGCTACTGTATCGCAGCAGGTGCGTGCCACCGCTGCGCCAGCCTTGTTCAATTCGTACACCAGGTGTTCGAGGTGGTAGTCGGCCTGGCTGACCGACGTGGCGTTGAACGTGTTGGTCTCGACCAGATCCGCGCCCGCTTCGAGGTAGGCGGTATGGATGTCGGCGACGATCTGCGGCCGGGTCAGCAGCAGCAGATCGTTGTTACCCTTCAGGTCATGCCCTTCCTGCACGGCGTGGTCGCAAGCGGGGCCATGCACATGATCGTAGCCACCGGCGAAGCGCTCGCCGCGGTAGTCGTCTTCCTGCAGGCCATGGCGCTGGATCATGGTGCCCATCGCGCCGTCGATGATCAGGATCCGCTCGCGCAGGGCGTCGAGCAGGGCGTTGGCACGATCAGGATGCAACCAGGGCAGGGCAGGCATGGCGATCTCGGGCTCAGGGCTTGTTGGCGATCAGTGAAATCACTTCGAAGTGCGGCGGACGCTTTTCGCGGGTGACCGTCTCCAGGCTGGATACCTGCAGGCCGGCCTTGTCGACGAACCTGCGCAGCTCCTTGTCGCTGAAGCCGAGGTTGACGTGGCCGTAGGCCTCCACCGCCGCCTTGTGCTCGTGGCGGGCCAGGCTGCACAGCAGCAGGCGGCCGCCGGAGCGCAGCACGCGCGCGGCTTCGGTCACCGCCTGCGCCGGTTTGCTGGCGTAGGTCAGCGCATGCATCAGCACCACCAGGTCGAAGCTGCCGTCCTTGAACGGCAGCGCATGCATGTCGCCCTCGCGCACTTCCACATTGGGCAGGCGGCGCAGGCGCTCGCTGGCGGCGGCAACCACGCGCGCGCTGGTATCGATGCAGATGTAGCGCTTGGCATGCGGGGCGACGAGTTCGGCCAGCACGCCGTCACCGGAGGCGATGTCCAGCACGTCGCCGGTCTCCAGCAGCGGCAACGCGGTACGCGCGAGGGCTTCCCAGGTGCGGCCGGGAGAATAGTGGCGCTCCATGTCGCCGGCCACGCTGTCGGCCCAGTTCTGGTCGGAGGCACGGTGGGCCAGCACGGCGGCGACACGTTCAGCGTCCTGCCGCAGCAAGGGGTCGTCGCTTCCATTGCTCAAGGCATGCCACAATGCACGCTGCGCCGGGTCCAGCTGGGCCTCGTCGAAGCGGTAATAGGCCGACACGCCCGCACGGCGGTCGCGGACCAGGCCGGCTTCCTTCAGGCGCGCCAGGTGGGTGGATACCCGCGGCTGTGCCAGCCGGGTGATCGCCGACAGTTCGGCCACGGTCAGTTCCTCCTGCTCCAGCAGCGCCAGCAGGCGTACGCGGGTGGCATCGGCGAACACCTTGAGGCGGGTCGACCAGTCTTCCAGATCCATAAATATCTACCTATCGCGATATAGAGATATATTCGCTGAGAACGCCTGCCGCGGTCAAGTCGCTGGCGTACGGAAACTGGCGGGCCCCGGTACAATCGAGGCACCTGGGCGCGCGGTGCGCGGCCCATAACTTCATGTACCCGGGAGGGTGTTGTGGATTTCAGCTTTACTGAAGAGCAGTTGATGCTGCAGGACGTGGCGCGGCGCATCGCGCAGGAAAAGATCGCCCCCAGCGCGGAGCACCATGACCGCACCGGCGAGTTCCCGCTGGACAACATCCGCCTGCTGGGCGAAAACGGCCTGATGGGCATCGAAGTGCCGACCGAATACGGTGGCGCGGGCATGGACCCGGTGGCGTACGTGTTGGCGATGGTGGAGGTCGCCGCCGCCGACGCAGCCCATTCGACCATCATGTCGGTCAACAATTCGCTGTTCTGCAACGGCATCCTCACCCACGGTACCGAGGAACAGAAGCAGACCTACGTGCGTGCCATCGCCGAAGGCGAGGCCATCGGCGCGTTCGCGCTGACCGAGCCGCAGTCCGGTTCGGACGCCACCGCCATGCGCTGCCGTGCAGTGAAGCAGGCCGATGGCACCTTCGTCATCAACGGCAAGAAGAGCTGGATCACCTCCGGCCCGGTGGCCAAGTACATCGTGCTGTTCGCAATGAGCGAGCCGGACAAGGGCGCGCGCGGCATCACCGCCTTCATCATCGATACCGACAAGGCGGGCTTCGGTCGTGGCAAGACCGAGCCCAAGCTCGGCATCCGTGCCTCGGCCACCTGCGAGATCGAGTTCAACGATTACGTGGCACAGGCCGAAGACGTGCTGGGCCAGGAAGGCGAGGGCTTCAAGATCGCGATGAGCGTGCTCGATGCCGGCCGCATCGGTATCGCCTCGCAGGCCATCGGCATCGCCCGTGCCGCCTATGAAGCGACCCTGGCGTACGTGAAGGAGCGCAAGGCGTTCGGCGCGGCCATCGGTACCTTCCAGATGACCCAGGCCAAGATCGCCGACATGAAGTGCAAGCTGGACGCAGCGCTGCTGCTGACCCTGCGCGCGGCATGGGTGAAGGGCCAGGGCAAGCGCTTCAGCACCGAAGCAGCGGTGGCCAAGCTGACCGCCTCGGAAGCGGCGATGTGGATCACCCACCAGGCCGTGCAGATTCATGGCGGCATGGGATATTCGAAGGAAATGCCGCTGGAGCGCTACTTCCGTGATGCCAAGATCACCGAGATCTACGAGGGCACCTCGGAAATCCAGCGCCTGGTGATCGCCCGCAACGAGACCGGGCTGCGCTGAGTTCGACCGGCCGCGCCGCTGCAACGGCGGCGCGGCCAGTAGATCCACGCCATGCGTGGATACACGGTCTTCTTGGCCGAGCGATACCCGATCTGGTCCAATGCAAGCCGGTTTTTACGCGGTCTGCAAAGATGATCTATCGAGGTTGGGGATTCATGACGCTGGTGACGCCGATTGCAGCCATCCTGCTGCTGGCGTACTTCTTTCCGCATGAAGGCTCCAGGGGCAACACGCCGCTGCCCCAGGTTCTGTTGGGTGCAGGCATCGGCGCAGCGGTGAACGTATTGCTGGGTTTGTGGCTCAACCGTGCGCCCCGGCAGAAGGGTATGGCTGCACCCCATCATTTCTTCTTTGTGCCGATGCAATGGGCTGCATTGGCTCTCGTGGTGGTATGCGTGGTGGTTGCGCTGCTGCGCTGAGACGCCGGCTTGGCATGCGCCAACCTTGGTTGGCATGGATCCAGCGGCGCCAACCAAGGTTGGCGACTACCGGCTTCATGGCACTGACTCGTCCTGCCATAGGTTGACACCGATGGGTGGATGGTCCGGCCGCCGTCAGGCGGCCAAAGACGCCCGATGCATCGCATCGGGCGTCTGCATTTTAAGGGACAGGTGGGGGCGCTCAGCGTTGTAGATGTCTACGGCCTCAGCCACCATCTGGCGGGCTTGCCCCAGGTCCCGTGGGCGATGAAGCAGGAACTCGCACTTGAGGATCCCGTTGACTCGCTCTGCCAGAGCGTTCTGATAGCAGTCGTAGCCGTCGGTCATCGAGCAGGTCAGGCCGTGCCGCGCATGGATCTTCTGGTAGTAATCCGAGCAGTACTGGATTCCACGATCAGAGTGATGGATCAGCTTCTGCGATGTCTTTCTCCCTTTCAGCGCCATCTCCAGCGCCTGAGCTACCTGCTCTGTCTGTAGCGTTTCATGCACGCTCCAGCCCACGATCTTGCGCGACCAGGCATCGGTGACCAGGCTCAGATACACGAACTTCCCCTGCGTCGGCAGATAGGTGATGTCCGCCACCCACACCTGCTCGCTACCGGTTGGTATTACGCATCCTTGGCCAGGTTTGAGCAGATTCGGATGCCTGCGAAAGCGATGATGGCTGTCGGTAGTCTTGTGATAAGCCCGACGTTTCGGTACCAGCAGGCGCGCTTCCCGAAGTACGTCAAACAACCGGTCACGTCCCATGGTGATTCCCGCCGCCTGCAGCTTCGGTCCGATCAAATGGTGCAACTTGCGCGTCCCGATCCGTGGCTGCCGCACGCGGCAATCGCTCACCAGCGCCAGTGCTTTGGTCTCGCTGGCGCGTCGTCGTTGATGCCGGCACCCCGCTTGATAGAACGCCTGTCGACTGATGCCGAAATGGCGGCAAGCCCTTGCCACGCTTACGCCTTTGAGGCGCCCTTGCGTGAGGACTTGCCTGAAGGCTTTTTTACGATGCGCACCCCGTAATCCTCTTTGAGGACATCCACGATGGCTTCGAAAAGCTGTGCTTTCTCGTTGGCCTCCCGCAACTGGACCTGCAGGGCCTTGATCTGTTGTTCCGGCGTCAGCGGCGTGGCCGGTCCACTTTTGGGAGAAGTCGTCATGGGGGCAGATGATGCACCACCTGACCAATCCTGCCGACCATAGCGGCGAAGCCACTTCAGAACCGTGCTGCTACCTTGGATACCGTATCGCTCCTGAGCCTTCTTATAGGTCAGTTCTCCACGCTCGACCTGATCGACCACGGACAACTTGAAGGCCAGCGAGTAATCCCGCTGACTGCGCCTGATTGTTGATTTCATTGAACATTCCTTTTCCAGAGGGAAAAGGTGTCAACCCAATTCAGGACGGGTCACACGAATGAAAAAGGCCCCGGATCGCTCCGGGGCCTTTTCGTTTCAACTCACCGCCGGATCAACGATCCGGGCGGTGCGCGGCTTCCGCGTCGCGCTGGCGCTCCATGAATTCCTTGGAGGACTCATCCAGCTTGTCACCCAGCATTCGGCGCACGACCACGAAGAACACCGGGATCATCAGCAGGCCGAGCAGGGTGGCGAACAGCATGCCGCCGATCACGCCGGTACCGATGGCGTGGCGGGAATTGGCGCCGGCGCCGGTGGAGATCGCCATCGGGATCACGCCCATGATGAACGCGAACGAGGTCATCAGGATCGGGCGGAAGCGCAGGCGGGCCGCTTCGATGGTGGCATCGCGCAGGGTCTTGCCTGCTGCGCGCTGTTCCACCGCGAACTCGACGATCAGGATCGCGTTCTTGGCGGCCAGGCCGATCACGGTGATCAGGCCGATCTTGAAGAACAGATCGTTCGGCAGGCCACGCAGCATCGACAGGCCGAGGGCGCCAAGCACGCCAAGCGGCACCACCAACAGCACCGCCACCGGGATCGACCAGCTTTCATACAACGCGGCCAGGCACAGGAACACCACCACGATCGACAGCACCAGCAGCAGCGTCGCCGCGTTGCCGGCCAGGATTTCCTGGTAGGACATGCCCGACCAGTCGTAGCCGAAGCCAGCCGGCAGATCGTCGTTGACGATGCCTTCCATGGTCTGCATCGCCTCACCCGAGCTGGTGCCCGGTGCCTGCGAGCCGACGATGTTGATCGCCGAGTAGCCGTTGTAGCGGCTCAGCGACGGCGGTGCCGACACCCATTCGGACTTGACCACCGTATTGAGCGGGATCATCGAACTGGTGCCATCGGCGTTCTTGGTCAGGCTGGAGGGACTGTAGAAGCTCTTCAGCGATTCCTGGCCGGTGCGGTACGGACCATCGGCCTGCATGGTCACGCGCTTGATGCGGCCTTCGTAGAAGAAGTCGTTCACGTACACCGGGGCCAGCATCAGCTGGATGGTGCTGTACACGTCCGACACCGACATGCCCATCGACTGCGCCTGCACGCGGTCGACATGCAGCTGCAGCTGCGGGGCGTTTTCCAGGCCGTTCGGGCGTACGCCCACCAGGTGGTCGGGCTTCTGCGCAGCCTGGCCAAGCAGGATGTTGCGGGCCTGGGTCAGCTGCTCGTAGCCGGCACCGCTGCGGTCCTGCAGCCACATGTCGAAGCCGCCGAACTGGCCGAGGCCCTGCACGGTGGGCAGGTTGACCACGAAGATCTGCGCTTCCTTGATGCCGTAGAACGCGCCGTTCATGTTCTGGATGAACTCGGGCGCGGTGAACTTGCGTTCCTCCCATGGCTTCAGGCGGATGAAGCCCATGCCCACGTTCTCGCCGGAACCGACGAAGCTGAAACCGGCCACCTGCAGCATGCCTTCATAGCCGTCCTGCTTTTCCAGGATGCCACGCATCTGCGCGAACACTTCGTTGGTCTGGCCCTTGGTCGAGCCCGGCGGCAGCTGCACGATCGCCAGCGCATAGCCCTGGTCTTCTTCCGGCAGGAAGCTGCCCGGCATGCGGGTGAACAGGAAGCCGCACAGTGCGGTCAGCACCACGAACAGGATCATCCAGCGCGGTGCATGGCGCACCGCCGAAGTGATGTGCCCCACATAGGTATGGCTGATCTTGTCGTAGTACTTGTTGAAGGTGCGGTAGATGATGTTCGGGTTGTCGTTGTGCGTCGGCTTGAGGAAGGTCGCGCACAGCGCGGGGGTGAAGCCCAGAGCCAGGAACGCCGAGAACGCCATCGAGATGGCGATGGTCAGCGCGAACTGCTTGTAGATTTCACCGGCGGCGCCGCCCTGCAGGGCGGACGGGATGAACACCGCGGCCAGTACGACGGTGATCGCCACCACCGCGCCGGTGATCTGGGTCATCGCCTTCTGCGTGGCCGGCTTCGGCGCCAGGCCTTCCTCGGTCATGATGCGTTCGACGTTCTCGATCACCACGATCGCGTCATCGACCACGATGCCGATCGCCAGCACCATCGCGAACAGGGTCAGCTGGTTGATCGTGAAGCCGATCATCCACATGCCCAGGAAGGTGCCGAGCAGGGCCACCGGGATGACCAGGGTCGGGATCAGGGTGGCGCGGAAGTTCTGCAGGAAGATCAGCATCACCAGGAACACCAGGAACACTGCTTCAAACAGTGTCTTGACCACTTCCTGGATGGAGATCTTGACGAAGGTGGTGCTGTCGTACGGCGAGAACCAGGTCACCCCGGACGGGAAGCTGGGCTGCAGCTCGTCCATCTTGGCGCGCACCGCATCGGCCACGTTCAGGGCGTTGGCGCCCGGCAGCAGCTGGATGGCGAAGGCACCGGTCGGCTTGCCGTTGTACTGGGTGTCGAAACCGTAGTTGTTGGCACCGAAGGCGACGCGGGCGATGTCCTTCATCAGCACCCGCGAACCGTCCGGATTTGCCCGCAGGATGATGTTCTCGAACTCCTGCGGCGAACTGAAGCGGCCTTCAGCCGAGACCGTGGCGGTGAAGTGCTGGCCTTCCGGCGACGGGTCCGAACCCAGCGCACCGGCGGCGAACTGCACGTTCTGCGCGCGCACCGCCGCCAGCACCTGGCTGGCCGACAGGCCATAACCCTGCATCTTCTCCGGGTTGAGCCAGATGTTCATGGCGTACTCGGAACCGAACTGCTGGGTGCTGCCGACGCCGGGAATACGCGAGACCTGGTCGAGCACGCGCGAGCCGACGATGTCGTTCAGGGCGTCACGGTTGATGGCCGGCGTATCGGACTGCAGCGCCACCACCATCAGGAAGCCGGCGTTGGCCTTGGCCACCACCACGCCCTGCTGGGTCACTTCCGAAGGCAGGCGTGGCGTGGCCAGCGAGACCTTGTTCTGCACCTGCACCTGGGCGATGTCCGGATCGGTACCGGTCTCGAAGGTCAGGGTGATCTGCGCGCGGCCGTTGGAGGCGGACGATGAGCTGAAGTACAGCAGGTGATCGATACCGGTCAGCTGCTGCTCGATCACCTGGGTGACCGACTTCTCCGTGGTGTCCGCACTGGCACCCGGGTAGGTCGCCGAGACGGTGACCTGCGGCGGGGCGATGTTGGGATAGGACTCCACGCCCAGGTTGAGGATCGCGATCACGCCGCTGAGCGAGATCAGGATCGCAACCACCCAGGCGAAGACTGGATGTTCGATGAAAAATTTAGGCATGACGGAAGGTTCCCGTTACTGCTTGTTCGAATCGGTGGCGGCCGGCTTGGCCGCATCGGCCTGCTCGGGCTTGGCCGCGTCGGCCGGTGCCTTGCCTGCGGCCGGTGCTGCGCCCGCCGGAGCGGCGCCGCCTGCGGCAGGCTTGCCGTTGGCGTCCTGCCCCGGGGTCCACGGCTTGGCCACCGCCGGCGCACCTTCCTTGACCTTCTGCACGCCGGCCACGATCACCTTGTCACCGGCGGCCAGGCCGTCGCTGACCAGCCAGTTGCCGTTCTGCGCGCCATCGGTCTTCACGTTCTTGCGCACGACCTTGCCGTCGGCACCGACCACCATCACGTAGCCGCCGGTGGTGTCGCGCAGCAGCGCCTGCTGCGGCACCAGGTAGGCGTTGTTGCGCTCGCCGAGGTTGGCCTGGAAGCTGACGAAGGCGCCGGGCAGCAGGATCTGCTGCGGGTTCGGCAGCAGCGCACGCAGCGACACCGCGCCGGTGGCCGGGTCGACCGTGGTCGAAGAGAAGTCCAGCGTGCCCGGCTCGCTGTAGGTGCTGCCGTCGGCCAGCTTGACGTTGACCGTGGCCTTGCCGTCACCGGACAGCGCCAGCGCACCCTTGGCCTGCTGCGCGCGCAGCTGGGTCAACTCGTCCACGCTCAGCGAGAAGTTCACGTACAGCGGGTCGAGCTGGTCGACGGTGGTCAGCAGGGTCACATCGCCCTGGCCGACCAGCGCGCCTTCGGTGACCTGCTGCTTGTTGGCCACACCGCTGATCGGCGCGGTCACTTCGGTATAACCCAGGCTGATGCGCGAAGAGGTCACCGCCGCTTCGGCCTGCTTGACCGCGGCCAGCGCGGTGCGCTCGGCCGATTCGGCGTTGTCCAGGTCGGACTTGGAGACGAACTGCTGCGGCGCCAGCGAACGCGCGCGGTCGGCGGCGACCTTGGCGTTGGCGTAGGTCGCGCGGGCCGAGGCCAGCTGGGCCTCGGAGGCATTGAGCGAAGCACGCAGCGGCGCCGGGTCGATCAGGAACAGGGGCTGGCCCTGCTTGACCTGCGAGCCTTCCTGGTAGACGCGCTTGAGCAGTACGCCCGGCACGCGCGCACGCACGTCGGCGCTGCGGAACGGCGACAGGCGGCCGACCAGCTCACGCTGCAGCGGCAGGGTCTGCGGCTTGGCGTCGATCACGCCCACCTCCGGCGGCGGGGGCGTCTGCTGTTCCGGCTTCTTGCAGGCAGCCAGCGCAACAGCAACGGCGCACGTCAAGGCAAGGGTGCGGAGTGGGGCGGTCATCAGGAGGAACTCCGGGGTTGGTTTGAAGATGGGGCCGCCGACGGCTGAGGCGCGAAGGCGCGCAGGAAGCTGTCGACGGAGAACTCTGCCCAGCGCCGACGCAGCTGCGCGTCATCACGATGGGGGGTATGGAAACGCTGTTTGTCGAAATCCTGACCGGCGATCATGCTCAGCAGCAGTTCGGCCATGAAGTGCGGGTCGTCATGCCGGAGCTGGCCACGCATGCAAACGGTTTCAATCCATTCAGCAAGATGAAGCGTCAGCGCGCCGGCGCCATGCCGGTACAGCGTACGCGCCTCTTCGGGAAACTGGGCCGCGTCGGCGGCGATCAGCCGACAGGCCTGCCCTACGTGCGGTTGGTTGAAATGCTCCAGGAAGTCGGTGGCGAACTGGAGCAGGCTGGCACGCAGGTCGTCAGTGCGGAGTGCACGAACCATGGCTCCGGTAGCGTGGCCGACATGGCGCTGCATCACCCGGCGCAGCAGTTCCTGCTTGTTGCCGTAGCGCGAGTACAGGGTCTGCTTGGAGCAGCCGGCATGCTGGGCCACCGCGTCCATGCTCATCTGCATGCCCTGCTGGGCCAGCAGCTCGCGCACGGCATCGAACACGCGCTCATCGCGTGCGTCGAGGGCAACGGGGAGGTAGGCCGGGTTCACGCGGTGGACTATACCGTCCAGTTCAGGATTGTGGAATCGAATCGGCGTCGCCGCGTGTGTCTTCCGGTAACACGCTTTGCCGATCCTGTCGGCAGTGCTGAAGCGCGCGCCAGCACCATACCGGTGCGAACTGAATAGGCGTCTAA
Source organism: Stenotrophomonas sp. ASS1 (assembly GCF_004346925.1). Taxonomy (NCBI): domain Bacteria; kingdom Pseudomonadati; phylum Pseudomonadota; class Gammaproteobacteria; order Lysobacterales; family Lysobacteraceae; genus Stenotrophomonas; species Stenotrophomonas oleivorans. Next base: position 2,885,684 of record NZ_CP031167.1, on the reverse strand, counting down.
ACCGCAGCAAACCCGAATCTGGTTATTCCGTCCTGCAGCAAGGCCTTTTCGTGCGGTAGGGCTACAATTTCATTTTCCCAACTGAGCAAGCGCATCGCTCTGCCATGAAACCGCAAAAAACCGCAGCCAAGACCGTGAAAAACAAGACCAAACCAGCAGAGTCGGAGGTCGCAGTGACCGCTGGTTTCTCCCTGGAGCCGGTGTACACGGCATTGCGCAAGCGTTACCCCGCGGCCGCACAGGCCGAAGCGGTGGCCTTCGCCACTGACTTCTACAAGCGCATGGAGTCGGACGAGTTCCCGCACCACAGCGCTGAAGAGTGGGCCGCTCTCGCGGCTGAGACGCTGGAATTCGCCCGTGCCCGCAAGGCCGGCAAGGCCAACGTCCGCGTGTTCAATCCGACCGCGAAGGCCAACGGTTGGGAATCGCCGCACACCGTGCTGCAGATCGTCAACGACGACATGCCGTTCCTGGTCGACACCGTCACCATGTCGCTGGCCGAACAGGGCGTGGGCGTCCACGTGCTGGGCCACCCGGTGCTGCGCTTCACCCGCGACAAGGCCGGCAAGCTGGTCAAGGTCGGCGAGGGTGATGCCGAGTCGGTGATGCTGCTGGAGATCGACCGCCAGCCGGCCGAAGCCATGGCGGCCATCGAGCAGGCCATCAGCAAGGCGCTGGACGAAGTGCGTGCGATCGTGCGCGACTGGCAGCCGATGAAGGACAAGGCGCTGGCGCTGGCCGACGACCTGGGCAGCCGCCAGCTGCCGGTCGACGACGCGTCGCGCAAGGAAGCACAGGAATTCCTGCGCTGGGCCGCCGACAACCACTTCACCTTCTTCGGCTACCGCGAGTACCGCGTCGAGAAGCAGGGCAAGGAAGAGGTGCTGGCGCCGCTGAACGACACCGGCCTGGGCCTGATGCGCGGCAAGGACAAGTCCGCCGCCCGTCCGGTCAAGACCCTGGCCGCGCAGGGCCTGAACACCACGTCCGGGCTGAAGGACGCGCTGATCCTGACCAAGACCAATGCCCGTTCGCGCGTGCACCGCGCCGGCTACATGGACTACATCGGCGTGCTGGAATTCGACGCCAAGGGCAAGATCATCGGCGAGCAGCGCTTCCTCGGCCTGTTCACTTCCAGTGCCTACAACCGTCGCCCGTGGGAAATCCCGCTGGTGCGCCAGCGCCACGAGCACGTGATGAAGCAGTCGGGCCTGGCCTCGGCCAGCCACAGCGGCAAGGCCCTGCGCCACATCCTGGAAACCCTGCCGCGCGAAGAACTGTTCCAGTCCAGCGAGGACGAACTGTTCCGCACTGCCATGGGCGTGCTGGGCCTGCAGGAGCGCGTGCGCAGCCGCCTGTTCCTGCGCCGCGACAAGTACAGCCGTTTCATCTCCGCGCTGGTCTACCTGCCGCGTGAGCGCTTCAACACCGACGTGCGCCTGCGCATCGAAGCGATGCTGAAGGACGCGCTGCACGGCGAGTACGTGGACAGCTCGGTGGTGCTGGGCGAATCGCCGCTGGCCCAGGTGCACCTGATCGTGCGCCCCAAGCCGGGCGAAATGCTGGACGTCGATACCGCCGAACTGGAGCAGAAGCTGGCCCAGGTGCTGCGCAACTGGCAGGACGACCTGCGCGAAGCGCTGGTGACCCGCCACGGCGAAACCGAAGGCCTGCGCATCGCTGCCCGCATCGGCAAGGCACTGCCGGCCGGCTACATCGAAGACAACAGCACCGCCGTTGCCGCCAACGATGTCAGCCAGCTCGACGCCCTGACCGGCCCGGACGACCTGCGCCTGAGCCTGCAGGCCGTGCCGCGCGAAAGCGGCGATGGCCTGCGCCTGAAGCTGTATCGCCAGCTGGACGACATTCCGCTGTCGGACGCGCTGCCGATGATGGAAAACATGGGCCTGCGCGTGATCGCCGAGCGTCCGTACCGCCTGTCGGTCGACAACGCCCCGGTGTATGTGCAGGACTTCGAGGTCGAGTCGACCGCCGGCGCGATCGATGCCGCCAGCGTCGATGAAGCCTTCGGCGAGACCTTCGCCCGCGTCTGGCACGGCGATGCCGAGAACGACGGCTTCAACCGCCTGGTGCTGGCTGCCGGCCTGCACTGGCGCCAGGTCGCCATGCTGCGTGGCTACTGCAAGTACCTGCTGCAGACCGGCGTGCCGTTCTCGCAGGCCTACGTGGAAGGCACCTTCGCGCGCTACCCGCTGCTGGCCCGCCTGCTGGTCGAGCTGTTCGAAGCCCGCTTCGATCCGGCCACCGGCCACGAAGGCAAGGACGACATCGCTGCCGGCCAGGCCCAGCTGAAGGCGCACTTCGATGTACTGGCCGCTGGCGACGACGCCACCCTGAAGGTGCTCAAGACCGTGGTCGACGCCCGCAAGGGTGACCGCGACGCGCAGATGCAGGCCGCGCGCGATGCGCTGCTGAAGCTGATGGACCGCGTGTCCAGCCTGGACGAGGACCGCATCCTGCGCTCGTTCATGGGCGTGATCGACGCGACCCTGCGTACCAGCTACTACCAGACCGATGCCAACGGCCAGCACGGCCATGTCATCAGCTTCAAGTTCGATTCGGCGCTGGTGCCGGACCTGCCGAAGCCGCGCCCGTACCGCGAGATCTTCGTCTACGGCCCGCGCGTGGAAGGTACCCACCTGCGCTTCGGCGCGGTCGCCCGTGGTGGCCTGCGCTGGTCGGATCGTCGCGAAGACTTCCGTACCGAAGTGCTGGGCCTGGTCAAGGCACAGATGGTCAAGAACACCGTGATCGTGCCGGTCGGCGCGAAGGGCGGCTTCTTCGCCAAGACCCCGCCGGTGAACGGCGACCGCGACGCGATCTTCGCCAACGGCGTGGCCTGCTACAAGCTGTTCATCCAGGGCCTGCTGGACATCACCGACAACATCGTCAACAACAAGATCGTGCCGCCGGTGGATGTCGTGCGCCACGACATGGACGATCCGTACCTGGTGGTGGCCGCCGACAAGGGCACCGCAACCTTCTCCGACATCGCCAACGGCCTGGCCATCGCGCACGGCTTCTGGATGGGCGATGCGTTCGCCTCCGGTGGTTCGGTTGGCTATGACCACAAGGGCATGGGCATCACCGCACGCGGTGCGTGGGAATCGGTCAAGCGCCACTTCCGTGCGCTGGGCCGTGACAGCCAGACCCAGGACTTCACTGCGGTCGGCGTCGGCGACATGTCCGGCGACGTGTTCGGCAACGGCATGCTGTTGTCGCGCCACATCCGCCTGGTCGCTGCCTTCGACCACCGCCACATCTTCCTGGACCCGAACCCGGATGCGGCCACCACGTTCGTCGAACGTGAGCGCCTGTTCACCGTGCCGCGTTCGAGCTGGGCGGACTACGACGCCAAGCTGATCAGCAAGGGCGGCGGCGTGTACCCGCGCAGCCTGAAGTCGATCGAGATCACCCCGCAGGTGCGTGAAGCGCTGGGCCTGGATGACAACGTCAAGGCGCTGTCGCCGAACGATCTGATGAGCGCGATCCTGAAGGCACCGGTCGACCTGCTGTGGAACGGCGGCATCGGTACCTACGTGAAGGCTGCCAGCGAGCAGCACAGCGATGTCGGCGACCGCGCCAACAACGCCCTGCGCGTGAACGGTGGCGAGCTGCGCTGCAAGGTGGTGGGCGAGGGCGGCAACCTGGGCATGACCCAGCTGGGCCGCATCGAAGCCGCCCAGGCCGGCGTGCTGCTCAACACCGACTTCATCGACAACTCGGCCGGTGTCGACACCTCCGACCATGAAGTCAACATCAAGATCCTGCTCAACGATGTGGTGCGGGCCAAGAAGTTGACCGTCGAGCAGCGCAACAAGCTGTTGGCCTCGATGACCGATGAAGTCGCCGAGCTGGTGCTCAACGACAACTACCGCCAGAACCAGGCGCTGAGCCTGATGGAGCGGATGGCAGTCAAGCGCCTGGGTTCCAAGCAGCACTTCATCCGTACGCTTGAACAGCAGGGCCTGCTCGATCGCCAGATCGAATTCCTGCCGTCCGATGCCGAGCTGTCGCAGCGCAAGGCACGCGGCCAGGGCCTGACCCGTCCGGAGCTGTCGGTGCTGCTGTCCTACTCCAAGCTGGTGGCGTTCGCCCAGCTGCTGGATTCGGACATTCCGGAAGATCCGTACCTGTCCAAGGAGCTGCAGCGCTACTTCCCGACCCCGCTGCAGAAGAAGTACGCCGACGCAATGGAGCGTCACCGCCTGAAGCGCGAAATCATCGCCACGGCCGTGACCAACCAGACCATCAACCGCATGGGCGCCACCTTCCTGATGCGCATGCAGGAAGACACCGGCCGTTCCATCGCCGAGGTCGCCAAGGCCTACACCATCAGCCGCGAAACGCTGGATGCACGCGCGCTGTGGGCGCAGATCGATGCGCTCGACGGCAAGGTGCCGGAGTCGGTGCAGATCGACGCGCTGGAAGTGATCTGGAAGCTGCAGCGCTCGTTCGTGCGCTGGCTGCTGTCGCGCCCGGGCGCGATGCCGGGCATCACCGAAGCGGTCAACCGCTACCAGGGTCCGTTCAACGACATCCGTGTTGCCTCGGGTGTGCTGCCGGATTCGCAGCGTCCGACCTACGAAGCCCTGGTGGCCGAGTGGAAGGAAAAGGGCCTGCCGTCCGCACTGGCGCAGCAGCTGGCCGAACTGCACTTCCTGGAGCCGGCGTTCGACATCATCGAACTGGCCCGTACCCGCAAGCTGAAGCCGGTGGACGTGTCCAAGGTCCACTTCCGCCTGGGCGATGCCCTGCAGCTGCCGTGGCTGTTCGAGCAGGTCGACGCGCTGGAGGTTAATGGCCGTTGGCACGCCGTGGCACGTGGCGTGCTGCGTGACGAGCTGGCCGCCAACCACCGCAACCTAGCGGGCCAGGTGCTGGGCACCAAGGGCAGCAGTGCTGAAGCGAAGGTGGCGGCCTGGATGGGTCGCGACGACAACAGCCTGCGCTTCACCCTGGCGATGCTGGCCGAACTGGCCGAGCAGAAGACCCTGGACTACCCGACCGTCTCGGTCGCGGTGCAGCGCCTGGGCCAGCTGGCCGCGCATGGTGCGTAAGTGATGTAACGCCGGGCCACGCCCGACACGTGTAGAACAGAACGGCCCCGCGAAAGCGGGGCCGTTTTGTTTTGCGGCGCATGCCTGGGACGGGTAGTGCCGGCCGCTGGCCGGCAACCCCATGGACCTCCCCGCAGATAGGCGGTTGCCGGCCAGCGGCCGGCACTACCGGGTATGCTCTTGCTGGCACACCCACCCGGATCCACCGATGAGCGACACCCCCCGCATCGCTTTCCTGGCCAGCACCACCGAGCCCGCGCAGATGGCCCGCGCCGCGATGGTCTCGCGCTATGGCGATCACGCGCCGGAGCAGGCGGACGTGCTGTGCCCGCTGGGCGGCGACGGTTTCATGCTGCAGACCCTGCACCGGCACGGGCACCTGGGCAAGCCGGTGTTCGGCATGAAGCTGGGCACCGTCGGCTTCCTGATGAACCAGTACCGTGGCGACGACGACGTGCAGGCGCGCATTGCCCGTGCCGAACCGGCCAACCTGCGCCCGCTGGAAATGGTGGCGTTGACCGAGTCGGGCACCAGTACCGGCTCGCTGGCCTACAACGATGTGTCGCTGCTGCGCCAGACCCGGCAGGCCGCGCATATCGGCATCGACCTCAACGGTCAGGAACGCGTGGCCGAACTGATCGGTGACGGCGTGCTGGTGGCCACCCCGGCCGGCAGCACCGCCTACAACTATTCCGCACACGGTCCTGTGCTGCCGCTGGGCTCGCATACCATCGCGCTGACGCCGTTGGCCCCGTACCGGCCGCGACGCTGGCGCGGGGCGATTCTCAAGGCCGACACCGAAGTGCGTTTCCGCGTGCTCGATCCGTACAAGCGCCCGGTCAGCGTCACAGCGGATTCGCACGAGACCCGCGACGTGGTCGAGGTGACCATCCGCGAGTCGAAGGACCGCCGCGTGACCCTGCTGTTCGACCCGGAGCACAACCTGGAAGACCGGATCCTGAGCGAACAGTTCGTTTTTTGACGACAATAGGCGGCCGGCCGCGCCGACCGCTTGAAGGACCCCCACCGATGGGCGACAACTCCCCCCGTTTGCTGACCGTCGCGGTGACCTCGCGCGCCTTGTTCGACCTCGAGGAAAGCCATGCGCTGTTCGAGAGCGATGGCGTGGCGGCCTATGCCGAATTCCAGCGCCAGCACGAGGACGATATCCTCGGGCCCGGCGTGGCCTTCCCGGTGGTGCGCAAGTTGCTGGCGCTGAACCAGGGCGCCAGCCCGGAGAATCCGCGGGTCGAGGTGATCCTGCTGTCGCGCAATTCGGCCGATACCGGCCTGCGCATCTTCAATTCGATCCAGCACTACGGCCTGGGCATCATCCGTGCGACGTTCACCGCCGGCGAGCCGACCTGGCCGTACGTGAAGCCGTTCGGCACCGACCTGTTCCTGTCGGCCAACCCGGAATCGGTGCGCAGCGCGCTGCGCCATGGCATCGCGGCGGCGACCATCCTGCCCAAGCCGCCTGGAGAAACCGCCGCCGCGGCGGCCGACCAGATCGATACCGGTCGCCCGGCCGGTCAGCTGCGCATCGCCTTTGACGGTGACGCCGTGATCTTCGGCGACGAGAGTGAGCGCATTTCGCGCGAGCAGGGCGTGGAAGCCTTTGGCCGCCACGAACGCGAGCGCGCCCGAGAGCCGCTCAGCGGCGGGCCGTTCCGTGGCTTCCTGTCGGCGCTGCACACGCTGCAGGAAGTGTTCCCGGCCGGAGACAGTGCACCGATCCGCACCGCACTGGTGACCGCGCGTTCGGCACCTGCGCACGAACGGGTGATCCGCACCCTGCGTGAGTGGGGTGTGCGCCTGGACGAAGCGCTGTTCCTCGGTGGCCGCCACAAGGGCCCGTTCCTGCAGGCGTTCGGCGCCGACATCTTCTTCGATGATTCGCAGCACAACATCGACAGCGCCCGAGAGCATGTAGCCGCCGGCCACGTACCGCATGGCGTTGCCAACGAAGGATAGGGTCTGGTAGTTGCCAACCTTGGTTGGCGCTGTTCTGGATGCATGCCCACCAAGGTGGGCATCTACCAGAGCGCTGTACCCCGGTAGTCGCCAACCTTGGTTGGCATTGCCGTCAGGCCACGGGTCCGGTCACGGGCTGCCCGACATCCCCAGCTGCAGGTCCACCACCTTCCAGCGCAGGCCCTGCGGTTCCAGCACCACCTTCAACGGCGGCTGGCCGGGGCCGCGATCGACATCGATCACGAAGCGGTCCAGCGCTTCGAAATGATGTTCGGCATGCTTCAGCGGCCGCGCGGGTTCGGTCGCGCCGAAGGCATCGCCGCCCTGCAGTTCATTGCGGCCGCGCTTCCACAGCACGTGACCCTGCAGCATCGCGCCGATCCCGGTCGGGGTCACCATGGTGTCCACCGCGGCACCACCAAGCTGGTCGCCCAGCCCGTACAGCAGGGCACCGAACGGGCTGGCCGCCACATCCGGGCCGGCTTGGCGCACCAGATAGTCATTGAGCTGCGCGCGCAGGCTGCTGCGCACGCGCGGGAAATCGACGTAACGCTCCAGGCGCGCGGTGTCGCGTTGCTCGATGGCCTTGGACAGGCCATTGACGGTCATGTACGGGCCGCCGAACCACCATGCGGCCAAGGCCAGGACCAACAGCCCAACGAGTGCGGTGAGTTTCTTCATGCCGCCCAGACTGCCGCAACCGCAGCAGCATGGGGTGAAGACTCAATGACTGGGAGATCCGCGGCCATCACCGAAGGCGTCCACCAGCTGCTGGCGTTCGGCTGCGGTCAGTGCCTCAAGCCGCGTTGCCAGTACTTCTTCCAGGCTGGCGGTGCGGGTGGTACCCAGGATGCCACTGGCCACGCCGGGATGGCCCAGGGCGTAGGCAAAGGCGGTCTGGGCGGGGCGCTGGCTGCGGATGGCGGCCAGCGTCTTCCGCATGTTGCGTGCGCTGTGCATCAGTGTGCGGCTGCTCGGTTTTAGCCAAGCCCTGGCCAGGTACCAGGCATCCGCCGGTCGTGGCAGGCGCGGGCGTGGTGGCAGCAGATGGCCCTGCGCCAGCACTGTGCCGGCCAGTACGCCGATGCCCACTGCGTGCAACTGGTCGATGAGGGGTTCACGGTCCTGCTGCAGGGCGTTGTAGTCCAGAAGCACCACGTCGAACAGCGTGGGATGGTCGATCATCCAGCGCAGAGTCGATGCCGTGTGCGTATTGATGCCGGTGTGCCGGATCAGCCCGCGTTCGCGCAGGCGTTGCAGCGCGGCCAGCAGGTCATCGTTGATGTCGTGCTGGCTGGCACCGTGCAGCTGGTAGATATCCAAGTAATCCAGGCCGAGGTTGCGCAGCGAGGCCTCGCAGCTGGCAGTGATGGCTGCCGGCGAGAAATTGCGTTGCTCGGCGCCGCTGACGCCGGCCTGGCCGGTCAGTGTGCCGCCCTTGCTGGAAATCACCAGCGACTCGCGCGGGTATCGCTTCAGCAACGGGCGCAGGATGCGGCCCAGCCGCGGCTCGGCGTGGAAACCGGAATAGTTGTGGCCGGTGTCCAACAGGTTCACGCCCTGTGCCAGTGCATGCTCGACCACGTGCGCGGCCGACTGTTCCGGGAAGCGGCGATGCCCCCAGAAGCCGGAGCAGCCCAGGCCCACCGGCGAAACCGCCAGGCCGGTGCGGCCCAGCGTGCGGCGTTGCTGTGCCAACGGCATCAGAATTCCAGGTCCAGCGCCGCGCACAGGTAGTCGACGAACGGGCCGAGCGCGGCCAGGTCCTTGCCCAGCGTGGACAGCAGGCGCGGGCCGGTCATGGTGGCGTCGTCCAGCGAGCGCCACATCACCCAGTTGCGGTGCTTGAGGTCGTCGATGAATTCGAAGTCGGCCGGGAAGCCGCGCGGCGGACGCACCAGCTTCTCGCTCTCTTCGAAGTCGAAGCGCTTGCGCAGGGCCGGTGCATGCGCTGCGGCCTTCCAGCTGCCCGGGTTGTCGAGGATGAAGTGGCGCACGCGGCGCTGGGTCTCCGGTTCCGGATGCCACAGGCCGGCACCGACGAAGCTCTCGCCGGGCTGCAGGTGCACGTAGAACGAGGGCGCGGCTACTTCGCGGCGGCGCTCATGGAACAGGCGTGCACCCTGCCAGGTCTTGTACGGGGATTTGTCGTTGGAGAAGCGCGCGTCGCGATGGATGCGGAACAGCGAGCCGCCGACGCCGCGGGTATCGGCGCGGAAGTGGTCGCTGACCTCGGCCAGCGCCGGCTGAAGGTCGCCCAGCAGGCGCAGGAACGGCTGCCGCACGTGGTCTTCGTACTGCTGGCGGTGGTCGTTGAACCATGCCTTGTCGTTATGCCGCGCCAGGCTGCGCAGGAACTTGAAGCTGGCGTCCGAGAAATAGGTACTCACAAGGTCTCCTGCAGGTGCTGGCCCCAGTCGCGCAGCGATTGCAGCAGGGCCTGGCGCCGCGTGTCGTCGGGCGCTTCGGCGGCCAGTGCATCGAGCTGCTGCTGGTACTGGGGCAGGTTGAGTTCGCCCAGCCCTCCGTCCCCGAGCAGGCGCTGGCGGCGGTAATCCTGCCAGCGCTGGCGTTCAGCCGGTGCGAGGCTGTCGGGATGATTGCGCGCGCGGTAACGGAACAGCAGCTCCGGCAGGCGCGGGTCGCGGAAGCGGCCTTCCAGTGCGGCCAGCTGCTCCGGCGCGGTGGTGCGTGCCAGCGCAAGCAGCGGCTTGTCGCCATTGCCGAGGAAGCCGTCGTAGAGCGAGGCATCGACATCGGCCACGGTGGCGGCGCGGGGCTGGTTGTAGACCTGCCGGGCCTTCTCGGCCAGCTGCGGGGCGAACGCGCGCAGGCGTTCCACCTTGGCCTCGATCGCGGCCACGTCCAGGCCGAGGCGCGCGTGGTCATCGGCGCGCAGGTGGTTCCAGGCGATCAGCGCGGGCACCTTGTTCAGGTGCACTTCCTTCAGCGGCACCCGCGCCACGCCTTCGGGCAGCTCGCTGGCGCGCATGTACAGGCGCTGTGCGATCACCTCGGCCGGCAGTTCCAGCAGATCGTCGATCTCGCCTTCCAGGTCGAACACGATCACCCGGTTGTTGATGGTCGGGTGCGCGGCCAGCGGCAGCACCGGGGCCGCGCACAGGCGACTGGCCGGGTAGCGCATGGAAATGTGCAGTACCGGCTTCATCGCGGCCACGTCCAGCAGGCTGCCGACGAAGCGTTTGTCGCGCAGCTTCAGCGCGTACTCCCACAGCCGTGGCTGCGACTGCTTGAACAGGCGTGCCATGCCGATGGTGGCGCGTACGTCGGACAGCGCTTCGTGCGCATCGCCTTCGCGCACGTTGTTGGCCTCGGCCAGGTGCTCGAGCTTGAACGAGGTGGCGCCATCCTCGCGCAGCGGCCACTGGATACCCTCCGGGCGCATCGCGCGCATCAGCCGCAGCATGTCCAGCAGGTCCCAGCGCGAATTGCCGTTGCGCCACTCGCGTTCGTACGGGTCGTGGAAGTTGCGGAACAGGCCGTAGCGGACGAACTCATCGTCGAAGCGCAGCGTGTTGTAGCCCAGCGCACAGGTGCCGGGGCGCGACAGCTGCTCGTTGATGCGATCGAAGGCCTCGGCTTCGCTGATGCCCTCGGCCAGTGCCTGCTGCGGGGTGATGCCGGTGACCAGGGTGGCCATCGGCGAGGGCAGCAGGTCATCGGCCGGGCGCACGAAGAAACTGACCGGCGTGTCGATTTCGTTGAGATCGGCGTCGGTACGGATCGCGGCGTACTGCGAGATGCGCGTGCGCCGCGGGTCCTGGCCGAAGGTTTCCAGGTCGTAGAACAGGAAGCTGTCAGCCATCAGTGCGCCCCCTCCAAGACCGGCAGCTGCGCGTGGATCTGTGCTTCCAGTGCGGTCCAGTCGATGTTGTCCAGTGAATCGTGACCGGCGGTGGCGGCCACCAGCATGTCGCGCTGCAGTTCGGTGCGGCGCAGCGCCTCGGCGTACGGCGTGTGCAGGAAAGTGACCATCGTGTAGTGCGGTACGAAGCGGGTCGGCCAGCGCCGCTGCAGTTCCTGTTCCAGCTCGCGCTGCAGCAGGAAGGCGGGATCGGCCACGCGGTCGCGCATCTCCAGGTAGTTCTCCAGCGCCATCTGCTGGATTGCGCGCGCATTTGGCTTGCGCTCGGCTTCGAACGCGGCGAACGCACCTTCCAGATCATCGGCCTCCATCAGGTGACGGGCCAGCGCAACGCAGTCCTCGAACGCGCAGTTCATACCCTGGCCATGGAACGGCACCATCGCATGCGCGGCGTCGCCGATCAGCACGGCGCGGCCCTGCTGGTGCCAGCGTTCCAGAGTGAGCGTGCCAAGCAGGCCCGGCGGATGCTGCTCCCAGTCCGCGCGCAGGTTCGGGATCAACGGCAGGGTGTCGACGAACTCGCGCGCGAACAGCGCCTCGGCCTGCGCGCCGGTGTTGACCGTGGCGAAGCTGGGATCGCCCTGGTTGGGCAGGAACAGGGTGACGGTGAAGGTGCCTTCGTGGTTGGGCAGGGCGATGCACATGTAGTGGCCGCGCGGCCAGATGTGCAGTGCATTGCGCTCGATGCGGAAGCTGCCATCGGCAGCCGGCGGGATCTCCAGCTCCTTGTAGGAGTGGTCGAGGAAGGCGATGTCCTCACCCAGCGGCGCGCGCCGGTTCATCGCCGCACGCAGTGCCGAACCGGCACCGTCGGCACCGATCAGGGTGTCGAAACGGATGTCGTGCGGGCTGTCGTCACGGTCATCGATGAAGCGTGCGTAACCCGCATCGAAATCGACGGTGTGCAGGCGGCGATGGAAGTGCACGGTGGCGCCGGCCTGTTCGGCCAGCTCCAGCAGCGTGGTATTCAGATCACTGCGGTGGATCGACCAGATCACTTCGCTGTCGTCGCGACCGTAGCGCTGCAGCTGCGGCTCGCCGTCGCGTGGATGCACCATGCGGCCGCGCATCATCACCGCGCGCGCCATCACTTCGTCCTCGACGCCCGCCTGACGCAGTGCGTTGCGCCCACGCTCGGCCAACGCCAGGTTGATCGAGCGGCCGCTCTCGTAGTCGGCCACGCGTGGATCGCCGCGGCGTTCGTACAAGGTGATGCGCCAGCCCTGGCGTGACAGCAGGATGGCCAGCAGGGACCCGGCAAGGCCGGCACCGATAATGCTCAACGAGCGGGAAGCGTGTGCGATCAACGAACTGTCCAGCAGTAGGGGAGGGGCCGGCTTAGAGGCCGGCCCAGGCTTCCACTTCCTCGACGAAGTGGTGCACGTCCAGGTAGCGGTTGTAGAGCGGCGTGGGCGAGATGCGGATCACGTCGGGCTCGCGCCAGTCGCCGAGCACACCGATACCGCGCAGATGCTCGAACAGCGCACGGCCGCGCTCGCGGCCACCGATCACACGCAATGACAGCTGGCAGCCACGGCGCTGCGGCTCGGCCGGGGTGATGATGTCGAGCACGCCGGACAGGCGTGCACGCACCAGTGCTTCGAGCATGCCGGTCAGTGCCAGCGACTTGCTGCGCAGCGCCTCCATGCCGGCGCGCTCGAACAGGTCCAGCGAGGCGCGCAGCGGCGCCAGGCCGAGGATTGGCGGATTGCTCAGCTGCCAGCCTTCGGCACCGATGGCCGGGGTGAACTGCGGCGCCATCTGGAAGCGGGTGGATTCCTCATGGCCCCACCAGCCGGCAAAGCGCGGCAGGCTGGTGTCGCGGTGATGGCGCTCATGCACGAACGCGCCGGCCACCGCGCCCGGGCCGCTGTTGAGGTACTTGTAGTGGCACCACACGGCGAAATCAGGGGCCACGTCATGCAGGCGCAGCGGCAGGTTGCCGACCGAGTGTGCCAGGTCGAAGCCGATACGCGCGCCCTGCAGACGTGCGGCGCGGGTGATCGCATCGAGGTCGAAGGCCTGGCCGGTGCGGTACTGCACGCCAGGCCACAGCACCAGCGCCAGGCGTGAACCGTGCTCGGCGATGGCATGCTCGATCGCGGTCAGTGAAATCGTGCCGTTGGCCTCGTCCGGCTGCACTTCCACCAGGCACTCGGCCGGGTCGAAGCCATGGAAGCGGATCTGTGCTTCCACCGCGTGGCGATCGGTCGGGAATGCGCCGGCTTCCATCAGGATCACCGGGCGCTCGGCCGTGGGCCGGTAGAAGCTGACCATCATCAGGTGCAGGTTCACGCTCAGCGTGTTCATTGCAACTACCTCGCTGGGCAGCGCACCGACCACGCGGGCCAGCTGCGCGCTCACCAGGCGGTGGTAGGACAGCCACTGTGTCGGGCCGGTGAAGTGGCCTTCCACCGCCAGCTCGCCCCACTGCTTCATCACTTCCTGCACGGCCGCCTGCGCGCCACGCGGCTGCAGGCCCAGCGAGTTGCCGACGAAGTAGGTCTGCTCGCCGCCGCCATGGCGCGGAATCAGGAATTCATTGCGCAGCGGGCGCAGCGGATCGGCGGCGTCCAGGGCAATGGCGTGGGTGCGGCTGAGCAGGTCGGACATGGTCGGGCAACAGGCTGCAACGGGACCGCCAGTGTAGCGCCTGGGGCATGGCCCGGTAGCTGCCAACCCAACGCCAGCGCCGCATGACCCGGTTGCCGCCAACCTTGGTTGGCGCACGTACAAGCAAGCGCCCACCAAGGTGGGCAACTACCAGAGCGGGAGCGAGCATGCGCCCACCAGGGTGGGCGACTACCGTTCGAGGCTCAGCCGACCGCTGGCGCCGGCAGCGGGTCCACGTGCCCGCACTGGCTGCAGGTACGCAGTTCCAGGCTGGCGTGATAGCGCGCAAACACCTTGGGCAGGTCGGTTTCGATGTTCTGCAGCGGGAAATACTCTTCGTGCAGCTTGTGGTTGCAGCGCTCGCAGTGCCAGATCACGCCGTCCATCTCGTGCGGCAGGCGCTTGCGCTCGACCACCAGACCGATACCACCGGGCGGGCGCCGCGGCGAGTGCGGAACCTTTGCCGGCAGCAGGAAGATCTCGCCGGCGCGGATCGGAATGTCGCGCACCGCGCCGTCTTCCTGCACCTTCAGCACCATCTCGCCTTCGAGCTGGTAGAACCACTCCGGGCCTTCGTCGTAGTGGAAGTCGGTACGCGAGTTCGGCCCGCCCACCACCATCACGATGAAGTCGCCGTTGTCGATCATCTTGTTGCCCACCGGCGGCTTCAGCAGGTGGCGGTTTTCTTCGATCCAGGCGTGCAGGTTGATCGGCGAAGCGAGCATGGTGGTCATCCGTAAGGGATCAGTCGCGCTTGCCCTTGCGCGGGACGTAGGACAGGGCCTTTTCATAGGCGGGCTGCAGCTCTTCCTGCGAACCGACGTCGATGCCCATCTCGCGCACGCGCCCGTCCTTCAGGCTGTAGACCCAGCCGTGCACCATCAGCTTCTGGCCGCGGGCCCAGGCGTCCTGCACGATGGTCGAGCGGCACAGGTTGGCCACCTGCTCGATCACGTTCAGTTCGCACAGGCGTGCGTGCTTGAACTCGTCGGTCTCGATCGCATCAAGGATGCCGGTGTGCTTCTGCATCACGTCGCCAACGTGGCGCAGCCAGTTGTCGGCCAGGCCGACGCGGGTGTTGTGCAGGCAGGCATGCACGCCGCCGCAGCCGTAGTGGCCGACGATCAGGATGTGCTTCACCTTCAGCTGGTCCACCGCGTACTGCACCACGCTCAGGCAGTTCAGGTCGGTGTGGGCGACCACGTTGGCGACGTTGCGGTGCACGAACACTTCACCCGGGGCCATGCCGATGATCTGGTTGGCCGGCACGCGCGAATCGGAACAGCCGATCCACAGGTATTCGGGGTGCTGCTGCTTGGCCAGCTGGTGGAAGAACTCGGGGTCTTCCTTCTCGATGCGGTCGGCCCAGTCGCGGTTGTTCTGCAGCAGTTTGTGGATGTCTTTCATGTATGGGTCCCTGGCGTCGGGTGGGGGCGCGCCGCAACCATCCGGCTGCGGCGCTGCGGGAATCTGGGGCGTTCAGTCGCTGCGGGCGGCCTGTTCGCGGTGCCAGCGCATCCACTGCGCCAACTCGGTGGAAGCGGGGGTGCCCAGCTGTTCCAGCTCGGCGATCACGGCGCGCTGGTTGGCATCGGGATGGTTCTGGCTCAGCTTGAGCTTCAGCTGCACCTGTTCGACCTGGAAACGGAAGCCGACGATGGCACGCAGCTCCGGGCCATGTTCGGCACGCGTGGCATCGAACTGCCAGGCCTGGCCGACACTGGATTCGAAGCGATCGCTGATCGCGCCGACCAGTTCGGCCAGCGCCTCGGTGTCGTCGAAGGTCTGCAGCTGGCCACGCAGCTCGGCGGCGGCGTAGTTCCAGGTGGGTACCCGCGCAGCGGGTTCCTTGTCCGGATACCAGCTGGCCGAGACGTAGCCATGCGGACCATCGATCAGTACCTTGGCCGCGCCGCGGTGGCGCGACTGCGGGTTGGCGCGCGCCCAGTGGCCGCGCAGTTCGATCTGGTCGCCGTCACGCCGGTACAGCACCGGCATCCGGGTCAGCTCCGGCAGGCCATCGCTGCCGGGCGTGAGCACGGTAACGAACGGGTCGCGCGCCAGCAGGCGGTCCAGCCAGAGCAGATCGGTCTCGGCGAAGGCGCGCGGGGTGAACATGCAGGGGTCAGGCGCGCCCGCCCAGCGACTGGATCATGCGGCCGCGCAGGCCCTCGTCGCTGTCGGCCTGCGGCGGCTGCACTTCGTGCAGGCTGAAGCCGCGCACCAGCGCGTCTTCCTCGTCCAGGCCGTCGTACTCGACGAATTCGGCGTCGAACAGCTGCGAACGCGCGGTGTCTTCGCTGTCATAGCTCAGCGTGTTGCCGTCGCTGTCGAGCACTTCGGCGGTGCCGGCCGGGCGCACGCGCAGGCGCGCCCAGATCAGGGTGTTGCCGAGGCTGGCCAGCCACCAGCTGTCGCGCGAGGCGGTGATGTCATTCATGGATGTGTTACCAGAGCGAGGCCAGCCAGAGCAGGGCGGCCATGCCCAGTCCGGCCAGCAGGGTCAGCAGCGATACCCAGGCCGGCGTCGCCAGCCCGGACAGCGAGCGGTCCGGCTGCTGGCGATAGTCACGGCGCAGCAGCCAGGCCAGGGCATCGGGCTTGAGGAAGGCGCCGCTGCCGAAGCGCTCGGCGAGCGCCGGATGGCGGTCGCGTACGTGCACCAGGGTCAGCGGCCAGAAGATCACGAAGGCACTGAACCCGGCCACTGCAACGCCGACGAAACAGAGGGCGAAGAACAGGGTCATGGGAGCGGTACCTCCGTGGTCGTGTGGGGCTTAGAAGTCCGCGCTGCCCGGGGCGCGCGGGTAGGGGATCGCATCGCGGATGTTGGACAGGCCACAGACGTAGACCACCAGGCGCTCGAAGCCCAGGCCGAAGCCGGCGTGCGGCACCGAACCATAGCGGCGGAAATCGCGATACCAGCTGTAGTGCTCACGATCCAGGCCGAACTGGGCCATGCGCGCGTCCAGCACGTCCAGGCGCTCTTCGCGCTGGCTGCCGCCGATGATCTCGCCGATGCCCGGGGCCAGCACGTCCATCGCGGCAACGGTCTTGCCGTCGTCGTTCAGGCGCATGTAGAAGGCCTTGATGTGCTCCGGATAGTTGGTCACCACCACCGGGCGGCCGACGTGTTCTTCGGTCAGCCAGCGCTCGTGCTCGGTCTGCAGGTCCAGGCCCCATTCGACCGGGAAGTCGAACTTCCTGCCGGACTTCTGCAGCAGGCTGACCGCATCGGTGTAGTCGATGCGCTCGAACGGCGCATTGATGAAGTCTTCCAGCTTGGTGATCGCGTTCTTGTCCACGCGCTCGGCGATGAAGGCCAGGTCGTCGCCACGCTCGTTCAGCACCGCGCGGAACAGGTACTTCAGGAACTCTTCGGCCAGGCGCGCGTCTTCGGCCAGGTCGGCGAAGGCGATTTCCGGTTCGATCATCCAGAACTCCGCCAGGTGGCGGGTGGTGTGGCTGTTCTCGGCGCGGAAGGTCGGGCCGAAGGTGTAGACCTTGCTCAGCGCCAGGCAGTAGGCCTCGACGTTCAGCTGGCCGGACACGGTCAGGAAAGTTTCCTTGCCGAAGAAGTCGCGGCTGAAGTCGATCGCGCCCTTTTCGTCACGCGGCAGGTTCACCATGTCCAGGGTGGACACGCGGAACATCTGGCCGGCGCCTTCGGCGTCGGAGGTGGTGATGATCGGGGTGCTGATCCAGTTGAAGCCGTTCTCGTGGAAGAAACGGTGCACGGCCTGGGCCAGGCAGTTGCGGATGCGGGTGACCGCGCCGAACAGGTTGGTGCGAGGGCGCAGGTGCGCCACTTCGCGCAGGAACTCCGGCGACATCGGCTTGGGCTGGATCGGGTAGGTGAGCGGGTCTTCGACCCAGCCGACCACGTTCAGCGTGCTGGCCTGGATCTCGAATGACTGGCCCTTGCCCTGCGACTTCACCAGGGTGCCGGTGGCGATGACCGAGCAGCCGCTGGTCAGGCGCTTGATCTCATCGAAGTTGGCCAGGCTGTCGCCGGCCACGACCTGGATCGGCGCGAAGCAGGAGCCGTCGCTCACATTCACGAAAGCCAGATTCGCTGAACCGCGCACCGTGCGCACCCATCCGCGTACCGTGACTTCGCCGCCTTCCGGGATCTTCCCGGCAAGCGCATGTTCAACGCTGACCACCGTCATGACTTGAATCCTCTGCTGATCGACTCGATCTGTGAACACGGGAGTTTACCGGTTGCAGCGTTCTGCTTGCGAGGCATTTTTCGTGGCAACGGCTCCTTATAATGTCCCCGTACCTCTGGAGTAGCCCCATGGCCGTCAGCCTGACCCCCATTGCCTTCGAGCGCGTGCAGCGCTTTGTCGCCCAGACCCCCGGCGCGCTGGGCCTGCGTTTCGGCGTGACCAAGACCGGTTGCTCGGGCTGGGGTCACATCACCGACCTGGCCCGCGACGAGCGCGAGGGCGATACCGTGTTCGACCAGGACGGCGTGAAGATCTACGTCGACGCCAAGAGCCTGGCGCTGGTGGACGGCACCGTGATCGACTTCGGCAAGCACGGCCTGAGCGAAACGTTCACGTTCAGCAACCCGAACGCCACCGCCGAGTGTGGCTGCGGCGAAAGCTTCACCACCGACGCCGACAAGGCCTGAGGGCTGGTTCTGGCGTCCGCCGGGCATGGCCGGGCGCTGGTAGATGCCGACCTTGGTCGGCGGGGAAGGGATCCACGGATGGAACGACCGCTTTTCATTTATCACCCCAACGCCTACGCCCTCTCCTTCGAAGAGGTCGACGGGGTCTGCGACTGCTGCGGTCAGCCGCGCACACTGCGCTACCGGGGGCCGTTCTACTCCGTTCTGAGCCCCGATTACCTGTGCCCCTGGTGCATTGCCGATGGCAGGGCAGTGGCCAGTTACGAGGGTGAATTCACCGGCTGGAGCGATATCGAGGGGGTATCCCCGGATCCGGCCGATCCGCCGCCGACCATCGCCCGCGAGCTGCTGCTGGAGATCTGCGAGCGCACCCCGGGCTACTCGTCCTGGCAGCAATCGGTCTGGCTGAGCCATTGTGAGCGGCCCTGCGCCTTCCTCGGTTACGCCGGCAGCGAAGATCTGCTGCCCATCCTCGACCAGGTCCGGCCAGATGTGGCGGCAGTCAATCCACGCGACGCCGACTGGGTGCTGGCGCACCTGAGCCGGGACGGGATGATGGTCGGCTGCCTGTTCCAGTGCCTGGAATGCGGCCAGCACCGCCTTCATGTGGATCTGGGGTAGCCCGGTTCAGGTTGCCCTGTGGCCCGCCGGTTGCCCGGCACCCCCATCTGCGCCATAATGCGCGGCTTCCTGCCTCCCCGGCGGGAATCCTTGCCCCACCGCGGTATCAACGGCGGGGGGCTGTCCGGCCGCAAGGCCACATCCGAAAGGTAGAAAAAAAACATGAGTCGTCATTACGAAATCGTGTTCATGGTCCACCCGGACCAGAGCGAGCAGGTCCCGGCCATGATCGAGCGCTACAAGTCGCTGGTCGAGAACGGCAACGGCACCATCCACCGTCTGGAAGACTGGGGCCGCCGCCAGCTGGCGTACCCGATCCAGAACCTGGTGAAGGCCCACTACGTGCTGATGAACATCGAAGCCGACCAGGCCGTTCTGAACGAACTGACCGAAAGCTTCCGCTTCAACGACGCCGTGCTGCGCAACCTGGTCATCAAGCGTGACGAGGCTGACACCGAGCAGTCGCTGATCATGAAGAGCAAGGACGAGAAGGGTGACAAGCCGGAGCGCGGTGAGCGCCGTCGTCGTGACGACGAAGAAGGCGAGTCCAACAACACCGCTGACAACGAAGCCGGCGACGACGCCGCTTCCGCCGCCTAAGGAGCCTTCCCATGTCCAAGTTCTTCCGTCGCCGCAAGTTCTGCAAGTTCACTGCTGAAGGTGTGAAGGAGATCGACTACAAGGATCTCAACACCCTGCGCCAGTACCTGACCGAGAACGGCAAGATCGTGCCGAGCCGCGTCACCGGTACCAAGTCGAAGTACCAGCGTCAGCTGGCGACCGCCGTCAAGCGCGCTCGCTTCCTGGCCCTGATCCCGTACACCGACAACCACGACGTCTGATGCCCGGCGGGGCGGCCCGGTGCCGCCCCCGCTGTGCCAGCTATTCGGACAGCCTTTGTTGCGGGGCATCGCCTCGCTAACGAATAACTTATCTGGAGCAATACCATGCAGCTGATCCTCCTGCAGAAAGTCACCAACCTCGGCAACCTGGGCGACCTGGTCGACGTGAAGCCGGGCTACGGCCGTAACTTCCTCGTGCCGCAGGGCAAGGCCGTGCCGGCCACCGAGAGCAACAAGGCCGAGTTCGAAGCCAAGCGCGCCGAATACGAAGCCAAGGCCCAGGCCATCCACGCTGACGCCGAAGGCCGCAAGGCCAAGCTGGAAGGCGCGAGCGTGACCATCGCCGCCAACGCTTCGACCGAAGGCAAGCTGTACGGCTCGGTTGGCCCGCGCGACATCGCCGAGGCCTTCACCGCCGCCGGCCTGCCGCTGGAAAAGAGCGAAGTCATCCTGGGCGAAGGCGCCTTCCGCAACATCGGCGAATACGACGTGCTGGTCCACCTGCACGCCGACGTCGAGACCACCGTCAAGGTCGTCGTCGTCGCCGAAGCCTGATCCCACGCCGCAAGGCCTGGAATCACCGCAGAACGGGCGCCCGCAAGGGTGCCCGTTTTGTTTTATGGCTCCGGTTCGGGGTGTCGAGCGACGTCCGGCCGACGAGGCAGGGCTGGACAATGTTCCACGCCCATTCGTAGAACACGGCCACATCGGTATACTCAGGGCGTCACACCCGTTCCACGGGCATCGATCCCAGCAGGATCAATGACTTGGAGGGTAAACGCAGGCCGCTTGCCGGCCCCAGTCCGGAACCCCTATGCGTCTTTCCACGATCAAGCTGTCCGGCTTCAAGTCGTTCGTCGATCCGACCACCCTGCACCTGCCGACCAACATGACCGGCGTGGTGGGACCCAATGGCTGCGGCAAGTCGAACATCATCGACGCCGTGCGCTGGGTCATGGGCGAGAGCTCGGCCAGCCGCCTGCGCGGCGACTCGCTGACCGACGTGATCTTCTCCGGTTCCAATGCCCGCAAGCCGGTGTCGCAGGCCACCGTCGAGCTGATCTTCGACAACTCGGACCACACGATTTCGGGCGAGTACGCCTCGTTCAACGAAATCTCGGTCAAGCGCACCGTCAGCCGCGACGGCACCAGCAACTATTACCTCAACGGCACCAAATGCCGCCGGCGCGACATCACCGACCTGTTCCTCGGCACCGGTCTGGGCCCGCGCAGCTACTCGATCATCGAACAGGGCATGATCAGCCAGATCATCGAGGCGCGCCCGGAAGACCTGCGCGTGTACCTGGAAGAGGCGGCCGGCATCTCCAAGTACAAGGAGCGCCGCAAGGAGACCGAGACCCGCATCCGCCACACCCGCGAGAACCTGGACCGGCTGGGCGACCTGCGTGACGAGATCAGCAAGCAGCTCGAGCACCTCAAGCGCCAGGCCAAGCAGGCCGAGCAGTACCGGGCCCTGCAGGAAGAGCGCCGGGTCAAGGATGCCGAGTGGAAGGCCCTGGAGTTCCGCGGGTTGGACGGTCGCCTGTCCAAGCTCCGCGAAGGGCTGTCGCAGGAAGAGACGAAGCTGCAGCAGCTGATCGCCGACCAGCGTGACGCCGAGGCCCGCATCGAGACCTCGCGCGTTCGACGCGAAGAGGCCGCCGATGCGCTCAACACTGCGCAGGCTGCGGTTTACCAGGTTGGCAGCACGCTGGCGCGCGTGGAACAGCAGATCCAGCACCAGCGCGAACTGTCGCAGCGCCTGCACAAGGCGCGCGACGAGACCCGCCAGGCGTTGGCGGAACTGGGCCAGCACATCAGTGGTGATGAGGCCAAGCTGAAGGTGCTGCGCGAGGCGGTCGAGGCCGCCACCCCGCAGCTGGAAGAACTGCAGGAAGAGAACGAGATCAAGCAGGAAAGCCTGCGCGAGGCCGAGGACCGGCTGGCCAGCTGGCAGCAGCGCTGGGAGCAGCACACCTCGCAGAGTTCGGAGGCGTCGCGCGCCGGCGATGTCGAGCGCACGCGCGTGGACTACCTGGACAAGCAGATCCTCGACGCTGACCGGCGTCGCGAGGCCCTGGCCGCCGAGCGCGCCGGCCTGGACGTGGACGCGTTGGAAGAAGCCTTCGAGCAGCTGCACCTGCAGCACGACACGCAGAAGACTGCGCTGGATGAATTGAGCGAAGACGTCGAGCTGCGCAAGCAGGGCGTGGCGGCCGTGCAGGAACAGCAGCGCAATGGCCAGAACGAACTGGCCGAACTGCGCAAGCAGGCCAACGGCCTGCGCGGTCGCCTTGCCTCGCTGGAAACCCTGCAGCAGGCCGCGCTGGGCCAGGAGCAGGGCGCTGCCGTGGCGTGGCTGAAGGCGCGTGGGCTGGATTCGGCAGCGCGTGTCGGCGAACGCCTGGACGTGGATGCCGGCTGGGAAAACGCGGTGGAAAGTGCGCTGGGCCAATTGATCGAAGGCGTGCTGGTTGATGATCCGGCCAGCCTGGTCGATGCGCTCGGCGAACTTGGCGAGGGCCACATCGCACTGGTCGCCAACGATGGCGCGGACCTGAAGGTCGCGCCGACCTCGCTGGCGGCTCGCGTGCGTGGCCCGGCCGCGATCCGTCGACTGCTGGCACACCTGCACGCAGCCAAGGACTTGTCCGAGGCGAAGGTGTTGCAGGGCACTCTTCCGGAAGGCGATTCGATCATCACCCAGAGCGGCGAGCGCCTGGGCCAGGGCTGGCTGCGCGTATCGCGCTCCGGTGCTGCCCAGCAGGGCGCGCTGCTGCGCGAGCGCGAGATCAACGAGCTGCGCGAGCAGATCGAGCAGCTGCAGGACCGCGAGGCCGAGCTGGAAGAGCAGCTTTCTGGTTTCCGTGAGCAGTTGCAGGCTGCCGAGCAGCAGCGCGAAGACGCACAGCGTGCGCTGTACCAGGCCCATCGTGCGGTCTCTGAACTGGCTGGCCAATTGCAGGGGCAGCAGGGCAAGGTGGAGGCGGCGCGCACGCGCATCGACCGCATCGAAGGCGAACTGAAGCAGCTGCAGGAAACGCTGGAAGCCAATAACGAGCAGGCGCGTGAAGCGCGCTCGCGGCTGGAAAACGCGGTCAGCAGCATGGGCGACCTGGAATCGACCCGGCAGCGGCTGGAGGGCGAGCGCCGCCAGCTGACCGAGGCCCGCGATCTGGCCAGAGACGCCGCGCGAGCAGTGCGCGAGCGCTCGCACTCGTTGGCGCTGACCCTGGAATCGCAGCGGGCGCAGCTGGCTTCACTGAGCCAGGCGCTGGAACGCATGGGTACCCAGCGCGGGCAGTTGGATTCGCGACTGGGCGAACTGCATTCGCAGCTGGACGAAGGTGATTCGCCGGTCGAGTCGCTGCAGGCCGAGCACCAGAACGCACTGGAAGAGCGTGTGCGGGCCGATCGCGTGCTGACCGAGGCGCGCACGCTGCTGGACGGCATCGACGCCGAGCTGCGCAATTACGAGCAGACCCGTCACCAGCGTGACGAACAGGCGCTGGCCCAGCGCGAGCGTATTTCGCAGCGCAAGCTGGACCAGCAGGCGCTGGTGCTCAGCGCGGATACCCTGCAGGGCGCGGTAGAGAAGGCCGGGTTCGTGCTGCAGGACGTGCTCAATGCACTGCCCGAGGACGCCCGCCTGGGTGACTGGGAGCAGGCCGTGCACCAGATCGATGGCCGCATGCGCCGGCTGGAGCCGGTCAACCTGGCCGCCATCCACGAGTACGGCGAGGCTTCGCAGCGTTCGGACTACCTGGATTCGCAGCACACCGACCTGACCACCGCGCTGGAAACCCTGGAAGATGCGATCCGCAAGATCGACCGCGAGACCCGCGGTCGTTTCAAGGACACCTTCGATCGTGTCAACGCTGGCGTGCAGGCGCTGTACCCGCGCCTGTTCGGTGGCGGCCACGCCTACCTGGAACTGACCGGTGAAGACCTGCTCGACACCGGTGTGACCATCATGGCGCGTCCGCCGGGCAAGCGCGTGTCCAGCATCTCGCTGCTGTCCGGCGGCGAGAAGGCGATGACCGCGGTGGCGCTGGTGTTCGCCATCTTCCAGCTCAACCCCGCGCCGTTCTGCCTGCTGGACGAGGTGGACGCGCCGCTGGACGAAGCCAACGTCGGCCGCTTGGCCAACATGGTCAAGGAAATGAGCGAAAAGGTGCAGTTCCTGTTCGTCAGCCACAACAAAGCGACGATGGAGGCCGCGCACCAGCTGTCGGGCGTGACCATGCGCGAGCCGGGCGTCAGCCGCCTGGTCAGCGTGGACCTGGAAGAAGCCGCGCGATTGGCGGGCGCGGCCTGACGTGCCATCCTAGTTACCTGAATGAACTAGCCGGAGAACCTATCGAATGTCCGACACGGCACTGTTGCGCATCGGCATCCTGGCCGCCGGCCTGCTGTTGATCGCCGCGATCTTCCTGTTTGGCCGTCCGAAAAAGAAGCCCCAGGGGCGCCGCGTGGAAGGCGCGGAACCGACCAGCGGCGAGCGCCGCGAACCGGTACTGGGCGAAGACGGCGTCGCCGTGGCCGATGGCCGCGTCGAACCGGGCATGGGCACGGAAGGCGAGCAGGCCGAACTTGGTCTGGGCGAAACCGACCCGGGCGCCAGTGATCTCGGCAAGCGCGCCACCCAGGATTTCGACAAGATCGTCTCCTTGTTCGTGGCTGCCCGGGCCGGCGAGCAGCTGCGTGGCGAAGACATCGTGGTGGCGGCCGAGAAGACCGGCCTGGTGTTCGGCCACATGAACGTGTTCCACCGCCTGGTGGAAGGTCACCCCGAGCGCGGCCCGATTTTCTCGATGGCCAGCATCATGAAGCCGGGCAGCTTCGACATGGCCAACATCCGTGCCATGGAAACCCCGGCCATCGCCTTCTTCCTGACCCTGCCGGCGCCGCTGACCGCGCTGGACGCCTGGGAGAAGATGCTGCCGACGGTGCAGCGCATGGCTGAACTGCTGGATGGCGTGGTGCTGGATGACAGCCGCAATGCCCTGGGCCGCCAGCGCATCGCACACATCCGTGACGAGCTGCGCGCCTACGACCGGCAGCACCAGGCCCCGCCGCTGACCAAGACCCCGCGCTGGTAAGCGCCATGGCGTGCCGACCAACGGTCGGCACCCACCCCGACCAACGGTCGGCACCCACCCCGACCAACGGTCGGCACCCACAACAGTAGATCCACGCCATGCGTGGATGGGGCGAACCAAGGTTCGCCCCCACCAACAGGGTCAGGCCGGTACGCCGGCCACCTTCGCGAACGCATGGCGGAACGCGGCCATTTCTTCTTCGGTGCCGACGGTCACGCGCACGCGCTGTGGCCAGATCGGCCAGCTGCGTCCGATCACCACGCCGTTGTCCGCCATCGCCTTGGCGAACGCGCTGCCATCGCGTTGCACGTCGACCATGAAGCAGTTCGCTTCCGACGGCACGCAGCTGAAACCACGCTTGCCCAGCCACGCGATGGTGGCCTGGCGCACCTTGGCATTCTGCAGGCGGCGCTGCGGAATCAACTGCGGATCGCGCAGGCTGGCCAGTGCCGCCGCCAGCGCCGGCACCGGCAGCGGGTTGTCGCCGAGGCTGGCCAGTTCGCGCAGGCGGTCGGGATGTGCGGCCGCCACGCCCAGGCGCAGGCCGGCCATGCCATATAGCTTGGAGAACGTGCGCAACACGATCAGGTCATCGCGCCGCGCCACCTGCGCGATCAGGCTCGGCTGTTCGCTGTACTGCAGATACGCCTCGTCCAACAGCACGCGGGTGGAAGCGGGCTTGTGGGCCAGCAGCCAGGCGAGCTCATCCGGTGGGCTGATCGAGCCGGTCGGGTTGTTCGGGTTGCACACATACAGCAGCCCGGTCGGGCGTGCGTGTGCGGCGGCGACCATCGCACGCAGGTCGTGTGCACCGTCCTCGCGCAGCGGCACTTTCTGCACGTGTGCACCGTGTGCGGCGGCGACCTCGCCCAGCGTCTCGAAGGTCGGGTCGGCCACTACCAGCCCCGCCTGCGGGCCGGTCCATAGCACGGCGGCGCGGTTCAGCGGCTCGCTGGAACCCGCATACAGCCGCACGTGATCAGCCGGGATGCGCGCCTGTTCGATGAAGGCATCGCGAACCTGTGCCGCCAGAGCGAAGCGGTAGCGGCCGCAGCTGGCGATGCTGTCGCGCGCCGCCTGCTGGGCGGCGGGCGAGGGGCCGTACGGGCATTCGTTGAAGTTCAGTAGTACGGCGCCTTCGGCAGGGGCTGGGGCGGCGGCTGTCGCGGGTTGGGCATGGCCGAGCTGCGGTAGGCCGGTGCCGGCGACGGCGAGGCCAGCACCGGCCAGTTGCAAGAAGCGTCGACGGGAAGCGGGCAGGGGCACGGGTGGGATTCCGAGGGGCAACCGTCGCACGCTAGCGCTGGTGGGCGTGGACGGCAAGCTGCTTTTCTGCGGAGTCGAACCATGTTCGACTGTAGATGTGCCAACCAAGGTTGGCACCTACCAGAGCTGGGGAGTGGTTGGCACCTACCAGAGCTGGAGGGTGGTCGGCACCTACCAGAGCGGGAAGGTGGTTGGCACGTACCAGAGCTGGGGAGTGGTTGGCACGTACCAGGGTGGGGGAGTGGTTGGCACCTGCCAGAGCGAGGGAGCACCAGTCGAGCAAGCTCGACGCTACAAAGGCGGGAGCGTTACAGGGCCTGACGGTCGGGCGCGGTAGAATCCCCGGCCATCCCAGAACCACCGGATCCCGATGAGCCCCAGCCCCGCCGAACGCGCCGAAGACCTTCGCCGGCAGATCGCCCAGGCCAACCGCGCCTACCATGAGCTGGACGCGCCGGAGATCACCGACGTCGACTACGATCGGATGGTGCGCGAGCTGGAAGCGCTGGAGCGCGAGCATCCGGAGCTGGCCCGTGCCGACAGCCCGACCCAGCAGGTCGGTGCGCGCCCCTCCGGCCGCTTCCCGGAAGTGCGCCACGCGGTGCCGATGCTGTCGCTGTCCAATGCCTTCAGCGATGAGGAAGTGGCCGACTTCGTGCGCCGCATCGATGAGCGCCTGGGCCGTCGCAGCCTGCGCTTCTCGGCCGAGCCGAAGATGGACGGCCTGGCGATCAGCCTGCGCTACGAAGACGGGCATTTCGTGCTCGGCGCGACCCGCGGCGATGGCAGTACCGGCGAGGACGTGACGGCCAACCTGCGCGAGATCGGTGATATTCCCAAGAGGCTGCACGGCAAGGACTGGCCGGATGTGCTGGAGGTGCGTGGCGAGGTCTACATGGCCCGCGCCGACTTCGAGTCCTACAACGAACGTGCGCGCCTGCAGGGCGGCAAGGTGCTGGCCAACCCGCGCAACGCCGCCGCCGGTTCGCTGCGCCAGCTCGACCCGAAGATCAGTGCCCAGCGCAGGCTGAGTTTCTTCGCCTACGGCACCGGCGAAGTGCAGGGCGGCGAGCTGCCGGACACCCATTCGGGCACACTGGCCCAGCTCGGTGCCTGGGGCTTCCCGGTCAGCGAGTTGTGCAAGGTGGTGGAAGGCACCGACGGCCTGCTCGGCTACTACCGCGATATCGGTGAGCGCCGCGATGGCCTGCCGTTCGATATCGATGGCGTGGTCTACAAGCTGGATGACCGCGCTGGCCAGCAGGCCATGGGCTTCGTTTCGCGTGCGCCGCGCTGGGCCATCGCGCACAAGTTCCCGGCGCAGGAACAGAGCACTACGGTAGAGGCGATCGAGATCCAGATCGGCCGCACCGGTGCTGCCACACCGGTCGCGCGGCTGGCACCGGTGGCGGTGGCCGGCGTGATCGTGTCCAACGCCACGTTGCACAACGCCGACCAGATCGCACGCCTGGATGTGCGCGTGGGTGACAGCGTGATCGTGCGCCGCGCCGGTGATGTGATTCCGGAAGTGGTCAGCGTCATCCTTGATCGCCGCCCGCCGGGCACCACGCCGTGGCAGATGCCGACGCGCTGCCCGGTGTGCGGCTCGGAAATCGTGCGCGAGGAAGGTGCTGCCGCATGGCGCTGCTCGGGCGAACTGTCCTGCCCGGCGCAGCGCAAGGAAGCCATCGCCCATTTCGCCTCGCGTCGCGCGATGGATATCGATGGCCTGGGTGACAAGTACATCGAAACCCTGGTCGACGCGGGCATCGTCAAGAGCGTGGCCGACCTGTACCGGCTCAGCCGCGATACGCTGCTGCACCTGAAGCTGGTGCTGGACGCCGAGGAGCCGTCGGCGCTGGCAGCGGCGCTGAAGCTGCACCTTCCCGCCGAGGGCAGTGGTGCGGTGCTCAATGCGGTGCTCAAGCTGGACGGCAACGATCCGGGCTGGCGCGCGCAGGCGCTGGCGCAGCCGGCCAGCTTCGAATGGAACACGAAGAAGATCGCCACCAAGTGGGCCGACAACCTGATCGCGGCGATCGACGCCAGTCGTGCGGCCACGCTGGAGCGCCTGCTGTTCGCGCTCGGCATCGAGCATGTGGGCGAAAGTACCGCCAAGGCGCTGGCGCAGTGGTTCGGTGACCTGGAGCTGATCCGTCACCTGCCGTGGCCGCTGTTCAAGCGTGTGCCGGACATCGGTGGCGAAGTGGCGCGTTCGCTGGGCCACTTCTTCGAGCAGCAGGGCAACCAGCAGGCCATCGATGACCTGCTGCAGGTCGGTCAGGTGCGCATCAGCGATGTGCATGCGCCCAGTGCCAAGCTGCGCGAAGGGCTGGATCTGGCGCAGCTGCTGGTCGAATCGGAGATCCCTGGCATCACCCGCCTGCGCGCCGAAAAGCTGGTGGCTGCGCTTCCCGGCGCACAGGCGGTGCTCGACGCCGAGCATGGCCAGTTCGTCAACGCCGGTCTGCCCGATGACACCGCGCGCGGTCTGGCCGAATGGCTGGACGCTGATGGCCACGGTGCGATGCTGTTGGCCGCCGAGAACGCGATGCGGGAGATCCTGGCCAAGGCGCCGGCGCTGGCCGAGATCGTGGCCGGCCCGCTGGATGGGCAGACCGTGGTGCTCACCGGCACCCTGGCCCAGCTCACCCGCGATGCCGCCAAGGAACGCCTGGAAGCGCTGGGTGCCAAGGTCTCCGGCAGCGTGTCGAAGAAGACCAGCTTCGTGGTGGCCGGTACCGAGGCCGGCTCCAAGCTGGACAAGGCGCAGTCGCTGGGCGTGCCGGTATGGGACGAAGACCGCCTGCTGGCCTACCTCGCCGAACACGAATGATGACCCCGCCGGGTGCCTGGCGCCCGGCATGAAACACAAAGGAACACCGATGCAGACCGCTCCGCTGGATTTCCGCCTGGCCACCCGTGCCGACGAAGAACTGTTGATCGCGTTGATGCGCGAGTTCTATGCCGAAGACAAGATCGACTTCGACGACGCGCGCGTGCGTCGCGGCGTGGACGCGCTGCTGGCCGATCCGCGCAATGGCGAGGTGCTGCTGTGGCTGGACGAGGCCGCCGAGGTGGTGGGCTACGCAGTGATCGCGATGGGTTTCAGCCTGGAGCAGGGCGGCCACTTCATGCTGCTGGACGAGCTGTACCTGAGCCACCGCGCGCGCGGCCGCGGCCGCGGCAAGCAGGCGCTGGCCATCTGCGAACAGCGCGCTCGCGGGCGTGGCGTCAGCCGCCTGCGGCTGGAAGTGAACCACCACAACGAACTGGCCCGGCGCCTGTACCTGGCCAGTGGCTACATCGATGACACCCGCGATCTGCTGACCCTGCCGCTGGATCATCCGCGCCCGGAGGGCATCCTGTGAGCGAGGCCCTGCTGCGCGCGCTGCAGCAGCGTGCCGCGCTCAACGCGCTGGTGCGCCGCTTCTTCGCCGATCGAGATGTGCTGGAGGTGGAGACGCCGATCCTGTCGGTGGCCGGCAACACCGAGCCCAACATCGACAGCTTCCATACCGATTTCACCGGCCATGTCGATGCCGGTGGCCGCCGCCGCTGGCTGCGCACCTCGCCGGAGTATCCGCTCAAGCGCCTGCTGGCGGCGGGCGTGGGTGACTGTTACGAACTGGGCCGGGTGTTCCGCAACGGCGAGGCGGGCGGCCGCCACAATCCGGAATTCACCATGCTGGAGTGGTACCGGGTCGGTTGGGACCACCATCGCTTGGTGCAGGAAACCGCCGAGCTGGTTGGCCAGGCGCTGGCCCTGGTCGGGCGCAGTGCGACGCTGCGTGTGCTCAGTTACCGCGAGCTGTTCCAGCAGTACGTGGGTGTGGATCCGTTCGATGCCGATGAGGCCGCGTTGC
This sequence comes from Stenotrophomonas sp. ASS1, assembly GCF_004346925.1. NCBI lineage: Bacteria > Pseudomonadati > Pseudomonadota > Gammaproteobacteria > Lysobacterales > Lysobacteraceae > Stenotrophomonas > Stenotrophomonas oleivorans. The sequence goes on along the minus strand of NZ_CP031167.1, from coordinate 2,855,794 downwards.
GTGGCGCGCTGGGCGAGGTACATATCGACCCGGTCGGGCTGACCCGCGATGACTGGTTGGATCTGCTGATGACCCATCATATCCAGCCGCATTTCGATGACGCGGTGATGACCGTGGTCCATGATTGGCCTGCCAGCCAGGCCGCACTGGCGCGCATTCGAGCCGGCACGCCGCCGCTGGCCGAGCGTTTCGAGCTTTATCTGGGGGCCGTGGAACTGGCCAACGGCTATCACGAACTGAACGACGCGCACGAACAGCGTGCGCGATTCCAGCGTGACCTGCAGCGACGCCATGAGCGGGGCCAGGTGCAACCGTCCGTGGATGAGGCGCTGCTGTCGGCGTTGCCATCGATGCCTGCCTGCGCTGGCGTGGCGGTGGGTGTCGATCGGTTGTTGATGGCGATGAACCGCACGCCGCGTATCGCCGATGTGCTGGCTTACGACTTCGCCCACGCGTGAGCGCGGTGCGCACGTTCCTGAACATCGAAGGCTGAACGGAATTCCGCGTTTCCGCGCTTGCTTCGGCAAGCAGGATGATGCTCTTATCACGGCAGATGCCGGACACTGGCACGCAGTTCATCCATTCCTGCTGGGGAAGGCTTTGGTCAAGTGGTTTGCGGTTGTCGCTGCACCGGTGTACTCCATCGCGCTCTGGGGTGCCTGGCTGCCGTCATCGGCGTCGGCCCAGCAGGCGGGCTATGACGGCGAAGTGGTGACCTGCGAATCGCGCGACATGGGCTGGGTGCATTGCGATATCGACGTCAGCAATGGCATCGACCTTGTGCGCCAGTTGTCCAGCAACAGTTGCATCCGTGGCAGCGAATGGGGCACCGACCGCAGTGGCGTGTGGGTCACCCTTGGCTGCCGCGCAGAGTTCCGTGCGCGTCGTGCGGAAGGTGCAGCGCCTGCGGCAACGGAAGGCAAGCGCCTGGTCCGCCGTGTGGTGCGCTGCGAATCCAATGGCCGCCCGCAGAGTTGCCCGGTGCGCCTGGACGGGGCGCCGGTGCGCCTGTTGCGCCAGCTGTCGGTGCTGCCGTGCCGCGAAGGGCAGGGCTGGGGCTACAAGCGCAATGAAGTCTGGACCAGCCGCGGTTGCCAGGGCGATTTCGAAGTGGCTGACGAGGACGGCCGTTTTGTCGACGTGCCACGCCGCCTGACCTGCGAGTCGAAGTCGAAGAAGCGCCGCTTCTGTGGGGCGAGCATTTCGGTCGGCGCGGTCGTTACCGAGCAGTTGTCCAGCACGCCGTGCGAGGAAGGCAGTACCTGGGGCTGGAGCCGCAACGGCATCTGGGTGGACGGTGGCTGCCGCGCCGAGTTCTCGGTGAATTGAGCCCGGGCAGGCTCCAACCACGCGGGGCGTGGCCCTACAATGGGCCCATGAACACTGCCTCCGACATCGACTACGCCCGTTACGACCATATCCGCCCGATCCTGTGGACCGGCGATGCCCTGCAACTGCTGGACCAGCGCAAGCTGCCGTTCTTGGTCGAGCATGTGGTCTGCCATGACAGTGACGAAGTGGCGGCGGCCATCCACGCGTTGACCGTGCGCGGTGCGCCGGCCATCGGCATCGCCGCCGCCTGGGGCGTGGTGCTGGCCGCACGTGACGTGCAGGCTGCAGACGGTGCGCACGCGCTGCAGCAGCTGGAACCGGCGCTGCAGCGCCTGAACGCATCGCGCCCGACCGCCGTCAATCTGGCCTGGGCGCTGGCGCGCATGCGTCGCTGCCTGAACGTCGCCGGCGCCGACTGGAAGGCTCTGCTGGAAGCCGAAGCGCAGGCCATTGCCGAGGAGGACCTGGCCGCCAACCGCCACATGGGCGCGCTGGGCGCGGGCCTGATCGAGGCCGGCAGCGGCGTGCTGACCCACTGCAACACCGGCTCGCTGGCCACCGCCGGCTTCGGCACGGCACTGGGCGTGATCCGTGCCGGCATGGCCCAGCACCGCATCGCCCGCGTGTTCGCCGGCGAGACCCGTCCGTGGCTGCAGGGCGCACGCCTGACCGTGTGGGAACTGCAGCAGGATGGCATCGACGCCACCCTGATCGCCGATTCGGCAGCCTCGCACCTGATGAAGACCGGCGCCGTGCAGTGGGTGATCGTCGGTGCAGACCGCATCTGCGCCAACGGCGATACCGCCAACAAGATCGGCACCTATCAGCTGGCCATCGCCGCTCGCCACCACGGGGTCAAGTTCATGGTGGTGGCGCCGTCCTCGACCGTGGACATGGAGACCGTGGATGGCAGCCAGATCGAGATCGAGCAGCGCGACCCGGGCGAGCTGTACGGCGTGGGCGGCACCCGCACCGTGGCCGAAGGCATCGCCGCCTGGAACCCGGTGTTCGACGTCACCCCGGGTGAACTGATCGATGCCATCGTGACCGAGCGCGGCGTGATCCTGAACCCGACCCCGGAGAACATGCGCGCCGCCTTCGGCGGCTGACGCGCGGGGGGGAGGGGCCGCGTGACCTCCGCCCCGGTGGTGCCGGCCGCGGGCCGGCAACCCCCTAAGTTCCTGATTTGTGCAGGTAAAATACCCGTAAAGGGAGGCGGAAAACGGCCTGTTGTGGTAGTATCCGCAGGTTGAATCGAGGTTCCGGCACGACCCCCTCCCGCAGGGGGCTGCGCCGGACTGGACCGCTACCAGACAACGGAACCCGAATGGCAGAAACCGCCAAGGAAATCATCCAGGTCAACCTGGAAGACGAGATGCGCAAGAGCTACCTCGATTACGCCATGAGCGTGATCGTGGGCCGCGCGCTCCCGGATGCGCGCGACGGCCTCAAGCCGGTGCATCGCCGCGTGCTGTTCGCGATGAATGAACTCAACGCGCACAGCAACAAGCCCTACTTCAAGTCGGCGCGTATCGTCGGTGACGTCATCGGTAAGTACCACCCGCATGGCGATCAGTCGGTGTACGACACGCTGGTGCGCCTGGCACAGCCGTTCTCGCTGCGTTACATGCTGGTTGATGGCCAGGGTAACTTCGGCTCCATCGATGGCGACTCCGCCGCGGCAATGCGATACACCGAAGCGCGCATGTCGCGCCTGGCGCATGAGCTGATGGCGGACATCGACAAGGAAACCGTCGATTTCCAGCCCAACTACGACGAAAAGGAACTGGAGCCGACGGTCATGCCGACCCGGTTCCCGAACCTGCTGGTCAACGGTTCGGCCGGTATCGCGGTGGGCATGGCGACCAACATCCCGCCGCACAACCTGAGCGAATCGATCAACGCCTGCATCGCGCTGATCGACAACCCGGAAATCGACGTCGACGGCCTGATGGAGTACATCCCGGGCCCGGATTTCCCGACCGCCGGCATCATCAACGGCACCGCCGGCATCGTCGCCGGCTACCGCACCGGCCGTGGCCGCGTGCGCATCCGTGCCAAGGCCGATATCGAAGTGGCCGACAACGGCCGCGAATCGATCATCGTCACCGAAATTCCTTACCAGGTGAACAAGGCGCGTCTGATCGAGAAGATCGCCGAGCTGGTCAAGGAAAAGAAGATCGAAGGCATCAGCGAGCTGCGCGATGAGTCCGACAAGGACGGCATGCGCATCTACATCGAGATCAAGCGCGGTGAATCTGCCGAGGTTGTGCTGAACAACCTGTACCAGCAGACGCAGATGGAATCGGTGTTCGGCATCAACATGGTGGCGCTGGTCGATGGCCGCCCGCAGTTGATGAACCTCAAGCAGATGCTGGAGGCGTTCGTCCGCCACCGTCGCGAAGTGGTCACCCGTCGCACCGTGTTCGAGCTGCGCAAGGCGCGCGCCCGTGCCCACGTGCTGGAAGGCCTGACCGTTGCGCTGGCCAACATCGACGAGATGATCGAGCTGATCAAGACCTCGCCGAACCCGAATGAAGCACGCGAGCGCATGCTGGCGCGCGTGTGGGAGCCGGGCCTGGTCGGTGCGATGCTGGGTGCCGCCGGTGCCGAAGCCTCGCGTCCGGAAGACCTGCCCAAGGGCGTGGGCCTGATCGAGGGCGGCTACCAGCTGACCGAGATCCAGGCCACCCAGATCCTGGAAATGCGCCTGCACCGCCTGACCGGGCTGGAGCAGGACCGCCTGACCGACGAGTACAAGCAGCTGCTGGAAGTGATCGCCGGGCTGATCCACATCCTGGAAGATCCCGACCGCCTGCTGCAGGTGATCCGCGAAGAGTTGGTCAGTGTGAAGGCCGAATTCGGCGACGAGCGTCGTACCGAGATCCGCCACAGCGAAGAAGACCTGGACATCCTCGACCTGATCGCGCCTGAAGACGTGGTGGTCACGGTGTCGCATGCCGGTTACGTGAAGCGCCAGCCGGTGAGCGTGTACCGCGCGCAGCGCCGTGGTGGTCGTGGCCGTAGTGCGGCGGCGACCAAGGAAGAGGATTTCATCGAACAGCTGTGGCTGGTCAACACGCATGACACGCTGCTGACCTTCACCAGTTCGGGCAAGGTGTTCTGGCTGCCGGTCTACCAACTGCCGGAAGCGGGCTCCAACGCCCGCGGCCGTCCGATCATCAACTGGATCCCGCTGGAACCGGGTGAACGCGTGCAGGCCGTACTGCCGGTGCGCGATTACGCCGATGGCCAGTTCGTGTTCTTCGCCACCAAGAACGGTACGGTCAAGAAGACCCCGCTGGGTGAGTTCGCCTTCCGTCTGGCGCGGGGCAAGATCGCGATCAACCTCGATGAGGGCGACGCGCTGGTCGGCGTCGGCCTGACCGACGGCCAGCGCGACATCCTGCTGTTCGCCTCCAATGGCAAGACCGTGCGTTTCGGCGAGGACAAGGTCCGCTCGATGGGCCGTACCGCCACCGGCGTGCGGGGCATCAAGATGCCGGCCGGCGAGGAAGTGGTCAGCCTGATCGTGGCCGAAAGTGCCGGTGGCATCGAGGACGAGAACGAGGACGACAGCGGTGTCGAGGAAGCCGCCGGCAATGGCGATGCGGTGATCGAAGGCGCCGACGACGCCAGCGTTCAGTACATCCTGACCGCGACCGAGAACGGCTATGGCAAGCGCACCCCGCTGCCGGACTATCCGCGCAAGGGCCGTGGCACCCAGGGCGTGATCGGCATCCAGACCACCGAGCGCAATGGCAAGCTGGTCGCCGCGGTGCTGATGGGCTCCAGCGACGAAGTCCTGCTGATCTCCGATGGTGGCACCCTGGTGCGTACGCGTGGCTCGGAAATCAGCCGCGTCGGCCGCAACACCCAGGGCGTGACCCTGATCCGCCTCTCCAAGGACGAGAAGCTGCAGGCGGTGGAGCGCATGGATGCCTCGATCGACGAGGACGAGGACGAGGTGGCTGCCGCCGCCCCGGCCACGACCGACGGCGCACCGGCTGCTGCCAGCAGCGAGGACGCCGCGCAGGAGTGATCCTGCCGCGAGCCTGAGGTACCCGACGACGCCGGCTCTGTGCCGGCGTCGTCGTATCCGGATGCCACACATACGCGCGCGCTTCACGCAGGCGGTGGGATAACGGCGCATGCTGCCCCCGGAGATCGACGATGTCCGCCACGCCGCAGTCCGCTCCTGCTCCCGTCCGCGCCTCCCGGCATCCCCTCGTCACCGTGCTGTCACTGCTGCTGGTCGTGCTCGGCCTGCTCATCGGTGGCCTCGGTGGGTGGCTGCTCAGCCTGGGTGGCTCGGCGTACTACGCCATCGCCGGGCTCGGCCTGCTGGCCAGCGGAATCCTGTTGTTCGGCAACCGCCGCAGCGGCGCGCTGCTGTATGCGCTGGTGTTCATCGGCACGCTGCTGTGGACCTGGTGGGAATCGGGCAGCGACTACTGGCGCTGGGTACCGCGGCTCGGGCTGGTGACTGCGCTCGGCATCGTGCTGGCGCTGCTGGCGCCGACACTGCGCGAGCCGGTTTCAAAACGCCTGTCGCGCAGCGTGGCGGGCGTGCTGATGCTGGTGTTCGTGGCCGCCTTCGGCCTGGCCTTTGCCCCGCATGGGGAAGTGGACGGGCACCTGCCGTTCCCGGAAGGCGCAGTCAGCGCCGGACTGGAACCCACGCGCGATACCACGGGCCTGCAGCCGGCTGACCAGCCCGCCGAGGGCGACTGGCCGGCGTGGGGCCGCAGCAATGCGGGCGCCCGCTATTCGCCACTGCAGCAGATCACCCCGGCCAATGTGGCCACGCTGCAGCCGGCCTGGCAGTTCCGTACCGGCGATATGCCGAAGAAGCGCTGGGGCGCGGAAACCACGCCGCTGAAGATCGGCGATCGCCTTTACCTGTGCACCGCGCGCAACCGCCTGATCGCACTCGATGCCGCCAGCGGCAAGGAACTGTGGCGGTTCGACCCCAAGGTGAAGGACACCTCGATTCCGTACACCGCCGCCTGCCGTGGGGTGAGCTACTACGAGCAGCCCCGCACGCCGACCATTGCCGATGCGGCATTGGCCGATGTCGCCGCCGATCTGGCGCTGCCGGAGCCGCCGCCCAGCGTCACCCGCAGTGCTGCACCGGGCAGCCGTCCGGCGTGCTGGGCACGCATCATCGAAGGCACGCTGGACGGCCGCATCATCGCGGTGGACGCGGACAGCGGCCGCCCCTGCGCCAACTTCGGCAACAACGGCCAGGTCGACATCACCCTGGGCATGGGTGAGGTGCCACCGGGTTACGTGTCGATCACCTCGCCACCGGCGATCGTGCGCGGGGTGATCGTGACCGGTCACCAGGTGCTGGACGGGCAGCGCCGCGATGCGCCGTCGGGTGTGATCCAGGCCTACGATGCCATCACCGGCAAGCTGCGCTGGGCGTGGGACATGGACCAGCCCGAGCGCAGCGGTCTGCCGCCGCGCGAGCAGACCTATACGCGCGGCACGCCCAACATGTGGACCACCGCCACCGGTGATGAGGCGCTGGGCCTGGTCTACCTGCCGCTGGGCAACTCCGCAGGCGACTACTGGAGCGGCTCGCGCACGGAAAACCAGAATCGCTACTCGACCTCACTGGTGGCGATCGACGTGGCCACCGGCAAGCCGGCCTGGCATTTCCAGGCGGTGCGCAAGGACGTGTGGGATTACGACCTGGGTTCGCAGGCCAGCCTGATCGATTACCCGACCGCTGCCGGCAAAGTGCCGGCGATCCTGCTGCCGACCAAACAGGGCGACATCTACATCCTCGACCGCCGCAACGGCCAGCTTCTGACCGCGGCCGAAGAGCGCAAGGTGCCCATCGGTGGTGTTGAACCCGAGCAGCGCTCGCCCACGCAGTTGTTCTCGCTGTACCACACGCTGCGTCGCGAGCATGAGCTGACCGAGCGCGACATGTGGGGCATCACCCCGATCGACCAGCTGGTCTGCCGCATCCAGTTCCGCAAGGCCTACTACGAAGGTTTCTACACGCCGCCGAGCAGTGACCGCCATTCCATCGAGTACCCCGGCTACAACGGCGGCTCGGACTGGGGCAGCGTGTCCATCGATACGCGTCGTGGCGTGATCGTGGCCAACTACAACGACATGCCCAACTACAACCGGCTGGTGCCGCGTGCCGAGGCCGATCGCCTGGGTTGGCTGCCGCGCGAAAAGATCCGGTTCGACAAGGGCGGCGCTGAGGGCGCGGGCGACCCACAGGTGGGCACGCCCTATGCCATCCAGGTGAATGCCGGTTGGCGCCTGCCGTTCACCGGTCTGCTGTGCAAGCAGCCGCCCTATGGTGGCATCCGTGCCATCGACCTGCGCACCGGCAAACTGCTGTGGGACCGCCCGTTCGGCAGTGCACGTGGCAATGGACCCTTCGGCATCCGCTCCGGCCTGCCGATCGAGATCGGCACGCCGAACAATGGCGGCTCGGTGGTGACCGCCAGCGGCCTGATCTTCATCGCCGCCGCCACCGATGATCTGCTGCGTGCCATCGACCTGAAGACCGGCAAGGAACTGTGGCACGCCAAGCTGCCTGCCGGTGGCCAGGCGAACCCGATGGTGTACGAGCAGGGCGGGCGCCAGTACGTGGTGATCATGGCCGGCGGCCACCATTTCATGGAAACCCCGAACGGCGATTACGTGATGGCGTTTGCGTTGCCGAGGTAACCGCAACGGGGGCGGTGGGCCGCCCCCGTTGCATGACGCTGGATCACACCGTCACTACCACCTTGCCGATCTGCTCGTTCGATTCCAGGTAACGGTGTGCGTCCTGGATCTGCGCGAACGGGAACACCCTGGCGATCTTCGGTGCCAGCGTGCCCTTGTCCAGGCCATCCACGATGAATGCCTTCGCGCGGGCCAGCGCGGCATCGTCGGAAACGATCTCCGAGTACAGGTAGCCTTTCAACGTCAGCGACTTGCCCAGCACGTTGAACAACGGGAACGGCGTGGGTTCGCTGCTCAGCGCGCCGTATTCCAGCAGGATGCCGCCACGCGCCATCGCTTCGGTCAGCGGCACGAACTGCGGGCCACCGATCGGATCGAACACCACGCGGGCACCTGCGCCGCCGGTGATGCGCGCCACTTCGGCCACCAGATCCTGTTCCTGGGTGGCGATGACATGGGCGGCACCGGCGTCGAGCAGGGCCTGGCGCTTGCCCGGGCCACGGGTCACAGCGATCGGCGTGGCGCCGACTGCATTGGCGATCTGGATGGCGGCCAGGCCGACGCTGCTGCTGGCGGCGGTGATGATGACGAAATCCCCGGCGGACAAGTGCGCCTGCTCCAACAGCGCCCCCCAGGCGGTGACGTACTGCATCCACACCGCGGCGGCCGTTTCAAAGTCCAGTGCCTGCGGATGCTTGACTACCAGTCGTGCCGGCACGTTGGCCAGTTCGCCGTAGGTGCCCCAGCGCGCGATATCCAGCGGCGGCACCACGCTGACCGCATCGCCCGCGGTGAATCCGCTCACTGCACTGCCGACGGCTTCAACCACGCCGGCCGCTTCGTAGCCCAGGCGGCTGGGGAACTGCGCTTCCTGCAGGTAGGCGCCGTTACGGAACATCACCTCGGCGCGGTTCAGGCCGATCGCCTTCACCCGGATCTGGACTTCGTCAGGGGCGGGGGCGGGAACGTCGATATCGTCGATGCGCAGTACATCGGCAGTGCCATATTCGTGGATGCGGACAACCTGGCTCATGGGGGGCTCCGAGGAAGGGCCGGCGAGGGCGCCGGCGAAAGGGTGAGCGCTACTGTGCGCGTAGTCTGCATCCAGAATAAGGGGTAATCTGGCGTTTCATTGAAAAACAATTGTTTGCAATGGGCCTGATCGTTCCCCTGCGGACCTTCGCCAAGGTGGCCGAGGTCGGCTCCTTCGCCGCCGCTGCCGAGGCACTGGACCTGTCGCCGCAGCTGGTCGGCAAGCACATCCAGGCGCTGGAGCAGCATCTGGGTGTGCGCCTGCTCAACCGCACCACGCGCAAGCAGAGCCTGACCGACTTCGGCCAGGCCTACCTGGCGCGGGCGCGGGTGATCCTGGAGGAAGTGGAGGGGGCCGAGCAGCTGGCCGAAGTGGCGCGCGGGCGGCCGATGGGGCGCCTGCGCATCAGTGCGCCGGTCACCTTCGGGGTGCACGCGCTGGGCCCTGCGGTGGTGGCCTACATGCAGCAGTACCCGGACGTGCAGGTCGATCTGAACCTGTCCAACAGTCTGGTGGACATCGTTGAAGACGGCTATGACCTGGTGTTCCGCACTGGCGATCTGGCCGACAGTGGGCTGGTGGCGCGGCGGTTGGGGCCGTATCCGCTGGTCCTGTGTGCCTCGCCGGACTATCTGGCTTCGCGACCGGCCATTGCCCATCCCAATGACCTGAGCCGCCACGAGTGCCTGGGCTTCGCGCATTCGATCATCCGCACCCGCTGGAGCTTTCGCGATACCGATGGCGGCGTGCTGACCGTGCCAGTGTCCAGCCGCTTCATGGTCAACCAGGCCGAGCCGCTGCTGACCGCCGCCATCGGAGGGCTGGGGCTGATCCTGCAACCGCACGAAATGCTGGCCGGAGCATTGGCGCGTGGTGAGCTGGTGGAAGTGCTGCCGGACTACGTACCGGTGTCGACCTGGATCAACCTGGTGTATCCGCGCGATCGCCAGCTGACGCCCAAGCTGCGCAGCTTCCTGGACTTCTGCGTGGCGCGATTCAGCGAACAGACGATGGCAAGGCGATAGCGGGGCCAGCGGGTAGCAGGGTTTCCATCAACTGCGAAGGATCACGCATTCACGTTGCATCCGGGGCTGTGCGCATTCCACCACGCAGGCGGAGTGGATGGCGTCGCATCGAAGCATTCAGCGTCACTGTTGAGGTGTTGCGGCAGAGTCCCTGGCGTCGATGCGGCGGCCGCATCCTTGGTCTAGGATGCGGCCAGGAATCCCCGCAAAGGAACTGCCATGAGGGTTGTTGGACGCCTGTTTCTCTGCAATGCACTGGCCTGCTGGGTTCTAATGGTTACCCCGGTTTTTCCAGCAATCGGCGCTACATCTTCCGAGCGTGCACATCCACGTGCGCAGGACGCCATCGATGACTGGCTGGTGGCCTTCAACGCTGGCAGCCTCGAGCAACTGCAGGCGTTCGCTGATACCTATGCGAAGAAGGAAGGCAGCAGCCCCAAGGACTATCTCGAGTTCCGCGAGAGCACCGGCCCGCTGAGTGTGCTGGAAACACGCCAGAGCGCGCCCGGTCACGCGAAGGTGCTGGTGATGGGCCAGCTGAACGAGCGCGCGATGTGGGTGACGGCCAGCATGGACCCGGACAATCCGGCGCACCTGAAGCAGTTCCAGATCGAAGGCACTGAAACGCCGGACAAGTTCAAGCCGGAGAGGATTGCTTTGCCTGCCCTGATGGCCGATGCCACAGCAAGGCTGGAGGCGCTGCGGGCCCAGGACGCGCTGTCGGGTGCGTTGCAGGTGGCACGGAACGGCAAGGTGCTGCTGGACTGGCGCGGTGGCAATGCCGATCGCACCGCTGGCATTCCAGTGGGCGTGGATACGCAGTTCCGCCTTGCGTCCTCCAACAAGATGTTCACCGCAGTGGCCATACTGCAGCGGGTGCAGGAGGGCAAACTCAGTCTCGATGACACGATCGGCAAGCACCTGCCGGACTATCCGAACAAGGCCGTTGCCAACAGCGTGACGGTTCGCCAGCTGCTGACCCATACCAGTGGCCTGGGTGATTTCTTCGGCGACGATTTCGAGCAGTATTCCGCGTCGCTGAAGACGCTGGATGACTATGTGCAGCGTTTTGCCAAGGATGCACCGCAGTTCACGCCCGGCAGCCAGGACAGCTACTCGAACTATGGCTTCATCGTGCTAGGGCGGATCATCGAGGCCGTCTCCGGGCAGTCGTACTACGCCTATGTGGAGCAACACATCCTGCGCCCGGCAGGCATGACCGGCACCGGCTTCGAACCGGAAACAGTGACGGTGCCACAGCGTGCGGTCGCCTATACGAAGCAGGATGGGCAATGGGTGCGTGAAACGAAGTCGCTGCCCTGGCGCGGCATGTCAGCCGGTGGTGGCTACAGCACGGTGAGCGACATGGTGAAGTTCGCCGAGGCGCTGCGCAGCGGAAAGCTGGTCTCACCTGCATTGCTGCAGCAGGCCACCACGGCGCAGAACCACAAGGGCTGGTACGGGTTCGGCTTCGTGGTGCAGGGCGAGGGCAGGGAGCATCAGTACGGCCACGAAGGCGGTGCGCCCGGATCGAACAGTGCCATCGTGGTGCTACCCGCGCAGGGCTATGTGATCGTTGGGCTGGCCAATGTCGACCCGGATGCGATCGGCAATGTGGTCAACTACATCGCGCGAAGAGTGCCGCTGTAGTCCCGAGCGACTATGCCACAGCGATGTTGACGCTGGGGCAGGTGGCGGACCAGAATCGGGCCATGAGCCGACTCCTTCCCGTGGTGTGTCTGGTCGCCAGCATGGTGCTGCTGCTGCGTGGGGTGCACGTGATACTCAAGGGTGCTCCGGCCATGGCCAGCGAAGGTGCCAGTGCTGCGTATGCACAAGGCTACCTGCATGGACAAGCGGCAGCCGGGTGGGTGTTGATTGCCGCTGCAGCAGCCTGTGCGCTCATTGCCTGGCACAGGGCGCGCGCCAGGAAGTGAGAGACGGGCGCGTCAGCGCGGCACCCGCACCATCTTCGTCATCAAGTGTTCCACCACACCCGCCGGATCGGCCGTGCGGCCCACATGCGTGCTCGACATCTGCACGACCGAACTACGCTTGGCGGTGAGGAAATGGAAGCGCGCGCGCGCCGGCAGCTGCGCGATCGGCCCGGCGCTGGCATCGCCGCGGCAGATCGCCACGATCGCATCCAGCCATGGCTGCAGCGCCTCCTGGTCCAGCGCTGGCGCGAAGGCGTGCAGGCGTGCCGGATCGATCTCGATGGCCGCTTCCAGATGACGCGCACCGGGACAGGAGACGATCACCCCGACGTTGATGAATTCCTCGCGCTCCACCCGCGGTACCACGCGGATGACCGCATAGTCATACGTGTGCAGCGTGGGCACGGATGGCCTCCTGCACGAACACCGCACGCACTTTCAGGCGCTGCTTGAGATAGTCGATATAGCCTTGGCGATAGGCCTGTGGGCTGTCGAACGCCGGCTCATTCACCAGCCAGCTGTCCGGCACCAGGCCGACGATGCGCTCGATCTCGGCATCGGTCAGGCGCGCGGCCAGCTCGGCATCCACCTCGGCGATGTGGCTGGCGAACGACAGCAGCACATGGTCGCGGATCAGCACGAATGGCTTTTCGCAGGCATCGCCGGCGTTGGCCCAGTCGTGATGGAAATACATGGCCGCACCGTGGTCGATCAGGTACAGCTTTCGATGCCACACCATCAGGTTGGGGTTGCGCGTGGTGCGATCGACATTGCTGGTGAACGCATCGAACCAGACGATGCGCGATGCCAGGTCGGCATCCACCGGCATCGCCGCCGGGTCGTAGTTGATCGCACCGGGGAGGTAGTCCAGGCCCAGGTTCAAACCTTCACTGGCGCGTATCAGTTCCTGGATCTCCGGGTCGGGCTCGGTGCGGGCGAACTCGCGGTCCAGCTCCACGAACAGGATCTCCGGAATCGGCAGGCCCAGCGTGCGCGCCATTTCGCCAGCGATCAGCTCGGCGATCAGCGCCTTCGGGCCCTGGCCGGCGCCACGGAACTTCAGCACGGCCATGCCGTCGTCGTCGGTCTCGACCACGGCCGGCAGGGAGCCACCTTCCCGCAAGGGGGTGATGTAGCGGAGGGCATGTACGGTGCGCATGCGCGCATTCTAGCGTGGGTGCCGCCAAGGGAGCGCCGGGCGCGTCCCGGCGGCTCCATGTCGTTCCCCGTCAGTGCGTCAGCGCGCCGCGCTGCTGCTCCTGCACGCGGACCTGTTCCTGCGTGGCCTGATCGGCCTGCCGCTGGTTGACCACGGCAAGCGTATCCAGGCTGTCCTGCACAGGGCGCTGGGCGGCCTCGGCAGTGGGTGATGAGGCGCGCAGCGAGGCCGGATCATCCAGCGGCCCCTTCACCACAAAGATGTTCTGTGCCGCGCCCACACCCTCGGTCTGGCGGCTGAGCACCACATGGTCGACCCGGTCCAGCCCGTTTTCGCGGGCCAGCACCAGCAGGCTGGCACTCAGGCGCTCGCTGGACGCATCGAAACTGCGTCCGTTGGCAGCATCCAGCTCAGCTACCTTGCCGCGGATCTGCTCGTGCAGCGAACGGTCACGGCCTTCCGCAAGCAGCGTCGGTAAGCCATCGCCCTCCACCGCATGCTGTGTGGTGATCGGCACATGCGTATGCGTGCCCTCAGTGTGGTCGAAGTAATGCAGCGTCGACGGCGAGGTACTGGTATCGAAGTAGGGCTGGCGCGGGGGCGAGCCCTCGCCGAGGTTGAGCCCGTTCTGCTCCAGCAGGCGCTCGTCCAGGCCCAGCTTCTTCATGTTCACTTCCATCCGGCTGACGCCATCGGGCGCTGGATTCGCGGCCTCGAATTCGCTGGCCAGTCCGATCGCCAGGGCGCCGTAGAAATTCTGGTAGTCCGAATTCCCATGATGGCCGAGGCCGGTGCTGACGCCCTGATCGTAATAGTGCCTGGCCATTCCCTCGATGTTGGCTGCGGTGGGGGAGATGGTCAGGTCCGCATTGAGGGTCAGCTCCGGGTGCGGGGCATAGGTGATCGGCGGGCCGGGTCGCGACTGGATGACATCTGTCGAGCGGGTGCTGGCTTCGTACAGGTCGCGCAGGGTGGCGTCCGGGTTGTTGGCACGTACCTGGCTGACCAGCGCATTCCAGCCTGCGATGTTCGAAGAAGCCTCATCGCGGCGGTTGGCCGCGAGCAGGGTGCCGATCGCCTCGGTGTAATCATGGCTCGTTGTACGGCCCGCGACCTGCTCCACGTCGGCTTCGAACTGCACGTAGGCGCGCTCGACATCAGCATCGTTGAAGCCGTGCTGGATCTCGTGACCGAGCACAAAGGCAACCTCAGCCGCGTCGAACCTGTCCGGGGCCGACGGGGTCGACAAGCTGCTGGCGGGCAGGTTGATGGATTTCGTGCCGGTCTCGTAGGTGCCACCCGCGTTGCTTGTAGCGGGCAATAGTTCGAAGCGTTCCAGGTGGCCTGCCGCGATGGCGGCGTCCACCTGCTTTGCCAGCACGGGCGAGCCCGCGATGACGCTGCGCAGGTTGTCGACCTGGTCGCTGGTGACGTCGGTCTTGCCAGCGAATTCGCCCAGCAGGCGTTCCGTTTCTGCGGAAAGGATCGTCATTGATGGCTCCCCTTACTGCACGGTGACAAGACGCACGCAGGCATGCGTGGCGTCGCCGAGGGCGTGGGGGTTCTCGGGCATCGTGTCGACCTTGATGCTCAGCTGTGGTCGATCGAAGCGGTCGTAGATCACTCGGCCGTGTTCGCCGCGCACCGTCTCGCGCTTGAAGCCGGCGGCATCCAGTGCCGAAGCGAAGTGGTTGAAGTCGACCTGGCAGATCGCCGCAGCCGAGGCCTTGCGATCGCTGCTTGTGTCCATGAAGTTCAGATCCAGCCGCGCGTCGGCAGTGCCGGCCCGCTGCACTTCCAGTCCATAGCCCCATTCCGGTGTCAGCGTGCCGCCATAGCCGAAGTGGCCGGGGCCGAAGACCTGCGCCGGCGCCTGCATCGCTGCGGACAGGCGCTCAGCGGTGAGCTCGCGGGTGGAGGTCGTGACCTTGATCAGGTCCAGCAGGCGCAGCAGCAACTGCTCGGCATTGAGCGGGGAGGGCGAAGTGGTCTCGGATACGGCGGGGGCCATGGTGTCGGTTCCTTGAGAAGTCGGCGTGCGGTCGGCGGCATGTGCGCAGGCGCAGAGCGCGGCCGCTGAAAGTGCGAGCGTCCACGGTCGTATGAATGCGTACCGGGGCATGTGCGTTCCTTGCAGATTGAAGGCTGACCCTAGGGCCAGCCGGATGAAGCAGAGGTTAAGCGTAATCGAGGCATCCGAATGCGTTACAAAAGGTGAACGGGTGCGCATTCTTCACTTGACCATTCCGCGCGCGATGTCAGCATCGGGTCCATGGAGCATCAACTTCGCGTGTGACCTTCAACAGGAGGCCGTCATGCAACAACTGCGCAGCTGTCACGCTTTAACCTGCATGCAATGCAACGCGTGGTGTTGACCCTGGTCTGATACGGCCACTTTGCCGGCACGGATGGCCGCCACCCACAGCATCTGCCACTGTTCACCCGATGCGGTCCCGGCATGCTCTTGCCGGCCCTGCAATACAGACATACGCCCGCCAGATTGTCCTCTGCGTTGCCCGATGGCCTTCGCAGCGCGGAGGCTGGCTTGTCCATGATGATCCTGCAGGCTTTGGAGGTGCACCGATGAGCGACCAATACGAACGAATGCTGCCGGCCCTGGACGATGCCAAGGTCGAGGAAATGATCGGAAAACTGGTGCTGGTCGGGGTGACCCGCTACGGCGGCGACGGCCAGGTGCAGGGACTGGAGCAGTACGCGGGAACGGTGCTGCGCATCAGTGCCGATGAAGGCGTGGTGCTGGCCGACGAGAATGATGGCCACGAGCGTTACCTGCCGCCGATGCTCGACCAGTACCTGCCGGCCCAGCCGGGCGAGTACCGGATGAGCAACAGCGGCATGATCGTGGTCGACCCGGACTATCTCACCGCCTGGGACCTGCACGCCCAGCAGTAGTGCCAGGCCATGCCTGGCAGGTGCCGGCAGCTCCCCGGCACCTGCCGGAGCTGCACTTTGCCCCATCCGGCCACTAGCCCTTCCGGCCCATTCACGACAACCCCTGCGGTGCTAGATTCGGGGCCATGCCCGATTCCGGGTACCCATTCACACCCCAGGGGATAAGGATGCTGATCCGTCGAACCTCTCTGGCAGCGGCCGTTGCCGTTGCCACCGTCGGCCTGCTGGCCGCTGGCCCGGCGCTTGCCGATTACGCGAAGCCGCCGGAGCACCTGCTCAAGGTGCTGAAGGCACCGCCGCCGCCAGCACCGAACGTGGCCCCGGGCGGCCAGCGCCTGCTGCTGACCACCGCGCAGACCTACCCGTCGATCAGCCGCGTCGCCCAGCCGTACCTGAAGCTGGCCGGCGTGCGCCTGGAGCCGAAGAACCGCAGTCGGCATGACACCCCCGGCGGCTACGGTATTCCGGCCTGCGTGGCCGACTTCACCCTGGTCGATATCGGCAGCGGCAAGGAGACCAAGGTCAACCTGCCGCAGGGCTGCGCCACCGGCGCGCTGTGGTCGGCCGATGGCAGCCACTTCGCCTTCCAGAATGCGGTCGATACCAGCGTGCAGCTGTGGGTGGGCGATGCGGCCACCGGCCAGGTGAAGCAGGTGCCGAACGTGCAGCTGAATCCGATCTTCGGCTACACCGTGCAGTGGCTGGGTGGCAGCCAGAACCTGCTGGTGAAACTGGTGCCGGCCAATCAGGGTCCGGCGCCGTCCAACGGTGGCGTGCCGACCGGTCCGGATGCGCAGGAATCGCTGGGCAGCAGTGGCGAGAGCAGCACCTACGAAGCCCGCGACACGCTGACCAGCGTGCATGATGAAAAGCTGTTCGCCTACTACGGCGCTTCGCAGCTGGCCGTGGTCGATACCGCCGCGGGCAGCGTGCGCCCGGTGGGGCAGCCTGCGCTGTTCAACGAGGTCAGCGCCGCGCCCGATGGCGTGCACGTGCTGACCGAATCGATCAAGGCGCCGTACTCACATGCGGTGACCTACCAGCGCTTCGCCAACGACGTGGCCGTACTGGACGTGAGCAATGGCCGTAGCACGCCGATCGCCAGCCTGCCGCTGGCGGATCGCGTGCCGGTGCACGGCGTACCGGAAGGCCCGCGCGGTTTCGACTGGCGAGCCACCGATCCGGCGACCCTGGTCTATGCCGAAGCGCTGGACAAGGGCGACTGGAAGGTCAGCGTGCCGCACCGTGACCGCGTGCTGATGCTGAAGGCCCCGTTCAACGGCAAGCCGACCGAGATCACCCGTACCGCGCAGCGATTCGAGGGCTTCGCGTGGACCGCCGATCCGGCCGTAGCCTTCCAGTACGAGAACGACGAGAACCGCCACTGGATGCAGACCCGCATCGTCGATGTGGACCAGCCGAAGAAGGAAGGCCGCCTGCTGTGGGACATGTCCAGCGACGAGCTGTACGCCAACCCCGGCAACCTGGTGTTCACCCGTCTGCCGAATGGTGCGCAGGTCGTGCGCCGTGAGGGCAACCACGTGTTCCTCAGCGGCCGTGGCGCCTCGCCGCAGGGCGATCGTCCGTTCCTCGACCGCCTGGACCTGGGCACGCTGAAGAGCGAGCGCCTGTTCCGTAGCAGTGCCGACGCCTACGAACAGTTCCTCGGCTTCAGCAACACGCAGGGGCGCTACCTGACCTGGCACCAGTCGGTGATCGATCCGCCGAACGCCTTCATCCGCCAGCAGGGGGAGGCAGTGGCCGATGCGAAGGCCGGCGAGGCGCAGTTCGCGTCGACCACGACCGCGCTGACCAAGCTGGTCGACCCGACCCCGGAAGTGCGCCAGATCAAGAAGCAGCTGGTGACCTACAAGCGTGCCGACGGCGTGGACCTGTCGTTCACCCTGTATACGCCGCCGGGCTACAAGGAAGGCCAGCGCGTGCCGGCGATCCTGTACGCATACCCGGCCGACTTCGCCAATGCTGCGCAGGCCGGCCAGGTGTCCGGTTCGCAGCAGACCTTCACCCGTCTGCAGCCGTACCGCCTGATGCTGCTGGCCGGCTACGCGATCATCGACAACGCCTCGTTCCCGATCGTGGGCGACCCGAAGAACGCCTACGACACCTACCTGGAGCAGCTGGAAGCCGACGCCAAGGCAGCGGTGGACAAGGCCGTGGACATGGGCGTGGTCGACCGCAACCGCATCGGCGTGACCGGTCACAGCCATGGCGGCCTGATGACCGCCAACCTGATCGCGCACACCAACCTGTTCAAGGCCGGTGTGGCGACCAGCGGTTCGTACAACAAGACCTTTACCCCGTTCGGCTTCCAGAACGAGCGTCGCTCGGTATGGCAGGCGCAGGACGTGTACCTGAAGGCCTCGCCGTTCTTCTATGCCGACAAGATCAAGCTGCCGCTGCTGCTGGTGCACGGTGAGGACGATGCCAACCCGGGCACCGAACCGTTCCAGTCGCGCAAGCTGTACCAGGCCATTCGTGGCAACGGCGGTACCACCCGCCTGGTGATGCTGCCGAACGAACCGCACTGGTACACCGCGCTGGAGTCCAACGAGCAGCTGGTGTCGGAGATGCTGAACTGGTTCGACACCTACGTGAAGAACGCCAAGTAGCGTCGAGCGAGCTCGACTGCTTTGCACGAGGCCGCCTTCGGGCGGCCTTCCTGCATCCTGTAGAGCCGCGCCATGCTCGGCTGCTGTTCGACAGAGATAGGAAAGTCTCATGAAGGCATGGATGTTGGTACTGGCCACGTTGTTGGTTTCTCCCGTGGCAATGGCGGTGCAGCCCCCGATGAGCGTGCACGTGACGTACGACTGGTCTGGTTGGGGTTCTGTATCTGAGCGCTGGGTCATCCGGCGCGATGCCTATGGCTTGACCACCCGTGTACAGGTGGTTGATGCGCCCGACGTCCAGCCGCGTTTGCCGGAGCTTCTGCCGTTCGGGGCGCTGTCAGCGTTCGAGGCCGCGCTGCGGGCAGCACCGTTGACCAGGGACGCCACGGTGGATCTGATCACTTCGCAGCTGGACCGGCCCGCGATACTCAAGCTGGATCCGGAGCTGCGCAGCATGCCGCCGGCCAGATGTTCGTTTGCCCAGCAGCAGGCCTGGGCACGGCAAGCTCTGGCCGGGCAGGGTTTGCAGGAGCGCGTTGCAGAGCACTTCAACAGTCTCCGGACCGATGACTATCCCATCATGACCGTGGTCGTATCCCGGCTGGGCCACCCGGATACCGTCTTGGTGTCCACCTCCCAGCACACGATGATGCTGCCTTGGAAGCGCCTGTCGTCGGCGGACTTCGATCAGCAGGTTCTGGAAGGTGCTCAGGAAGAGTGGCGTCCGGCGTTGAGCGATGCATTGATGGGGCTGCTACCTGCGGGAGAACCCACACGCGAACGCTTCAAGATCGCTTGGTTTCAGAACAGATTACGCGGCGACCTTGCCTTGGAGGCGCTGCGTTGTGGAACCCTGCGCTAGGAAACGGCAGATTGATCATCCATGGATGCTCTGCAATCAACTGTGGAGACTCGGTAACGACGTGTTACCGGCACATTCGCATGCCACGCAAATGGTCTAGGCTGAACCTGATCGCTCGTTCCAGGTCGGTGCAATGAAAGCCATTCTCCTTGCTGCAACGTTGTCGTTGGCCCTGGTTTCAACGGCATATGCTCAGTCGTTTCCTGCTGAGCTGATGCAATTGGGCATTGTCGCCGGCATGCCTTACGCCAAGGCCAAGCGCCTGCTGGATGCTGCAGGCTGGCAGGCGAAACCTGCGCAGGGCGCGCCGGAGTCGCTGGAGGGCTTTCCGGAAGTCGGATGCCAGAAGGACGGAAAGCAGTGTGCGACGACCTTCGAAAAGGACGGTCAACAGATCGCGGTGCGGCTGGGCACTACCCTGGCAGGGCAGCCGTTCGTGCAGAGCGCTGACTGAGCACCCGCCCTCACGCCAGCGGTAGGCGGTCCTGCGCGTGGGATAACCCGTCATGCAGGTCGCGCACGTGCTCGGCCTTGGCATGCACCCGGGTGGTATCGCCGAAACTGCGTAGATAAGCGCAGGCTGCGAAGCCGGCGCTCTTCTTTTCGTACTCGGCAATCCAGGCCAATCGATCCGGGTTGTTGGCCTGTTCGGATGACCACGCGGCCACTGGCGGGCGGATGCGGTACTTCAGGCCGACGCGCCACGGCTTCGGTGTCAGTCGCGCACGGAAGCAATGCTGCAGCCGGCACATGCGCGCGTACAGGGTATCGGTGCCCAGTGCCTTGAAGAATGCCTGCAGCTGCTCGTCCTCCGGGGAGAACGTGGCATGCATCGCCAGTACGCGCAGTCCCGCGGGCGTCCGGTAGGCGCGCAGATGCCAGTGGGGGTGTTGTTCGCTGAAGGCTTCCACGCGTCGCAGCGCCAACCCCTCGGCGCCCCCGGCGGCGGCCAGCCGCTGCCTGCGGCGCATCAGCAATGCCGCATTGACCAGAACCACCGCCGCCACGCCCAGCACCAGTCCCACCAGCCAATGCCACAGCAGCGTGCCGGTGACGGCGCTGGCAAGCAGCACGACCGCCGCAACGATGGCCGGCATAACGCAGCCGGCTGGCGGCTGCGCATGGTCGATGTCGGCGAACAGTACGTCCGGGCTGTTGAGGCACAGTGCGCCATAGCTGTTGCGGGTGATGACGACGTCGCCGTCGCGCTGCACGATCTGCTCGCGGATCGGCACGCCTTCCACGCCGTAGTTGCTGCGCACTTCGCGACGCGGCAGCACCTGTCCGGCGAGGATGGCATTGAGGGCTTCATTGGCGCGGCGGTCGGCGTGCACCTGCGCCTCGGCAGGGCCTTCGTCGGACCAGCCGAAGCGGCGCACCACCACCGGCCGGCCACGGAAACGGGCCTGCAGGCGGGCTTCAGCCCAGTAGGCGGGAACGATCATCATCGCGGGGTGCTCTATCTTCCGTGGCAGGTGCCAACGCGAGTCTGGCACAGCGCCGGGGTGCCCGCATCTGCTTGCTGCGGCGGCCGGGCCGGAGTGATAGATTGCGCGCTTCGCATGCACTCCACCAAGGACGGAGCGATGTCCATGATCCTGCGCGGCCTGTTGGCCCTGGCCTGTGCCGGGGTGGTTGGCATGGCCACGGCGGCGGCACCGGCCGGGCCGCAGATTGTCACTGACGATGTCAGCCGTTTCTACGCGCTGTACGACAACGCAGGTGGCAAACCCAGCGTTGCGCAGTTGCGTGGCTACATGGCCGAGGGTTCGGCGGGCCTGGCCGAGCTGGCCAAGGCGCGCCGGGTCACCCCCGAGCGCATTGCCGAGTCCATCGCCAGCCAGCCGGAGCTGTATGTGCAGGGGCGAAGCTGCCTGGCCGAACTGCCGGCGGTGAAACAACGTCTGACGCAGGTGTTTTCCAACCTGCAGGCCATCTATCCGCAGGCTGCGTTTCCGCCGGTGACCATCGCCGTCGGCCGTGGTCGTCCGGTAGGGTTGACCTCGAAAAGCGGCGTGATCATCGGCCTGGAAGCGCTGTGCGCAGCCGATTTCATGAATCCCAATGTGCAGGACCGCTTCGTGCATGTGATCGCGCACGAGTACGTGCACATCCAGCAGACCGGCCTGACCGACTTCGAGCCGGGCGACCCGCATGCGACGGTGCTGCGTGTTTCGTTGGGCGAGGGCATTGCTGAGTTCATCGCCGAACTGATTTCCGGCAACGTCGGCAACGGGCGCCATGCGGCCTGGACCCGTGGTCGGGAAGTGCATATCGAAAGCGCATTCGCGCTGGATCTGGACAGCACCGATCTGTCGCCGTGGCTGTACAACTACAAGCCCGGTTCGCAGGAGCCCTATGACCTCGGGTACTGGGTGGGATACCGCATCGCCAAGGCCTATTACCTGCAGGCCAAGAACAAGCGTGACGCGGTGCGTGCGCTGATCCAGCAGGACAACCCGAAGGCGATCCTGGCCGCCAGCGGCTGGACGCCGGGTATGTGGATGCCGGCGAAAGTCACGGGTGTGGCGGCGCGTACGGCTGCACGCTGAGCACAGGGTGGGGCGTTAGACTGCTGAAGATGATTTCAGGAGTACCCGCATGCGTGGACCTGTTGAGCTTGCCACTGCCACTGTCGTGACGTTGGGCCTCGCGTTGGCTTCTCCGCTGGGCGCCGCTGAGGCCGTCGCAGTCAACCCGCTACTGCAGACGCCCATCGACCAGCTACGCCCCGACGAAGTGCGCTTCATGCAGCAGCGCCTGGCCGATTGGCCGGAGCTGCAACGCTATCGTGATGCCAATGCGCGCCTACCTGATGCGGTGCCCGGCCAGCCGCGCGTGGTGTTCTTCGGTGACTCCATCACCGAGGGCTGGGGCAGGGAGGGCAGTGCCGGTTTCTTCCCCGGCAAGGGCTGGCTCAACCGCGGCATCAGCGGCCAGACCACGGCGCAGATGCTGGTGCGTTTCCCGCAGGACGTGCTGGCACTGAAGCCACAGGTGGTGGTGATCCTGGCCGGCACCAACGACATTGCAGGCAACACCGGCCCGTCCACGCAGGCGATGATCGAAGACAACCTGCACGCGATGGTGAACCTGGCCCGTGCACATGGCATCGCCGTAGTGCTGGCATCAGTGCTGCCGGTCAGCGATTACCCGTGGCTGCCGGGCACAGCACCTGCGCCCAAGGTGCG
The DNA here is from genome assembly GCF_004346925.1 of Stenotrophomonas sp. ASS1. Classification (NCBI taxonomy): domain Bacteria; kingdom Pseudomonadati; phylum Pseudomonadota; class Gammaproteobacteria; order Lysobacterales; family Lysobacteraceae; genus Stenotrophomonas; species Stenotrophomonas oleivorans. Next base: position 2,833,010 of record NZ_CP031167.1, on the reverse strand, counting down.
TGCATTGAACACGGCATTGAAGCGCTATGCCGATGCACAGCAGCTGGTCTATCTGGACTACTACACGCCGATGGCCAATGCGATCGGCGGACTGGACCCGCAGTTGGCGGAGGACGGCGTGCATCCTACGGCGAAGGGCTATGCGGTGATGGCGCCGTTGGCCGAGTCGGCGGTCAAGCGCGCGCTGCAGCAGAAGTAGCTTCTGCGGGCAGACTCGCCAGCAACCACTCACAGAAACTGATCACTAGCGGATCGGCCGCGCTGTCCTCATGCACCAGCCAGCTCCAGCGCGGGCCGCGCACGCGTGCATCATCCAGGGCTTGCAGCAGGCCTTGTTCGCAGGCACGCGCGCTCAGCAGCTCGCTGACCAGTGCGATACCCAGCCCTTGGCACGCGGCATCCAGCAACTGCCCGGGCTCGGAGAAATTCATTCCCTCGCGGCGCTGGCCGACATCGGCGCCACCCTGCACCTGCCATTGGCTCCAGTCCATCTCGCGCTCGCCATGCAGGGTGAGGCGTTCGTGCGCCGGTGTGGCGAGCAGGGCCGGATGGCAGGCTGGATAGAGACGGTCCTGCAGCAGCACGCGGTGCTGGCACTGCGCCTGTGAGTCGAGGTCATCACGCACCGACACGTCCAGCGTCTGCGTGGTCATGTCTGGTGCTTCCTCGCTGGTCAGCAGCCATAGGTCGGCGTCGGGATGCAGGCGGTGGAACCCGGCCAGGCGTGGCACCAGCCAATGGCGGGCGAAGGCCGGGCTGGCGTTGACGATCAGTTGATTGGGCTTGCGGTACTGATCGAGCCGGCGGATGCCGCTGGCCAGCTGCCGCAGCAGCGCCTGCGTTGTTTCCAGCAGGTCGATGCCGGCATCGGTGAGGGTGACGCTGCGGCCCTGCCGGAAGAACAACGGCTGCTGCAGCGACGCTTCCAGGCCCCGGATCTGCTGGCTGATGGCCGACTGGGTCAGGTGCAGTTCCTCCGCCGCACGGTGGAAACTGCCCAGCCGGGCCGCAGCCTCGAAACCCCGCAGGGCGTTCAGTGGTGGCCAGTGCTTGAGCATTTCAGATAAGTAGAACTGTTCAATTGATGGCTGAATCTATCGTTTGTTCTTATGTATAGGCAAGCGCAGCATAGCGCCCATCCCACACCGGCCCTGGAGCCTGTCATGAGCAACCGTCGTCACTTCCTCACCCAACTGGCGGGCGCCGCCGGTCTTGGTGGCCTGGCCGCTCTGGGCCTGGCCGGGCTGCCGGGTCGCGTGGCTGCGGCGGCGCCGGGCGCAGCCACCTGGCGCATGCCCGATGAACATGGCCCACAGGAACGCGTGTTCCTTGCCTTCGCCGCGCAGCCGCGGGTGTGGGGCGCGCAAGCCGATGCGGTGAACACCGCCGTGGCGCGGTTGGCCCGTACCATCGCGCGCCACCAGCCGGTCAGCGTGCTGTGCCGCCCGGCGCAGTTGAAGCAGGCGCAGGATCGCTGTGGCCGCGACAACATCGAGTTCCTCGAGGTGCCGCTGGATGACATCTGGGTGCGCGACTATGGTGGGTGCTTCGTCACCGATGGCCAGGGCGGGCTGGGCCTGGTCGACTTCAACTTCAATGGCTGGGGCGGCAAGCAGAGCGCGCGCAACGATGGCGCGGTGGCGCCGTGGCTGGCGCAGGTGACTGGCGCGACGCTGCTGGAAAGCGATCTGGTGGGCGAGGGCGGTGGCATCGAAGTCGATGGCCATGGCACGGCCATCCTCACCGAAAGCTGCTGGGTCAACCGCAACCGCAATCCGGACTGGTCGCGCGCGGATATCGAGGCCGAGCTGGAGCATCACCTGGGCCTGCGCAAGGTGATCTGGCTGCCCGGCATCGCCGGCAAGGACATCACCGATGCGCACGTGGACTTCTATGCGCGCTTCGTACGCCCGGGCGTGGTGATCGCCAATCTGGACAACGATCCGGAGTCCTACGATTACGACCTGACCCGCGAGCATCTGCGGATCCTGCGCGGGGCCACCGATGACGATGGCCGTCGCCTGCAGGTGCATACGCTGCCGCCGCCGCAGGACGGGCGCGACAACGTGCATACGCGCGACAACGACGATCTGGCGATGGGCTACATCAACTACCTGCCGATCAACGGCGCAGTGGTCGCGCCGCAGTTCGGAGACGACGAAGCCGATGGATTCTGCCGCGAACTACTGGAAGACATGTATCCCGGCCGCGTGATCGAGCAGGTGGATATCGATGCCATCGCAGGCGGCGGTGGCGGCATCCATTGCGTGACCAAGAACATGCCGAAGGTGGGCTGACGCGCCTCAGGCGTCGTCCTGCTTCAATGCCGCATCGGCAGCCAGCAGCGCCTCGGCGGCCGCACTGAGCGGCGGCGACGGCGGGGCGACCACGCCGATCGATTCCATCATCTTCGGCATGCCCAGGAACTGCCGCGCGCGGCGGTCGTAGATACCGGTGACCAGCAGCGCGCGCGTGGCGATCTTCTGCTCGGTACCGATCAGCACGCGCTGCTCCATGATGCCGCGCGAACCGACCCAGCCGACCAGTCGCGTTTCCAGGGTGAAGCGCTGGAATGGCTTGAGTTCGCGGCGGAACTGGATGGTGCCGGCGCCGACGATCGGTGCCCACTTCTCGCGCAGCGCCACCCGGCCCAGGCCCATGCGCAGGATCAGGTCCAGCCGGCCCAGGTCGAAGATGTTCCAGTAGCGGCCGTTGGTCATGTGCAGGTTGCTGTCCAGGTCATTGGGCAGTACCCGGAACTGCAGCCGCGAGACCCCGAACGGGGCCTCCAGCTTGGGCCGGAACAGGCTGCACAGGAGCAGGTGGAGCAGGCGGAACCAGAGATTCATGGTTATGACGACTGTTATAGAATCGCCGGTACGCTAATCTATGACGACTGTCCTGGCAAGGAGCCTCCCGTGAGCCCGCGTCCCTCTGATGCGCCACAACGCGTGATTGATGCTGCGGCACAGATGCTGGCGCGCGTGGGTCTCAATGCCACCAGCATCCGTGAGGTCACCAAGCTGGCCGAGGCACCGCTGGGCTCCACCTATCACCACTTTCCCGGCGGCAAGCAGGAGCTGTTGGCGCGTGCCACCCATATGGCCGGCGACAAGGTCGAAGCGTTGTTGGTGGAGCTGCTGAAGGGCGGGGCGGTGCAGGGCCTGCAGCAGTTCCTGACGATGTGGCGCGAGCGCCTGCTGCGCACGGATTTCCGCGCCGGCTGCCCGGTGTTGGCCGCTGCGGTGGAGGAGCCGGTTGACGCGGTGCACAGCCAGCCGCGCGCGGCAGCTGCAGAGGTATTCGCACGCTGGCAGGGCCATCTGGCCGCAGCGTTCGTCGCCGACGGACACGATCCGGCCGCCGCAGGTGGGCTGGCCAGTCTGGTGATCGCCAGCGTGGAAGGTGCGGTGGCGATGTGCCGCGCTCTGCAGGACATCGCCCCGTTCGACCAGGTGGCCGCGCAGTTGTTGAAAGCCGCCGCGCGGCCTTGATCCGGCGGCACGGTCGCGGGAGACTCGGCGCAGGCCCTGACTGGACGCCGCCATGGACGAATCGCACTGCCGCCACCTGATTGAGCACTACCTGCAGGCCTACAACCGCTTCGACATCGACGCCATGCTGGCGGTGCTGGCGCATAACGTGCGATTCGAGAACCACAGCGGCAGCCAGCTGACGATGGTCACCGAAGGCATCGATGCCTTCGGCGAACTGGCACGGCAATCGGCGCCGTTGTTCCGCGAGCGCGAGCAGCGGTTGCTCGAGTTGACCTTCGAGGATGGCATGGCGCTGGCCAGGATCGGCTGGCGTGGCGTGTTCGCGCAGGACATTCCCGATGGTCCCAGTGCGGGCACGGAACTGGCCCTGCAGGGACGCAGCGAGTTCGCTTTTGAGGACGGTCGCATCGTGCGGATCATCGACCGCAGCTGAGGATCGATGGCATAGGCCCCTAGTCTGGACAGCGGCCCCGACCGGGGTCGAATCCGCGCAACACCACCCGCGCGTGCCCGGCAAGGATGTCTGCATGCTGCATCAGGCTCTTGAGCCCCCATGCTCCACGAGCTGTAGCGGCGTATGTGGATGGCCGAGCTCGGTTTTTCGCTCCTGGCCTACCCTGCGCTATGATCCGCGCCAAGGCCAAGGTATGTGGCCGGCTGTCAACCACCACTGACGAGGAAGAGCGCATGGATGTCGCTGCACACCGCAACAGGACGTTGTTTCGTTGGACCATGATGGTGCTGCTGGCGGTGTTGTTGCCGTTTGCAGCACTCGCGCAGCCCGCAGCCGGGCAGGCCGACATCACCGAAAATGCCACCACCACCGCTACGGAAGAGGCGCAATGCCGCGCCTGCACTTATGAGCGTATTGGGCCCAAGGTCGATATCGGCCTGGTAGCCCTGATTTCGCTGCTGGTGGTGGGCCTGCTGGTGGCGGTATCCCGCGAATGGGGTACCACCTCGCAGCGCTGGACCTGCCGAACGCTGGCCCTGCTGTTGGTGGGTTTCGGTGTGGCGTTGCTGTGGTGGGCTGGCAGCATCGTCTACCTGGGCTACAACCCGTGGCAGGAAATGGCTGCCCCCGTCGATGGCTCGCTCACATCGACACTGCTCACTACCTCACCGAAGTGGCTGGCGGCGATGGTGCTGATCGGCTTCGCGCCTTCCATCTGGAAACGCAGCGAGCGCCTGCCGGCGTGGCGCATCAGCTGACATTGAAACGGCGGCGCTGGATCACACCCGGCGCCGCCTGCGGTCATCAGTCAAAGCGCAAACGCACACCAGCGTAGATGCCACGGCCTTCGCCCGGCGTCGAGCGGGCAATATCCTTGCCGGCATCGTTGTAGCCTGGCGTGACCGTGGCGGCGTAGTGGCGGTTGCCGATGTTGCGCATCTCCGCCCAGGCCTGCCAGCGACCGCCGGGTGCGTCGTAGCCGATGCGGCTGCCGAAGATCACATGGCTGCCGGCCCAGTAGCTGTTGGCGTAGTCGACGGCGATGCGCGAGGCGTATTCGGTATTGAGCGCAGCGTACAGGCCGGACGCGTGATCGAAGCGCAGCTCGGCCTGGTAGGCGTGGCGCGGCAGGCCGGGCAGGCGGTTGCTGCCGAAACGCGCATCGTGGCGATAGCGGAAGTCGCTGAAGGTGTACGCCTGGCGCAGCGACACGCGGCCCGGTGCAGCCTGCCACAGCGTGCTGTCCAGCCCCGCTTCGATGCCGCGGTGCACGGTGGGGCTGGCGTTGTTCTCGGCGATGAACAGGTTCGGCACCGGTTGCAGTTCGACGCTCAGCAGTTCGTGGTTCACGTGCGCGTAGTAACCGGTCAGCTCCCAACGACCCAGCGCCGCGTCACCGCGCGCGCCCAGTTCCAGCGTGGTGGCGGTCTGGTTCTGCATCGGCACCGGCGTGCGCTGGCGTCCGGTGGACGGGCCATTGCCCGGCCCGAAGTACTGGTTCGAGCCCCAGATCATCGACCACGGGTGCGGTGCTTCCACCGAGCGGCTGAGGTTGCCGAACCACTGGGTCTGGGCGCTGTGCTGCCAGGTGAAGCCCAGTCGCGGCGCGTAGTCCCAGTCGTGGTCGCGCAGGCGGCCGCCGCTGCTCGGCCAGGTTACCTGCACATCGCGGCGGGTGTTGATCAGCGCCAGCCCGGTCTGCATGCGCAGGCGGTCATTGAAGGAGAGGGTGTTGCTGACGTGCAGGGTGCTGTCGGTGCCGTGGTGGCGGAAGTCACGTGTGCGCGTGTCGGCGGCATAGCCGTTGCTGGCAAAACGCAGCGACTCGCGCACATCGGCGTCCAGATCGTGGGTGACGCGCAGGCCGACCGTGGTTTCGCTGTCCAGTCCGAACAGCCGGTGGCGGTGGCGGTAGTCCAACGTGGCGTTGACGTTGGCGTAGTCCAGCTGCTGGCGGTACAGGCTCTCGTTCAAGTCCATCGGATACTTGTGGTAGACCAGCCCGGCCTGCAGCGAGGAGTCCTCATCGATCTGCAGCGTGGTGACATTGCCCACCCACGTGCTGCCGGGCTGCGGGCGACGTGCATCGATGGCCAGGTTGGCGGCATTCGCGGCACGCGGATCGTTGCGGATCTGATCGCGGGTCAGGCGACCGGGCGTTTCGTGATTGGTCTCGCGGTAGCGCACGAAGAAGCGCGTCTGCAGATCGGGCGTGATCTGCCAGCCGATGTTGGCCATCGCGCCCTTGCCGTCGCCGCGCGCATGGCGCTGGTAACCGTCGAATTCGGTATCGGTGTAGGCCAGGAAGTAGTCGACATCACCACTGACGCCGCCCCAGCTGATGCCGCGCTTCTGGTAGCCACGGCTGCCGGCTTCGTAGTGCAGCTGCAGGCCCGCCGAATCACGACCGCTGCGGCTGACGTAGTCGATGGCACCGCCCAGCGCCAGCGCGCCGCGCTCGAAGCCGTTGGCGCCGCGCAGGACTTCCACGCGCGACAGCCACAGCGGTTCCAGCAGCTCGTAGGGCGTGCCGCCCGGGCCGGTCAGTGGCAGACCGTCGATCGACACCGCAATGCCCGAGGCGTGCGCGCCCGGGCCCCGGTTGATGCCCGAGCCACGGATCGAGATCTTGGTGCCCTCGTTGCCCGGCGACTGCGCGCTGATGCCCGGTTGATAGGCCAGCACATCGGCACTGCTGGACAAGCGGCTGTCGGCCTTGGCCACGTCGATGACATTGCTGGCGCCGGGCACGCGCTTCAGCGCCGCGCGCGCCTGCGCGCTGGCATCGGCAGCGGCGGTGACCTGCACGGCATCCAGCGTGGTGGCCTGCGGGGCCGCAGCGGCGGTGGAGGAGAGGCAGAGGGAAACGGCCAGGAACAGCAGCGACGGGGTGGGGCGGTACGGCGAGAGCGACATGCGGGAATGCTGTAAACCAAGAAAGTGGCGCGCAAGTTAACAGGTCGGCGACGTCACGTCACCCATCGGCGGCGTATGGCCGCCCGCGCTCCTTGTAGAGTCGAGATCCTATGTTCGTGGTCAAGCCTGCTGGAAGCAGGCTTGACCCACCTTCAGCATGGCCGGATCGAAGTCCCGGCCGCTTTTGAAGACACCCCAGGCGATCCTGGCCAGCTTTCTGGCCAGGATGTTGAAGACGGCGGTGCTGGGGTGACCGCGTTTTGACAGCTCGTCGTAGAGCGGTTGCCCCCGACGACACCGCTTGAGCCCCATGGCGGCCATGTAGAGCATCTGGCGCAGCACTGGCGCGCCCTGTTTGGACAGCCGACGCCGTCCCGTTCTTCCGCCAGACTCGTTGGGCCGGGGATCCAGGCCGGTGCAGGCGATCCACGCGTTGGCGTTGGCCAACGGCCAGCGCGTCATGTAGTAGATCAGGTGAGCGGCGACAGCGGGGCCGATACCAGGGATGGTCAACAGGCGCTTGTAGAGCGTGCCATGCTCTCCATCGCGAGCCAAGCGCTGCAGTTCGCTTTCCAGCTCGGACAGCGTCCCAGCCAGAGCGCAGAACAGATCTGACAGCTCCCCGGGGGCACTTTTGCTTACCCCGAAGGATTGCTCCAGGCGCGCGCGTGTCTTTACCAGCGTCTGCCGCTTGCGCAGCAAATCGTGCATCTGCTGCTGCTCGTCGGTACGCGGTACGTATTCACGCAGGCGATCGTTCTCCTTCTTCACGTACCGGGCGATCGCTTCGGCGTCCATGGCGTCCGTCTTGCCACGCGAGCCCGTCGCCCGGCCGTAGTGCTTGATCAGACGTGGATTGATCACATAGACAACGTGGCCTGCCTGGCCAGCCATCCGAGCCAACAACTCGTAGTACCGCCCCGTCGCCTCCATGCCAATCCGGCATCGCTGGGGCAAGGTGTTGAGCCACTGGGCTATGCCGGCCCGGGTGTTGGCGATCCTGTCGCCGGCCTTGCGGTCGGCCACTGCCGGTACGAACTCCTTGGAGTCCACGTCCACGCCAATATCGAGAGAATCAGACATTTGTACGGCTCCCAGCTATCTTTAAGGGGCTGGGGTGGTACCGCACCGACGTTAGCTTGCCTACATCGACGATCCCCTTTGGGGGCCGTACGATCCTTTATCGACGTTCGTGTGCGGGATGGGGATCGCTCGACTCGTCTGTCGGCTAGTATCCGCAGATGCATGCTTGACGGTCCCTCCACCCTGGCTCCTACATACCTCGTAGGAGCCGGGAGGAACATACAAGCTTGCTCGACTGTCTTTCGCTTTCTGTAGAGTCGAGCCGTGCTCGACTTTCTCTGTGTCGCGGAGTCGAGCACGGCTCGACTCTACAGAGCCGGCTTCGCCAGCGCCTTGGCCTTCGCGTACAGCGCCTTGGCAATCTCTGCATCGCCCAGCGCCGCATGGCACTCGGCCAGGCTGTCCCACGCGTTGGCCGAATCCGGATACAGCTCGGCGTTGAGCGCGAACACTTTCAGTGCCTTGCTGGCACCCAGACTCTCGCGGATGGCATAGCCATCGGCATTGATCGCACGTTCCAGTTCGCCGGTGGGAACGCCGTTGCTGACGCGCAGCCAGCTACGCACTGCTTCGGCCGCGCCAGCGCTGTCATCCAGCGCATACGCGATCAGCCGCTCGGACAGCACCGCATGCGGGAACTCCCGCGGTGCGGCGACCGCCATCGTGCTCTCCACCAGCGTGCTCGACCAGACATTGCGGGCGCTGCCGTTGGTCAGGTACACGAATACCCAGTAACCGCTGGCCAGCGTGCCCTTGTAGGCCAGCCGTGCCCGCACGCGGGTGCCACCATCGTGGCCGACCTGGGTGTAGCCGTCGCTGCGAGTGGTGTCCCAACCGGTGGAGAAGAAATTGCTGCCGCCGCCGCTCAGCTTCTGCGGCTGCCAGAGCGTTTCCAGCGTGGACGTGCGCAGCAGCTTGCCGGTCGCCAGCGCCTGCAGGAAACGGTTCATGTCGCCCACGGTGGTCTGCAGGTCGGCGTGGCCCCAACCGTAGTTCGGCCAGGGGTCTTCATTGGCCGGCTGCAGTTGGCCGTCCTTGCCGATGTAAGGCACCGCCGCGCGCGTGGCTGGCACGCTGGTGACGCCCCATGAGGTGCTGGTCATCTTCAGCGGTTGCAGGATGCGTTCGCGCGCGATGGCCGGGTAGGGCTTGCCGTAATGCGCTTCCAGCAAGGCGGTCAGCACCAGGTAGTTGGCCTGCGTGTACTGCACTCGGCTGCCGGTGACGAACTGCATCGGTGTCGCGCCGGCCACCTTCAGTGCAGCGCCAAGGTTAGGCGCCACTCCGGTGTAGCCCTTGCTCACCCAGCGGTTGTCCACCCGGTCGTAATACTCGCCGATACCCGAGCTGTGGTTGAGGAAATCGCGTACGTGAATTGCCTGCCATGCCGTCGGTAGGTCCGGAACATAACGGCTGGCCGGTGCGTCCAGATCCACCTTGCCCTGGTCGACCAGCTGCATCACCAGTGTGCTGGTCAGCAGCTTGGCCATGGATTGCGCGGCGAAGATGGTATCGACAGTGGCAGGCACATGGGCAGCGGGATCGCGTTCGCCGCTGGCGCCCTGGTAGAGCACCTGGCCATTGTGCGCGACCAGTACCGCCTGGCCGGCGATGCCGTAGCGCTCGCGGTTGGCCTGCAGTTGGGTGTCGAGCTGATTGGAAAGATCGCCAGGGGACTCACGCGCCGAAGCGATCGGAGCAGCGAACAGGGCGCAGAGCAATGCAGCAGCAAAGGTGCGGTACATCGCGGTGATCCGTCAGCGGTGATGGCGCATGTTGGTCACGGCGGGAGAGCGGGTCAAGGGCACCGATTCCCGCATCAGGGAGAGCCGGCCAGCGGCCGGCACTACCCTACGCTTCCGGTAGTGCCGGCCGCTGGCCGGCACCCCTGCGATCAGCCCAGGATTCCTGGCAGATCCAGCCCCTTTTCCTTCGCGCAGTCGATCGCGATTTCATAGCCTGCATCGGCATGGCGCATCACGCCTGTGGCCGGGTCGTTCCACAGCACGCGGCCAATCCGCTTGGCCGCGGCCTCGGTGCCGTCGCAGACGATCACCATGCCGGCGTGTTGCGAGAAGCCCATGCCGACGCCGCCACCGTGGTGCAGCGATACCCAGGTCGCGCCGCTGGCGGTGTTGAGCAGGGCGTTCAGCAGCGGCCAGTCGGAGACCGCATCCGAACCGTCGGCCATCGCTTCGGTTTCGCGGTTCGGCGATGCCACGCTGCCGCTGTCCAGATGATCGCGGCCGATCACCACCGGTGCCTTCAGCTCGCCGTTGGCGACCATCTCGTTGAACGCCAGGCCGAGTCGATCGCGATCACCCAGGCCGACCCAGCAGATGCGCGCCGGCAGGCCCTGGAACTTGATCTTCTCGGCAGCCATGTCCAGCCAGCGGTGCAGGTGCGGGTTGTCCGGAATCAGTTCCTTCACCTTGGCGTCGGTCTTGGCAATGTCTTCCGGGTCGCCGCTCAATGCGGCCCAGCGGAACGGGCCGATGCCGCGGCAGAACAGCGGACGGATGTAGGCCGGCACGAAACCCGGGAAGTCGAACGCGTTCTCCACGCCTTCTTCCAGCGCCATCTGTCGCAGGTTGTTGCCGTAGTCCACGGTCGGCACGCCCAGTGCGTGGAAGCCGAGCATGGCGCGGATGTGGTTGGCCATCGATGCGCGTGCAGCCTTCTCCACTTCCTTGGGGGCGGAGACACGTTTCTCATCCCACTGCTCGACCGTCCAGCCCTGCGGCAGGTAGCCGTTCACCGGGTCGTGCGCGGAGGTCTGATCGGTCAGCAGGTCCGGCTTCACGCCGCGCTTGAGCAGTTCAGCCAGTACGTCGGCGACGTTGCCGAGCAGGCCCACCGACTTCGGCGTACCGGCCTTGCACGATTCATCGATCAGCCGCAGCGCTTCGTCCAGGTTGTCGGTCCAGGTGTCCAGGTAGCCGGTGCGCAGGCGCATGTCGATGCTGCTCTTGCGGCACTCGACGGCCAGGCAGGACGCGCCGGCCATTACGGCAGCCAGCGGCTGCGCGCCGCCCATGCCGCCCAGGCCGCCGGTGAACAGCCACTTGCCGGTCAGGTCGCCACCGAAATGCTGGCGGCCCATCTCCACGAAGGTCTCGTAGGTGCCCTGCACGATGCCCTGCGCGCCGATGTAGATCCAGCTGCCGGCGGTCATCTGGCCGTACATGGCCAGGCCCCTCTTATCCAGTTCGTTGAAGTGGTCCCAGTTGGCCCAGCGTGGCACCAGATTGGAATTGGCGATCAGCACGCGCGGTGCATCAGCGTGGGTGCGGAACACGCCCACCGGCTTGCCCGACTGCACCAGCAGGGTCTGGTCATCGTCCAGGCGCTTGAGCGTCTCGACGATGGCATCGAAGCTCTCCCAGTCGCGCGCGGCACGGCCGATGCCGCCGTACACCACCAGTTCCTGCGGCCGTTCGGCCACGTCCGGGTGCAGGTTGTTCATCAGCATGCGCAGCGGCGCTTCGGTCAGCCAGCTCTTGGCGTTGAGCGTGGTGCCGGTCGGCGCGGCAATGGTGCGGGTCGGGTCGTTGCGGGTCATGCGGCGCTCCGGTTCGTTGCGAATTCAAGGCAGGCGTTGAGCACCTGCGCCAGGGTGTGGCGCAGCGGTGCGGCGTGGTCGGGGTCGAGCGGGGTGGGCCAGCTGTGCTCGTCCACCTGGTCCGGCAGGGGTTCGTGCATGTAGCCGCGGCAGGCCAGTTCCATCTGCAGGCTGTGCACGCCGCCGGCGACGTTGCTGTAGTGGCGGGTGATCCAGCCGCCCTTGAAGCGGCCGTTACGCACCTGGCTCATGCCACTGATCTTCAGCAGGTTCTCCACCACATCGCTCAGCGCGTTGTCGCAGGAGGTGTCCGGAGCACCGGAGGGACCGGCGGTGCCCAGGTTGAACTGCGGCAGCTCGCCGTCGAACAGGTGCGGGATATGCGAGCGGATCGAGTGCGCGTCGTACACCACGACAGTGCCGAACTTCGCGCGCAGGCGCGTGATCTGTGCGGCCAGCGCATCGTGGTAGGGCAGGAAATACGTGTCGCGGCGGCGCGCAATTTCCACGTCATCCGGTTCGCGGCCGGCGTGGTACAGCGGCTGGTTGTCGAAGGTGGTGAGCGGGCACAGGCCGGTGGTGTTCTGGCCCGGGTACAGCGACACGCCGCTGGGATCGCGGTTGAGGTCGATCACCGAGCGCGAGATCGCCGAGCGCACCGTGGTCGCGCCCATGCCGCGCACGAAATCGTACAGTTCGTGCACCCACCAGTCGGCATCGCGGCGGGCCAGCCACGGCGAGTGGTAGTCGCCGATCAGGTCGTGCGGCAGCTCGCTGCCGGTATGCGGGAAGCTGACGATCAACGGGGCATCGCCTTCGTGCACCGTCAGCCATTCGGGATGGGTATTCATGCCTGCGGTTCCACGGTTGGCAGCAGGTCGGTCAGGCCCTGCGCCAGCGCGCCACTGCGCACCAGATGGGTGGCGGTAACCATGTCCGGATGGAAGTAGCGGTCTTCTTCCAGCGTCGGCACCTGCGCACGCAGGGTGGCGCGCACGGTTTCCAGCGCGGCGCTGGAGCGCAGCGGGGCGTGGAAGTCGCAGCCCTGCGCGGCGGCCAGCAGCTCGATGCCGATCACGTTGGCGGCGTTCTCGGCCATCTGCATCAGGCGGCGCGCACCGTGTGCGGCCATCGACACATGGTCTTCCTGATTGGCCGAGGTCGGGATCGAATCGACGCTGGCCGGGTAGGCGCGCTGCTTGTTTTCCGAGACCAGCGCGGCGGCGGTCACCTGCGGAATCATGAAGCCGGAATTCAGGCCCGGGCGTGGGGTCAGGAACGCCGGCAGGCCGGACAGCGCCGGGTCCACCAGCATCGCCAGGCGGCGCTCGCTGATCGAACCGATCTCGCACACCGCCATCGCCAGCATGTCGGCGGCGAAGGCGACCGGCTCGGCGTGGAAGTTGCCGCCTGACAGTGCCTCGCCGGTGTCGGTGAACACCAGCGGATTGTCGGACACGCCGTTGGCTTCGATTTCCAGCGTGGTCGCGGCCTGGCGCAGGATGTCCAGCGCCGCGCCCATCACCTGCGGCTGGCAGCGCAGGCAGTACGGGTCCTGCACGCGCACGTCGTTGTCACGGTGCGACTCGCGGATGTCCGAGCCCTGCATCAGCGCGCGCAGGGTGGCGGCGGTGGCGATCTGCCCGCGCTGGCCGCGGATCGCGTGGATGCGCGGGTCGAAGGGCGTGTCGGAACCCTTGGCAGCTTCCACCGACAGCGCGCCGGTGATCAACGCGGCCTGGAACACGGTCTCGATCTCGAACAGGCCGGCCAGCGCATAGGCGGTGGAGAACTGGGTGCCGTTGAGCAGGGCCAGGCCTTCCTTCGCGCCCAGCTCGATCGGTTGCAGGCCGACACGTGCCAGTGCGTCGACCGCCGGTAGGCGTTCGTCACCGATGAAGGCTTCACCCACGCCCAGCATCACGCTGGCCAGGTGCGAGAGCGGCGCCAGGTCACCCGAGGCACCCACCGAGCCCTGTGCGGGCACCACCGGCAGCACGCCCTTGACCAGCATTGCTTCCAGCAGCAGCAGGGTTTCCTCGCGGATGCCCGAAGCACCCTGCGCCAGGCTGACCAGCTTCAGCGCCATCATCAGACGCACCACGCTGGCCGGCATCGGCTCGCCCACACCGGCCGCATGCGAAAGCACGATGTTCCGCTGCAGGGTAGCCAGGTCTTCGCGCTCGATGCGCACGCTGGCCAGCTTGCCGAAGCCGGTGTTGATGCCATACACCGGCGCGCCCTTGGCGACGATGGCGGCGACGGCCGCCGCACTGGCGCGCACCACCGGCAGCGCGGCCGGGTCCAGTGCAAGCGGCGCACCACGATAGACCTGCCGCCACTGGGCGAGAGTGACATGGCCGGGGCGAAGAACCAGGGTGTTGCTCATGTGTTGCTCCAGGAGGCAGGCAGGTCGGGCTGTCCGCGCACCACGCGCGCGTGCAGCGGGTTGAATCCAATGCGATAGACCAGGTCGGCGGGGGCGTCGATGTCCCAGATCGCCAGGTCGCAGTCCAGGCCCACGGCCAGGCGGCCGATTCGGTCGCCACGGCCCAATGCGCGCGCCGCCTCACGGGTGAAGCCGGCGATGCATTCGTCCACGGTCAGGCGGAACAGGGTCGCGCCCATGTTCATCGCCAGCAGCGGGCTGGTCAGTGGCGAGGTACCGGGGTTGCTGTCGGTGGCCAGCGCCAACGGCACGCCGGCCGCACGCAGCGCCGCGATCGGTGGCAGGGTGGTATCGCGGGTGAAATAGAAGGCACCGGGCAGCAGCACCGCCACGGTCCCGGCCGCGGCCATCGCGGCGATGCCGGCATCGTCCAGGTGTTCGATATGGTCGGCCGAGAGTGCACCGAAGCTGGCGGCCAGTTCGGCGCCATGCTGGTTGCTCAGCTGCTCGGCGTGGATCTTCACCGCCAGCCCGTTGGCGCGCGCCGCTTCGAAGACCTGCCGCGCCTGCGCCGGCGAGAAGGCGATGTTCTCGCAGAACACATCCACCGCTTCGGCCAGGCCTTCGGCGGCGATGGCCGGAATCATCACGTTGCACACCTCGTCGGTGTATTCCTGTGCTTCGCGGCCCGGCGGAATCGCGTGTGCGCCGAGGAAGGTGGTCACCACGTTGACCCGGCATTCCTCGCCCAGCGCACGCGCCACCTGCAGCTGTTTGCGCTCGTCGGGCAGGGTCAGGCCGTAGCCGGATTTGATCTCGAGGGTGGTCACGCCCTCGGCGCGCATCGCCAACAGGCGCGGCCGGCTTTCGCGGGCCAGCTGTTCCGGCGTGGCGGCGCGGGTGGCGCGCACGGTGGAGACGATGCCGCCGCCGGCACGGGCGATGTCGGCATAGCTGACGCCCTGCAGGCGCTGCTCGAACTCGTTGGCGCGGTTGCCGGCGTAGACCAGGTGGGTGTGGCAGTCGATCAGTCCGGGCGAAATCCAGCGGCCTTCGCCGTCGATGCGGGTGGTCGGCTGCAGGTGGGCATCGCTGCCGGCCGCGCCGACATGGACGATGCGGCCGTTGGCGCAGGCCAGTACGCCATCGCGGATGACACCCAGCCCCTCGCCATCGAGGGTGATCAGGTGAACGTTGGACCAGAGGGTATCGACGTGCATGGCATCCACAACGCGGCTGTGCTTATATGTCTATACAATATAGGCGTCCATTTCGGGTTGTCCAGCCATGTCCGATTCGCGTTCCCCGCACAGTTTCCATGCCGCCCACGCCCTGCTGGCCGAGGGTTGGGCCCGCGATGTCCGCCTGCAGGTGCAGGACGGTCGCATCACGGCGATCAGTACGGGGCAGGGCGCGCAGGCGGGCGATACCCGCGCCGGCATCCTGGTGCCGGGCCTGCCCAACCTGCACAGCCATGCGTTCCAGCGCGGCATGGCCGGGCTGACCGAGATCGGCGGCGGCGACGGTGACAGCTTCTGGAGCTGGCGCGAGCTGATGTATCGCTTCCTGGCCCATCTGCGCCCGGACGCGGTGCAGGCCATCGCCGCCCAGGCCTACATGGAAATGCTGGAAAGCGGCTTCACCCGCGTCGGTGAATTCCACTACCTGCACCACGATGCTGACGGCCGGCCGTATGCCAACCGTGCCGAGATGAGCGCGCGGATTGCGGCGGCGGCCGACCAGACCGGCATCGGCCTGACCCTGCTGCCGGTGTTCTATGCACATGCCGATTTCGGCGGGGCGGCACCGAACCCCGCGCAGCGACGCCTGATCCACGACGTAGAGGGATTTGCGCATCTGCTGGACGCCGCCAAGCCGTCTTTGGCCGCGCTGCCCGATGCGGTGCTCGGCATTGCCCCGCACAGCCTGCGCGCGGTCACCGGCGAAGAACTGAGTGCGTTGCTGCCGCTGACCGACGGCCCGGTGCACATCCATATCGCCGAGCAGGTACGTGAAGTCGAGGCCTGCCTGGCCTGGAGCGGCCAGCGCCCGGTGCAGTGGCTGTACAACCATGCGCCGGTGGATGCGCGCTGGTGCCTGGTGCATGCCACTCACATCACCGACGACGAGCGCGCGGCCATTGTGGCCAGCCAGGCCGTGGCCGGCCTGTGCCCGATCACCGAGGCCAATCTGGGCGACGGCCTGTTCCCGATGCAGGCGTTCGCACGCGAGGGCGGTCGCTTCGGTGTCGGTTCCGATTCCAATGTGCTGATTGATGCGGCCGAAGAACTGCGCCTGCTTGAATACGGCCAACGCCTGACCCTGCGCGGGCGCAATGTGCTGGCACCGGATGCCACCCGCAGCACCGGCCGCTTCCTGTTCGAGGGCGCACTGCACGGCGGTGCACAGGCCCTGGGCGTGGCCGCCGGCCTGCAGGTCGGCGCCAGTGCCGACCTGGTCGAGCTGGATGCCGCACACCCCGCGCTACAGGCGCGGCAGGACGACGCATGGCTTGACAGCTGGGTGTTCGCCGCACGTAATGGCGCGCTGCGATCGGTCTGGCGCCATGGCCGCCAGTGCGTGGCCGACGGCCGCCACCTGCAACGCGAGGCGATCACCACCGCCTTCGCTGCCGCCCTGCGCGGCGTGCTGGGCTGATCGCATCCCGCCACCGAGACCCCATCACGTGAAGGCCAGCAAGTCCGCCACGCTCAACCAGCGTATCCGCAGCGATCTGGAAAGCCGCATCCTCAGCGGAGAGTGGGCGCCGGGCTTCCGTATTCCGTACGAGCACGAGCTGATGGAGCAGTACGGCTGCTCGCGGATGACGGTGAACAAGGTGCTGACCGCGCTGGCCGAGAGCGGCATGATCGAGCGGCGCCGCCGCGCCGGTTCGTTCGTGGCGCGGCAGCCCCCACACCTGGAGCAGGTGGCGCTGGAGATTCCCGATATCGCGATGGAGGTCGGCTCGCGCGGCCATCAGTACGCCTATCTTCTGCTGCAGCGCGAGCTGCGCCTGGCCGACGCTGGCAATGCCGGTGAAGTGGAGCTGGCCGGCCAGGAGACGCTGCTGGCGATGCGCTGCCTGCACCTGGCCGATGGCCGTCCGTTGGCGCTGGAGCACCGCCTGATCAGCCCGGTGGGCGTGCCCGAGGTGCTGGAGGTCGATTTCAGTACCACCGCGCCGGGCAGCTGGCTGCTGCAGAACGTGTCGTGGACCCGTGCCCAGCACCGCATCAGTGCCTGGGGCGCGGACACCGCCACCGCCAAGCTGCTGGAGGTGAAACCCGGCACCGCCTGTCTGGTGATCGAGCGCCTGACCTGGCGCGGCGAACAGCCGATCACCCGTGTGCGCCAGGTGTTCCTGGGGGATGCCTGGGATCTGGTGGCGCGCTTCGCGCCGGGCGCGCGATAGGGATTCCATCCACGCATGGCGTGGATCTACTGGGCCGGAACGACTGTCGCCTTGAACTCTGTCGGGGCGTGTGTGCGATGTGTATCGTCCCTGCATGAAGAGCAGGGACCCCATCCGGGATCTGGAAGCGGCAGGTTGGATCTGTCGTCGGATCCGCGGATCCCATAGTGTATTCGTGCACCCGCAGCACCCTCACATCATCACCGTTCCTCACCCAAGGAAGGATCTGGGGAAGGGCTGGTGCAGGCGATGCGGATGCTCGCAGGACTGACGTAGGAGGGCCCATGCGATATCCAGTCTTGATCGAGGCAGGCGATGAGCGCACCGCGTGGGGTGTGGTCGTTCCGGATCTGCCGGGGTGCTTCTCGGCGGCCGACACGCTTGAGGAGGCGCTCAGCGCTGCCGAGGAGGCTGCGCTCGCCTGGATTGATGCGGCCCTGGATGACGGGCGCTCGATTCCGACACCTTCCGCGCCACAGAAAATCGCCGCCGAGGCATCCAAGGACATCCGTTGGATTCTTGCGTACATCTGCATTGATCCGGCCCTGCTGGACGACACCATCGAGCGGGTCAACATCAGCCTGCCACGTCGGATCCTGGCGAGGCTGGATGCGCAGGCCAGAGCGGCAGGTGAATCGCGCTCCAGTTACATCGCCCATCTCGCGGCTTTGGGCTGAGCGGGCGCCATGTAGAACCGAGCCGATGCTCGACTCTGCAAAGGCATCCACGCATGGCGTGGATCTACCAGGGGTTCGCGCGCATCGCATGATCGCAACCGGGATTCAGTAGATCCACGCCATGCGTGGATGTTGGTCCCAATCAATACGTGGCGCATTGCCGCCAGCGCACCGGCTCATCCACGCCGGGGCGGGCGTTGAGCTGGATGCGCACGTTGCGCAGGGCAGGATAGTGAAGCACTTCCTCGCAGACCCGCGGCCACACCGCGTCCAGCTCGCCGGTGCGGTTGATCGCCAGCGTCTGCCGGGTCAGCCAGACACCGCTGGCGATGCCGGGCTTGCCGGCCAAGGCACGGGACAGATCGGCCTGGAAGCGCTCCAGCGTGGCGGCATCCGGGTTGGGATTGCTGCGCGCATCGGTTGAGAGCGTGGCCGGCGCAGGCGCAGCGGCCGGCGGCGTGGTGGCGGGGGCCGGCGCCGGTTCGGGCGCCGCTTCAACCGCAGGCGCAACCGGCGCGGGGGTGTCCGCCACCTCGGCAACAGGCGGGGCGTCCTGCACATGCAGCCCTTGCAGGCTCAACCCCACCAGCAGGCCCAGCGTGACCGCGCCGAGCGCGGCAATGGCGATCCGGCGCAGGGCTTCATGACGGGCGCTGGCGCGCACACGGGTTTCGATTTCCGCCGGCAGGTAGGGCTGCAGCAGCGGCCACAGGCGTGGACCGTCCAGCACCTCGACCGCCTGCTTCTCGGCAGCGCTGCGGCCGTCGCGTTCCATCCGGCCTTCGGTCAGCAGCACGCCGCCCTTGGCGCCGGCCAGGCGCGCAGCAGCCCCCAGCTCGTTCACTGCGGCGGTGCCGATACGGTAGGCAAGGCCATGCTTGCAGGACACCAGCCACTGGTTGGGGCCGTCGCTGAGCAGGAAATCGCTGCTTGGCTCGCGGGACTCCTCCGCCGGGTCATTCAGTTCACGCAGGCCGCGCTGTTCGCGCAGCATGCGCTTGACCAGTACCGAGAACTCGCGCCAGTGCATGCCGGCCAGGGCTTGCAGGCCGAGTTGCATCTCCTTCTGCCGCCGCTTGATCCACCACAGATAGACAACAGCCAGGGAACAGGTAAGCAGGGCCGACAGCAGGGCCAGGATCCAAGGGAGCATGCAGGAGGTGCGCGGCAGGGGCGAATGCGGAAGACGACAGTGTAAAGGTCGTACTATCCGGCTGGGTCAGGACGTTCCTGACAGGAAGCGTGATGGAACGCTCAGATCGGCATACGGCAGGCACGAAAAACCCGCCAATCCTGAAGCCGTGAGGGGAGGGAACAAACGGCAGCCGAAGCGATTGGCGGGTTGCTCGCGATTGTCAATCAAATTTTATTGCATTGCAACAATGGCCGGTCAGGGCACGCTGCCTGGCGATTGATGGCTGCCCGGGGCGGGAGCATCGGTGCCCGAGGCCGCACGGTTTTCCAGCTTGGCCAGCCGCGCGTGCAGGGCGTCGATACGGGCTTCCAGCGCGGTCACCTCGTCCGCAGTGGGGACATGCAGGCGCTTGAGCACGCCCTGCACCTGGTCATCGAAGGCCTTTTCGACCTTGTTCCAGGTGCCAGAGGCCTTCTCGCGGGCCTCATCCAGCGAGGATTCCACGTTGTCGCGCCAGCCCGGGCCCTGTTCGCCGTGGCGTTCACGGCGGCGGGCCTCCCAGGCTTCGCCTTCCTTCACCAGGCCGTCGAAGAAGCGGCTGCCTTCGGCCTGTGCACGGCCCAGGGCGCCCAGGCCGGCCAGCCAGACCTGCTGCGCCGAGTCACTCAGCTTGCGCGAGAAGCGCTCGGCCTGGTCACCGAACGAGGCGTCGTCGTTGCGGCGGTCATCGTTTTCGTACTGGTTCATCGCACTTCCCGTGGGAGTTGGGCCTGCCCCGAGAGTAGCGCGCGATGGCGTTGCACGGCCGTGACGGCCGCCGCCGGGGTTCAGCCCAGCTTTTCCTTCAGCACGCGCTGGATCTCGCCCTCGACCATGCCCTTCATCGCCGACAGCAGGAAGCCCAGCTTGGCGGTCACGCGCACGGCGCCCGGCTGCAGCTCGATCGCACCGTCCACGCCGCTGCCAGAGAAGTTCAGCACGTCGGCGGTCCAGGACGACTTCAGGCCGAAGCGCTCGGACAACTTGGCGGCAACCTGTTCGATCGCGGCGCGCGCCTGTGCGTCGGGCAGGGCGTGGGCGTGGCGGACATCGATGCTGGACATACGGGCTCCTGGCGCAGGGCGGGGATGATCAATAGAGGGCGAGCATTGTGCGCATCGAGGGCCTTCGCGCCAAGCACTCATCGTGGGTTCTTCTTCGTTGGCGACCAACCTGCTAGGCTGCGCCGCGTGCAGAACCTGCTTGTTCACTTCAGTCAACAACAACAGCCCGACCAGCCGCTGCGGCCCGGGGTGCAACGCATCGTGCGCCAGGCCAACGGTAGTGTGCGGCTCGGCGATGCCGGCAACGGTGCCCTTCTGCTGGCGCAGTTCTGCATGGATGATCGCGGCCTCTGGCTGCAGGTCGGTAACGGTATCCGCGGCATCCACGTGAATGGTCGCCCGGTTCGCCGGATGGCCCTGCTGCGTGCAGGCGATGCGGTGTACGTGGATGGCGTGGAAATGGTCCTGCAGGGCGAAGTCGAGAGCCTGCTGCAGGCGCCCGCACCGAAAAACGACGATGGCTCCGATGAGCAGCAGCGGCTGCTGCGCGGCGTCGGCGGGCTGCACCATGGGCGCAGCTATACCCTGTCGCGGGCCCGCCTGATCGGCCGCGGCAACGACGCCGACATCGCCATCGACGATCCTGCGTTCGCCGAACAGCATGCCCGCGTGGAAGTGCACGGCGAGCGCGTGCTGCTGCGTGACCTGGGCAGTGCCGACGGCACCCGGGTCAATGGCGTGGCCGTGCGCCACTGCTGGCTGCAGGCGGGCGACCAGGTGGTGTTCGATGGCCAGCACCGGTTCGTGCTGGAAGTGCCGCACGACCCGCGCCGGCGTCCGCTGCCTGCGGAAGACGAGTCCAGCCAGGAGGCCGAACAGACCCCGGTGCTGCCGGCCGCGCCGCGCAAGGTCCGGCGCTGGCCGTGGCTGCTGGTGAGTGCGCTGCTGCTGGCCGCACTGCTCAGCCTGCTGCTCTGGTTCGGCGCGCGCTGATGGTCGCGCGGTGACGGTAGTGCCGGCCGCTGGCCGGCAGCCGCCGCCCCGAATCCATGAGGTTGCCGGCCAGCGGCCGGCACTACCCGGTCGCGTCGCCAATGGATTCCAATGAAACCAAATTTCCCTTGCCGCACTAGGCCGCAAGGCTGGTGCACTGCGGCATACTAGGGGTCTTGCCCCACAGGTGTGACATGACGCGCGCGTTCAACTTCAGTGCCGGCCCTGCAACCTTGCCGGAATCGGTCCTGCGCCAGGCGCAGGCGGAAATGCTGGACTGGCACGGTACCGGTGCCTCGATCGTGGAAATGAGCCATCGCGGCGCGGAGTTCATGTCCGTGGCCGCCGAGGCCGAGGCCGACCTGCGTCGACTGCTCGATATCCCCGAAGACTATGCGGTGCTGTTCCTGTCCGGTGGTGCCACCACCCAGCAGGCGCTGATCCCGCTCAACTTCGCCACCCCCGGCCAGCGTGCCGATTACGTGGTCAGTGGTCACTGGGGCAAGACGGCGGTCAAGCAGGCCGGTGTCTACGTTGATGTCAACATCGCCGCCAGCAGCGAGGCCAACGGCTACCGCGAACTGCCGGCGCGTGCCGATTGGCAGCTGTCACCCGATGCCGCCTACGTGCACATCACTGCCAACGAGACCATCCATGGCGTCGAGTTCCGTGATGTGCCCGATACCGGCAACGTCCCGTTGATCGCCGATTTCAGTTCGTCCATCGCCAGCGAACCGCTGGACGTGCGCCGTTACGGCGTGATCTACGCCGGCGCGCAGAAGAACCTGGGCCCGGTCGGCATCGCGGTGATGATCATCCGCCGCGACCTGCTCGAGCGCAGTGGCCAGCCGCGCGCGGACATCTTCGATTACCGCTCGCACGTCGCCCGCGATTCGATGCTCAACACGCCGCCGACCTGGAACTGGTATCTGGCCGGCCTGGTGTTCAAGTGGATGCTGGCCGAGGGCGGCGTGACCGAATTCGCCAAGCGCAACGCCGCCAAGTCCGCGCTGGTGTACGGCGCCATCGACGGCTCCGGCGGCTTCTACCGCAATGAAGTCGCACATGCGGCCCGTTCGCGCATGAACATTCCGTTCTTCCTGCCCGATGCCGAACTCGACGCCCGCTTCGTCGCCGAAGCCAAGGCCGCTGGCCTGCTGGCGCTGAAGGGCCACAAGGTGGTCGGCGGCATCCGTGCTTCGCTGTACAACGCCATGCCGCTGGCCGGGGCCGAGGCGCTGGTCGCCTTCATGGCCGATTTCCAGCAGCGTCACGGCTGAGCAATGAACGGCGCGCACCGTCGGGTGCGTGCCCCGCAACAGGGAATTCCGATGGCAAGCAGCAAATCCAGCAAGAAGGCGCCGAAGAAGGCCGAACCGGCCAAGGACAGCGCCTCCACCAAGGCCAAGGGCAAGAGCACGTCCAAGGCTGCGTCGAATCCGGCGCCCACCCTGGCGCCGCTGGCGCTGGCCGATGTGCGCTCGAAGATCGACCAGATCGACCGCGACATCCAGAGCCTGATCGCCGAGCGCGCACGTTTCGCCCACCAGGTCGGCAAGGCCAAGGGCAAGCTGGCCGCTGCCGTCGACTACTACCGCCCCGAGCGCGAAGCGCAGGTGCTGCGCATGGTGGTGGACCGCAACGAAGGCCCGCTCAGCGATGAGCTGCTGGTGCACGTCTACCGCGAGATCATGTCGGCCTGCCTGGCCCAGCAGGAGCCGCTGAAGATCGGCTACCTCGGCCCGGAAGGCACCTTCAGCCAGCAGGCCGTGCTCAAGCACTTCGGCCGCTCGGCGCTGGGCCTGCCGATGGCCAGCATCGAAGAAGTGTTCCAGGAAGTGGAAGCGGGCAACGCCGATTTCGGCGTGGTGCCGGTGGAGAATTCGGGGCAGGGCACCATCCAGATCACCCTGGACATGTTCCTGACCTCCAACCTGAAGATCTGTGGCGAAGTGGAACTGCGCGTGCAGCAGTACCTGATGTCGCGCAGTGGCCGGATCGAGGACATCGAGCGCATCTACGCGCATCCGCAGTCGTTCATGCAGACCTCGGCGTGGCTGCGCGCCAACCTGCCCAAGGCCGAGAAGATTCCGGTCTCGAGCAATGCCGAAGGTGCGCGTCGTGCGCGCAACGCCGACGACGCAGCGGCCATCGGTGGCGAGAGTGCCGGCCATGTTTACGGCCTGAAGAAGGTGGTCACCAAGCCGATCCAGAACGACGCCGACAACACCACCCGCTTCCTGGTGGTGGGCCGGAATATCTTCCCGACCTCCGGCCACGACCGCACCTCGGTGCTGGTGTTCATCCATGACAAGCCCGGTGCGCTGTTCGACGTGCTCAGTCCGTTCGCCCGCCACGGCATCAGCATGAACCGCATCGAGTCGCGGCCGTCGCACCACGGCAAGTGGGAATACGGCTTCTTCATCGACCTGGCCGGCCACATCGACGATGCGCCGATGCAGGCCGCGCTGGCCGAACTGGAAGCGCACTCGGCACAGATCAAGGTACTCGGCTCCTATCCGGTGGCCGTGCCCTGAGTGCTGCGGCGGCGGCCACGGCCGCCGCTCCCTGATGCATCGCCGGCGCTGCCGGCGTTTACGGAACGATCGAACGATGAGCAACGCGCAACACTGGATCGCCCGCAAGGGCCAGCCGCTGCAGGGCAGCCTGACCATTCCCGGCGACAAGTCGGTCTCGCACCGCTCGGTGATGTTCGCCGCGCTGGCCGATGGCACCTCGCATATCGAAGGTTTCCTGGAAGGCGAGGACACCCGCGCCACTGCGCGCATCTTCGGCCAGCTGGGCGTGCGCATCGAAACCCCCAGCCCGTCGCAGCGCATCGTGCACGGCGTCGGCATCGACGGCCTGAAGGCGCCGGATGCGCCGCTGGACTGCGGCAACGCCGGTACCGGCATGCGCCTGTTGGCCGGCCTGCTGGCGGGCCAGGCGTTCGACTGCACGCTGATCGGCGATGAGTCGCTGTCCGGCCGTCCGATGCGCCGCGTGACCGGCCCGCTGTCGCAGATGGGCGCGAAGATCGACACCCAGGAAGACGGGACGCCGCCGCTGCACGTGCATGGCGGCCAGACGCTGCACGGCATCGACTTCGCCTCGCCGGTGGCCAGCGCGCAGATCAAGTCGGCGGTGTTGCTGGCAGGCCTGTACGCGCAGGGCGAAACCCAGGTGACCGAACCGCACCCGACCCGTGACTACACCGAACGCATGCTGTCCGCGTTCGGCGTGGACATCGAATTCTCGCCGGGCAAGGCGCGCCTGCGCGGCGGCCAACGCCTTCGTGCCACGGATATCGTGGTGCCGGCCGACTTCTCGTCTGCGGCGTTCTATCTGGTGGCTGCCAGCATCATTCCGGGCTCCGAGCTGCGCCTGAAACAGGTCGGCCTGAACCCGCGCCGCACCGGTCTGTTGCACGCGCTGCGCCTGATGGGTGCCGACATCACCGAAGAGAATCCGGCCGAGCAGGGCGGTGAACCGGTGGCGGACCTGGTGGTGCGCTACGCCCCGCTGAAGGGTGCACGCATTCCGGAAGCACTGGTGCCGGACATGATCGACGAGTTCCCCGCGCTGTTCGTGGCCGCCGCCGCCGCCGAAGGCCAGACCGTGGTGACCGGCGCCGCCGAGCTGCGGGTGAAGGAATCCGATCGTCTCGCAGCGATGGCCACCGGCCTGCGCGCGCTGGGCATGCAGGTGGACGAAACCGAAGACGGTGCCACCCTGCATGGTGGCGTGCGCCTGGGCAGCGGCACCATCGAAAGCCACGGTGACCATCGCATCGCCATGGCCTTCGCCATTGCCGGCCAGATCAGTGACGGCGAGGTGCGCATCAACGATATCGCCAACGTCGCCACGTCCTTCCCGGACTTCGACGGCCTGGCCCGCAGCGCCGGGTTCAACCTGGCCTGATCGTTACTGCATCCGCCGGGTCATGCCCGGCGGATCGCATTGCCCGGCAGGTGCCAACCTTGGTTGGCATGCTCACATCTCCCGGTAGGTGCCAACCTTGGTTGGCACGCTTTCCCGCATAAAAGGACGGAGGCCGAAGCCTCCGTCGAAACATCACGAACCCCTCGTCCGCGATCAACGCTGCTCGGTACGGAAATCCACCGGGACCCGCACCACGCTTGCTACTGCTCGGCCGTCATGCACCGCCGGCTGGAACTTCCAGTTCTGCACGGTGTTCAGCACCGCACGATCCAGGTCGCGGCTGCGCTCGCCGCTGCGCGAAACAATCGCAGCGTTGGCGACATTGCCACGGGTATCGACATTCAGGCTGGCGATCACGCTGCCCTGCACGCCACTGCGCAGTGCGGCAGCGGGGTAGGTGGGCATGCGGTTGCTGGCCAGAGGGCGTGCTTCGCGATTACGCGCGACCGGCGCAGTCTTGTGCTGGCTGGAGGCCGGGGCGGCCTGGCGCGTTGCAGGTGCTGCTGCATCGGTCACCGCAGCCTGCTCAGGGGCGGGCAACATGCGCTCACCGACCGGTGCCGGCGCCACATCCTCCTGGTTGGAATGGCGCAGCCACAGCAGGGCGGCCGCAAACATCGCCACAATCAGCGCGATCCACATCCAGGGCGACGTGGGCTTGTGCTGCACGCTCGAATCCTGCTGCAGCTGCGGCGAATGAAGGTCTTCGTGGGTGGTGGCAGTCATCGCAAACTCCTTCCGTCAACTGACGACGTGGGAAGTGTTGCCCGAGCCATGGACGGGAAGTGTCAGCGCTGCGTCAACGCCACCGGCAGGGTTCAGTTTGCCTGCCGGGAAGCGTTCAGTTACTGCGTCTTGAAGTCGAACGGCACTTCAATGCTGCCGGGCACGGCCTGGCCATTGCTCTGCGCCGGGGTGAAACGCCAGCGGCGCACCGCGTCGGTGGCGGCACGGTCGAGGTCGCGTGAACCACTGCGCTGGATCACTGTGGCGTTGTTGGGATAGCCGGTGGCGTCCACGTCTACGCGTACCACCACGGTGCCGGTTTCCCCGGCGCGCAGGGCGGCGGCGGGGTACGACGGCGGCGGCGACTGGCCGGCAATCGGCATCGGCTGGCTGTTGCTGGTCGCAGCCGGCGCAGCGCCCGGGGCGGCCGGGGCCGGCTCGGCGATCGGGGCGGGTGGCGGCGGAGCGGTTTCGACCAGCTTCGGCGCTTCTTCCTCCACCGGTGCCGGCTTGGCGTCAGGCATGTCGCTGGAACCGGCTGCAGCGGCCAAGGGTTCCGGCAGGGGCTCGACCTGGGCGGTTTCCTGCGGGGTCTGTGCGGCCGGGTCGGCGCGGAAGAACTCCTTGTCGCGGCCGGTCAGCCAGACCAGCACGAACAGCAGTACGCCCACGCCGAAGGCGATGCCGGCGATCTTCAGGGCGTTGCGCGGGATATGCACAGTGAACGACTTGGCGGACGACGAGCGGGGTGCAGACATGGACCGGACCAGTACGGAATGGCTCGATTCTGCCACGGCGGGAATGAACCGGGCGGCAGAAATCCGTATAACAAGCGATAATCCCATCCCTGATACCCACCACGACACCTGCCATGCTTGATCCAGCCCTGCTCCGCCACCAGCCCGCCGACCTCGCCGAACGCCTGCGCACCAGCCGCGGCTTCGAGCTCGACGTGTCTGCCCTGGAGTCCCTGGAGGCTGATCGCAAGCGCATCCAGGTGCGGACCCAGGAGCTGCAGAGCCTGCGCAACAGCCGTTCCAAGGCCATCGGCCAAGCCAAGGCCAAGGGCGAGGACGTCTCGGCCATCATGGCCGAGGTCGCCGCCTTCGCCGACGAGCTGAAGGCCTCGGAAGTGGCGCTGGACGAGCTGCGCGAGAAGATCGAAGCGATCTCGATGGGCATCCCGAACCTGCCGGCCGATGACGTGCCGGCCGGTGCCGACGAGAACGACAACGTCGAGCAGTCGCGCTGGGGAACCCCGCGCCAGTTCGATTTCAAGGTGCTCGACCACGTCGAACTGGGCGCCCGCAACGGCTGGCTGGACGGCGAGACCGCCGCCAAGCTGTCCGGCTCGCGCTTCACCGTGCTGCGCGGCCCGATCGCGCGCCTGCACCGTGCGCTGGCCCAGTTCATGGTCGACCTGCACACCGGCGAGCACGGCTACGAGGAGACCAACGTGCCGCTGCTGGTCAACGCCGATTCGCTGCGCGGCACCAGCCAGCTGCCGAAGTTCGAGGACGACCTGTTCAAGACGGCCGTGGGCGATTCCACGCGCTACCTGATCCCGACCTCGGAAGTGCCGCTGACCAACATCGTGCGCGACGAGATCGTCGATGCCGAACGCCTGCCGCTGCGCATGACCGCCCACTCGATGTGCTTCCGTGCCGAGGCCGGCAGCGGTGGCCGCGACGTGCGCGGCATGATCCGCCAGCACCAGTTCGAGAAGGTCGAGCTGGTCTCGATCAGCCGCCCGGAAGACAGCGACGCCGAACACCAGCGCATGACCCGTTGCGCCGAAGTGGTGCTGGAAAAGCTGGGCCTGCCGTACCGCAAGGTGCTGCTGTGCACCGGCGACATGGGCTTCTCGGCGGTGAAGACC
This sequence comes from Stenotrophomonas sp. ASS1, assembly GCF_004346925.1. Classification (NCBI taxonomy): domain Bacteria; kingdom Pseudomonadati; phylum Pseudomonadota; class Gammaproteobacteria; order Lysobacterales; family Lysobacteraceae; genus Stenotrophomonas; species Stenotrophomonas oleivorans. Next base: position 2,805,299 of record NZ_CP031167.1, on the reverse strand, counting down.
TACGACCTGGAAGTCTGGCTGCCGTCGCAGGAGACCTACCGCGAGATCTCCTCGTGCTCGAACTGTGGTGACTTCCAGGCCCGCCGCATGCAGGCCCGCTGGCGCAACCCGGCCACCGGCAAGCCGGAGCTGGCGCACACGCTGAACGGCTCGGGCGTGGCGGTGGGCCGCGCGATGATCGCGGTGATGGAGAACTACCAGAACGCCGACGGCAGCATCACCGTGCCGGAGGCGCTGCGCCCGTACATGGGTGGCCTGGAAACCATCGGCTGATAGCCTGATGGGGTGGGTGCCATGCTTGCATGGCACTGCTCTGGCTCTGGTGGGTGCCATGCTTGCATGGCACTGCTGCGGCTCTGGTGGGTGCCATGCTTGCATGGCACCGTATCCACGCATGGCGTGGATCTACGATGCGGGCTACATCCACGCCATGCGTGGATGAACCACCGTGATCACTCCACAACTCGCACCTTCTCCAACGGCACCCAGCCCGGTTCGCCCGTCTCCGGCACGCACCACGCCCAGCCATTGAGCGTGCGCTCGCCACGCAGCAGCTGCCCGGGATCCACATCCAGTTCGCGCGCACAGTAGTCTTCCGTGGCAAATGCGCCACCCTGCGCGTCGCGGCCGATCACCGGCGCGGGCACGAATCCCGGCTGCTGGCCCTCTGCCTCGCACAGGAACCAGTCTTCCCAGCCTTCAGGCCCTTCATAACGTTCGCCCACCACCAGCGCCTGGCCACGGCGCAGGGTGATCGGGTGCGGAAATTCGCTGCGGTGTGCAGTGGTCACGATGTAGTTCATGGCCCCAGCCTAACGTTCTGGTGAGCGTCGCGCATGGCAGCGTATCCACGCGCACGTGCGGTAGAGCCACGCCATGCGTGGATGACGTAGCGCTCAGTCCATACGCCACAAAAAAACGGCCCCGCAAAGCGGGGCCGCCAGGGTGGGCCGGGATGGGGGAGGGGATCCCGGCCCGCGTTCAGCGCCTAGACGAGGAGAGAGCGGCGCCGAACGCTGGAACGCTTATGCAGCAGCGGCCGCGGCCGCTTCGTGCGACGGCAGCGCTGCCAGTGCGCCAGCAATGGCGTCTTCGCGGTGCTGCGGCGAGTAGGCGATGCCTTCGGCGCGTACGAACTCGACATCGTTGATGCCCCAGAAGGCAAACGTCTGGCGCAGGAAGGGCTCCTGGAAGTCCGCGGGCGAATCGGTGTAGATGCCGCCACGGCTGCTGGCGATGATCACCCGCTTGCCACCGGCCAGGCCGACCGGACCGTTCTCGGTGTACTTGAAGGTGCGCCCGGCCACGGCCACGCGGTCGATCCAGGCCTTCAGGGTGGACGGAATGCTGAAGTTGTACATCGGCGCGCCGATCACCACGATGTCGGCCGCCAGGAACTGCTCGAGTACCTGTTCAGCATCGGCGGCTTCGGCAGCGTCGGTTTTGGCAAGCGATCCGCTGCGCAGATGCGGTACCGGATTGGCGTCAAGATCGCGATAATCAACCTGCAGGCCGTCGATCTGCTGCGTGAACTGGGCCACCACGGCGGCGGTCAGGTGGCGGGAGACGGAGTTGTCGCCAAGCACGCTGGCGTCGATGTGCAGAAGCTTCATGGCAGTACCTATGTTCGGGAGAGGTGGCGGACTTGCCGCCGACGGAGAGAACGATAGGTTGTTGCAAAGGCGGGATAAAGGTGGTTGAATGCCACGTATTGTTCTAGATATGGAACTCGGGCATGCATGACCTGAATGATCTGTACTACTTCGCGATGGTGGTCGACCATGGCGGATTCGCCGCCGCCGAGCGCGCACTGGGTATCCCCAAGTCGCGCCTGAGCCGCCGCATCAGCCAGCTGGAAACCGACCTGGGCGTTCGCCTGCTGCAGCGCTCCACGCGTCGTTTCGCCGTCACCGATGTCGGCACCAGCGTGCACCGCCACGCGCAGACGATGCTGGCCGAGGCACAGGCCGCACGCGAAGTGGTGGACCGCCTCAGCGCGGAACCGCGCGGCGTGGTGCGCGCCAGCGTGCCGGTATCGCTGGCGCAGATGCAGCTGCCCAAGCTGCTGCCCAAGTTCCTTGAGCAGTACCCGAAGGTGCGCCTGCAGTTGAACATCAGCAACCGCCGCGTGGACATCATCAATGAAGGCTACGACGTGGCCCTGCGCGTGCGCTCGCGCCTGGACGACGATGGCAGCCTGGTGATGCGCAGCTTTGGACAGGTGCAGGAACTGCTGGTGGCCAGCCCGAAGTACCTGGATCGCGCCGGCCGGCCGAAGGATCCTGAAGAGCTGACCCAGCACGTCACCCTCAGCATCAGCGAAGACGAAGCCCGCCAGCGCTGGGAGCTGCACGGCCCGGAAGGCGAAGTGCGCCGGGTCGACCTGCAGCCGCGCGTGGCCGGTTTCGACTTCCCGCTGCTGCAGAGCATGGTGAAGGACGGTTTCGGCATCACCATGCTGCCGGAAACCGTGTGCGCCGATGCGGTGCGCAACGGCGAACTGGAAGTGGTGCTGCCGGACTGGTCGCTGCCGCAGGGCGTGTGCCATGCCGTGTTTGCCTCGCGCCGCGGCCTGCTGCCGGCGGTGCGCGTGTTCATCGACTTCCTGGCCGAGCACCTGCCGCCGCAGCTGGAGGCCTCGCGCCTGGATTGCGGTGGCGCCTGTGAAAAGGCCAAGGAGCGGATCAAGGCCAGTGCTCTCGGCGCGCTGGCGGTGGATGCGGGCTGAGAGAGCTGAACGGTAGCGCCGGGCCATGCCCGGCGTTGCTGTTCCCGGGGTCGATCACTTCCGCCCGAACAGCCGGTCCCAGAAACTGCGTTGAGGTGCCGGCATCGGCGTGGGGGTGATAGCCACCACCGGCGCTTCCAGTACTGCCATCAGCTCCACGCTGCGCGGCTTCTTCAGGAAGCGCGCATAGTCCAGGTAGCTGGTCACTTTGCTCATGTGCAGGCGCTCCGGCATCGCCGGCAACGCGCCGCCCTGCAGCAGCACGCGCAATGCCTGCGGACGGTCCAGACGGATCGCCTCGAACAGGGCGGTGCCGCCGCAACCGGGTTCGATCTGGTTGGCGCGTTGTGGCGCATCCTTCAACAGCTCTCGCAGCGCATCCGGGTCGTCGCGGTCCACGGCGACAACCAGCCGTGCCAGCGCTTCAGCTTCTTCGGGTGGAAGACTGTCGCGATAGGCCTGGTCGGCGATCTCGCGCTCGTCGCGCCCATCACCGCCCTGGATGCACAGGAAGTCGGTGACCAGGGCGACCGGAATGCCGGAGGTATCCAGCGCCCAGTAGCTGGGATAGACGCCGTCGCCCCAGCCGCTGGTGAATACGACCAGGCCGTGTGGAGAGTCCTCGCCCCAGGGGCGGTATTCGGCGCCTTCATCCAGGCCGTCATGGTCGATCAGCGCATCCGACCACGCGCTGCCCTCGTCGCCATCGGCCTGTTCGATCAGGGCCAGCAGTGCCTGCTGGGTGTCGGTATCCATGAAGCAGCCGATGCCGGCGTCGACCGGGTAGCCGATGAAGCTGTCCTCATCCAGTCCGGTCAGGTCCTGCGTGGTCCAGCGCGCCATCTGCCAGTGGAGGGCAGACGCAGTGAGGGCTTCGCGGGGCTTGAACCAGACCACGGCCAGCGCCGGGCGGCCGCTGTGCACGATGATTTCGACCGGATGCCGGCCCAGCGGGGCGGTGTAGTCGGCCAGCGCGGGCGCCTCGGCCTGGACCAGCGGATCGCAGACCACCAGATGCCCACTGCTGACCGGCAGGTGCCCGGCGAACGTGCGGTGCAGGGCCACTGCGGCCAGCTGGGTGTCGTCCAGCAGGGTGGTGCGCAGGTTGGCCAGATCGAGGTGGGCCATGGGGGCTCCGATTGCAGTGAAGGCCCCACCGTGCCGGATGCGAAGGGCGGGGGCAAGGGTGGTCTTGGGCAAATGCTCTTCACGTGCGAGAATACGCCGCTGCCCGGGCGACCGGGACCCGATTGGAGAGATGGCCGAGCGGTTTAAGGCACCGGTCTTGAAAACCGGCGAAGGGTTAAACCTTCCGTGGGTTCGAATCCCACTCTCTCCGCCAATCCTGAGTAAGTGTTTGTTTTGAAAAAACATTTTTCAGGCACTTGAAGGGCGGCTTGGGGTGCAAATCGGAGAACAACTCCGATGCGATTACCAAGCTATCTGACTCGCTCTTTCACTGGTCGCTACCAGTTGCCGATGAACCCCACCACCGGCAAGAGCTACCGGGGCGGCAACTTGCTCCACTTGTGGGCCTTGCTAGGCGCCTGGGACAACCAGGACAACCGCTGGATGACTTACAAGCAAGCCGCCCCCGTGGGCGCCCAAGTGCGCAAAGGCGAGAAGGCCAGCTTCATCGAATACTGGGATTGGTCACCGGTCGAAGAGGCTAAGAAGAGTGGGGATCCCGAGTTCATCGCCAAGGCCCATCCCAAGGTGTTCTTCCTCCGCGTGTTCAACGCGATGCAGATCGATGGGGTGCCGGCGTTGGTCCCGCCGCCCCCGCGCCCAGAGCCCGACATCCACCAGGCTTGCGAAGCGGTGCTCAAGGAGAGCAGGGCCGAGATCCATCACGACGGGGGCAGGCGTTCTACCGGCCGATGACGGACAGCATCCACTTGCCTCAGCGCAACAACTTCCACTCGTCCAGCGGTTACTACGTCACCGCGTTGCACGAACTGGGCCACTGGACAGATTTTCCAACCCGCCTCAGCCGCGATCAGAAGGGGGCTTTCGGGAGCATCGACTACGCCAAAGAAGAACTGGTAGGGGGAGATCTCCAGCATGCTGATAGGCGAACGACTGGGCATTGGCCATGACCCCACCCAGCACGCGGCTTACGTGAAGTCCTGGATCTAAATCCTGCGGGACGATCCCCGGGAGCTCTTCCGCGGCGGCCGAGCGGGTGGTGGAGTTCCTGAAGGTGCCCGAGCTGGTTAGCGAGCCGCTCCCCAAGGTTAAGCGGGAGTGGCAGTCCGTTGCGGCTAATCTGCAGGAGGCTGAAAAACATGCCTCCAACGACCAGCCTCGACCGCGCTCCCGGGCAAGAGGGGCGCGTCTGAATATGGCAGTGTGACCCGCGAACAAGTGACTGAATGCGCACCCGCCTCTCGGGAGGCGGCAGGGTGCGCGACAGTGGTTGCCAAATTCTGGCTACTTGTTCTTCGAAAGCACGTCCATGCGCAAGAGCATTTGCTTGAGAACGTCGATGACGGAAACCTCGTCTGCATCTTTGGCCGGAGTCAAGGCAAGTGCCCAGCTGCGGACCGAAGGGCTCAAGTCGTCTCCGAGTTCCACCACCAAGTCCTGAAGGTCGTCCAACGGCAGATAGGCCGTCGCAGCCAAGATCTCATCGAGCTTTCCCGACAGGTCTTCTTCGTGTGCCTTCCGAAGTTCTCGCGCGGTGGCTCCGCGCTTCCTAAGCTCGGCGGCGTGCTCCACCTTGATTTCTTCAATCTTTGCTTTCGCTGACTTGCTCTTCTTGCGAACGGCGCCGCGAACAATGTCCCGCACCAGCTTGGCATCGTGCGTGTCTGTAAGGCTGGCAATGAGTGTGTCACTTTTAACGCGTGCCGGTCGGTAGATACGGACCTTGCTGACCTCATCACCCAGCACTCGCTGCGTCCACTTTTCCATCGTCTCCTTTGCCTTCTTTTGGCCGGTTAGAGGCGACGGAACGTTCTTGAGGCGTGGCTTACCTTCGAAGTCCACCAGCAGGCCATAAGTCTTGAGGATGCGGTGGCTGTAGGTTGTGTCGGACATCCAATTTCCCCCTGTGAGTGATTCTCCAATTTTGCCACTTCCATAGACGGTTTGGCAGGTTGAGGGAGGGCGTTCCCACATCATCACAGGTTGAATGTCGATCAAGATCATCGCACGACAGGAGAGTTTGCCGGACTCAGATTCTTTGCCAGATACGGAGGTGCGAGAGAGAAAGCAGAAGAAATGGCCGGTCTGATCTACCTGGGGCAACAGCCATCTCTATGCGTGTGCTATCGAGCATGCGCGAACCCATCGTGCATCCCAGCGGGTGGGCGCGGACTATCCCGCGCTCCGCCGGTTGCTGACCCTGCGTGAACGGCCTCGGTACGCTCGGGTTTACGCGTCACGCCCGCGCTCTGGCCGCGCCAGCAGGGCATTGAGGTCAACGTGGCCTTCTGGTCCAAGGGGTTGAGCCACAAGCTGGCAAGAGCGGCCACCAAGGTTGCTAGCTTGGATGGCCACCTTCAGGCATTGATGAAGTCTGCGCGATGCAGATGGAAACCGCTTAAGCAGTTACTTCTTGGATGCCATGCGTTGGTAAAGCTTGTAAACGCCGAACATCGCGGCACCGCCCGCAATTGGTGCGGCCGCGACCACGCCCAGTCCAGCAAGCATGCCACCACCCACAACACTTCCGACGGTTGCCAGGCCGGAGGTCACAGCGGCTGCACCGGCGGTTCCGGCTGCTGCACCACTGGTTACGCCGAGGATCGCTGAGGTCGCACCAGCCACAGCTCCGCCGCCGGTCGAAATCGCGGCACCTGCGGCCGATGAACTCTTCTTCCTTGCCAGTTGTGGGCAGAATCATCGCCTGAGCATCAATCTCTGTCTATATGCATCATTTTGTCGCTTTTCCGTCAATTTAATGACGCGGGCTGCAGCTTGTGTAACCGAACTCCGAAGCACCCCTTGCGCATTTCCAAAATCGATCCATGCATAGGTAAACCTACTCACGAAATGGAGGTGCACCTTGAAGCCCATCGTTCTGACCATTGCATTGGCGTTGTCTGCTCCAGCCGCCTTTGCCGCCGATTCCACCTCTGCTCGCTGTTACGGTTCGTCCGAAGCCCTGTCCGTCTAGGGCGGCCGACTGGGCGAGGTCCTGATGGTTCGCACGGTTCAGCTGAAGTCAGACCAGCGGCTCAACGCTGGCTCGGCCGTCGGCGCCGCTGTGGGCTACGGCGCGGCTCGCAAGGTGGACGGTGACTACCGCAATGCCGCCCGTGTGGCCGGTGGCGTCATCGGTGGGGCGCCGGAACCGCCATTCAAAAGGGCCTCAGCGGCCGCCGTGCAGTGGAGATTTATGTGTGCGTCTTGTCCGATCGCCGCCAGCGCGTCCTGGCGGTAGTCCAAGACGCCGACGTGGACGTGCGCGAAGGCGACCAAGTGTTCCTGGTGGGGGAGGGCAGTAAGACACGGGTTGTGCCGATTGCGCGTGTTGAAGCATGGGGTGGTGGTGAGAATGCATCGTCATGCAACGAGGGCGCCTGTGGCCGGGCGGCACTGAGACGTTAGGGTTGAGTCGAGATCTTACCCACCGCCGCTCCGAAGTCGCCCGGATGTTTAGAGAGGAACACCGCCGGGCGGCCATTGCCCAAGCCCTGGGCGTTCCATCACCTGTGGTGAGCGCCGACCTGGCTCACCTGGGGTTGCGTCCAAAGCCCAGGCGCCACTGATTGTGGATAGAGCGTGTTCGGCTCCCGATGCTTTGTCTTGTTGGCATTCCTTGGGCCGGCAATGGCGTGTTCGAGAAGCCCTTTATTCTCAGATCGTTAGCTCTTTCGACCGAGGACGCGCGCTACCCAGTGGTTGTAAGAATCGGGGTCTCAAGCTGGGCGATTGTCGGCCGCTAACCTCACGGACGACCAGACTTGTGGTGCCAGTTGCGCAAGGGCCGGGGGGGCGCAAACTATGTTCTCCACTTTCTCAATGTGTGCGACGAGATTCGGTTCCACTGGCGTCCCAACCAACACAAGGAGCTTCAAGATGGCATTGGATATTTCGGCCGCCCAGGCGCGCGGCAACATGGCCGCAGTGCGCGAACAGTGGCGGACGGCACACTTGGAGCAGATCACCGCGGTAATCTCGGCCGCCTCCGATAGCGGCGAGATGGCAGCGTCCTATGAGCTCCAGGTGAGTGAGAACGAGGAGGCTGGCCTTGAGGAAGTTATGGACGCCCTAACTCAACAAGGCTTCAACGTCTCGCAGCGCGGGAAGCGCCTTGCGGTCTCAACGGCTGTTACCAAGAAAGTGCTGCGGACGGCCGCTGGCAGTGGAGCTGACACCGATGCCTCGGTAGAGGCACCGCGTCACAAAGAAGCTGTGGTTCTGGATATCAGCTGGGCCGAGGAGCAGGAAGAATCCGAAGACGCAAGCGGCTCTAGCCTGCCGCCGACCCCTGCGCCGTTGATCTGATCACCTCGCCAAGCGAAAGGAGCTCGTCTTGAACACGATTGTTTCGGCTGCAGACCTCCGCCGGACGGCGCAGCAGCGTTCCGACGCCTGGGCGGACAAGGTTCTGTCCACGTTGACCACCCACATCGATGCAGCGTCCCGCGGCGGGCATGGCGCGCTGCGCTTTGTGATGGATACCCCAGCAATCGCTGCTGGGCTGGAGCGGGTGTTGAAGTCACTCGATGCTCAGGGCTTTGTGGTCACCAACGTCGCGGGGGAGGGTGAATCCCCGATTCTGATGATCCGTTGGGATGAGACTGCTGCTTCCGTGCTCATGGGCACGGTGGCGTTTTCCGATCCGCCCGGCATCGGCAACCTCTATGAAATGCTGTCAACGTCGGCGGTGGCTGTCGGCTTGGAGCGCACCCAGATCAACAAGTTCCACACCAAAGGTGGAACGGGCTTCGCAGCGGAGGAGGCAAACGCCTTTGCCGACATCCTTGCTGGTCGGAAGGTTGAGCAGGTTGGCGCGGACAATTCGCTCAACGGCCCCGATCGAATCGTGGACGGCGTTCGGATTCAGACCAAGTATTTTGCGACCGCGAGTGAAACGGTTGGATCGGCGTTTGGAGCGGATGGCTATCGCTACGAAGGGCAGTTGCTTGAAGTGCCGTCCGATCAGTATGAGGACGCGATCAAGTTGATGCGCAAGCGCATCAGCAGCGGTCAGGTGCCGGGTATCAGCGATCCGGCGGAAGCCGAGCGCATCATTAAGAAGGGCAGCACGACTTACCGTCAGGCGAGGAACATCGCCCGGGCTGGCAACATCGATAGCCTGACCTATGACATGAAGACGCAGAGCATCGCTTCCAGCTATGCATTCGCGATCTCCTTCTCCATCAACTTCGCTCGGCAAAAGTGGGATGGGCGAACCAGTATGGAGGCGCTGAATGGTGCGCTGACCATGGCACTGGAATCCGGTGCAACTTCCTTTGTTTCTGGGATCGCTACCGCCCAGATCCTGCGAACCAAGGCCGCGGCCATTGGAGTGGTGGCAGCCCGTGATGGGGTCAAGTTCGTGTCCCAGAGCGCCCTTGGCCGCAGTGCAATTCAGAAGGTCGCTCAGGTGTCGTTGGGCAAGGCAGTCTACGGCGCCGCTGCGGTCAATCACGTCGCCAAGCTGTTGCGCACCAACGCCATCACAGGGGCTGTGACCACTGCCGTGATTTCTGGGCCGGACTTCTACCGGGCCGCGTTCAGCCGCAACATCTCTTGGGCGCAGTTCGGTAAGAACCTCGCGGTCAACGGCGCAAGCGTAGCGGGCGGTGCTGGCGGCTGGATGGCTGGCGCTGCGGGTGGGGCTGCCGTTGGTTCGGTGGTTCCGGTCATTGGCACCGCTGCTGGTGGGGTGATCGGTGGCATTCTGGGAGCGCTGGCGGGTGGTACTGCGTCCAGTGTGGCGTCCAAATACCTGCTTGATGGGCTGGTGGAGGACGATGCCAAGGAGATGCTACGCCTGCTTCCTGGCTATGTAGAAGCCGTGGCGAACGACTACTTGCTGTCCGAATCGGAGACCAATGCGTTGGTTGAGATCATCAAGTCTCGGCTCAACGCGTCGTTCTTGAGGGACATGTATGCGAGCAAGGACAGGGCTCGGTTCGTCTACCAAGCCTTCGAACCGGATTGCGAAAAGATGGCCAAGGCGCGCCCAACGGTCACGCTGCCGAAGGAGGCCGTCGTTCAGGCTTCCCTCGACGAGATCGAGGAAGAGGTGCTGAACGAGGTTGAGTAACGCGGCTGGCCGTGGCCCGGAGAGTTGGTACCGGGTATTAGGGGGGGGGGGCGCTGAAAGTCTCTTCGAGCGTCCCCTAAGAAAAGACCCAGCGCCTGATTAGGCTCTGGGTCTTCTTTTGCTCCGTGGGCATCTCTGCGTCGCGGTGTCAGTCTTGGTGCTTCTGGTCGCTATTCTCGACCTTGGTCACTTTGACGATGGTCGCATTGTCGATGTCAAAGTCTCCGGTGATGGCGCAGATGTCGTCGATCTTGCAAGAAGCAAAGATCTTCGGTGCAACGTTCTTGTCTTCCATCTCGAAATCGAAAGTGCCTGCATCGGGGGTTTCAAAGTTGCAGGTCATGGTCCCGCATCCATAATGGCCGACGATGCGCTCACCCTTCAGGATTTCCGCATGGGCAAGCGCTGGCAGGGCCAGGACAGCAACGAGAGCGACGGTGGTGGTGCAATAAAATAGTTTCATCCCGAGTCCTTGAGATTTTGTCAATTCGCTTGGATTCCAAGCATGTGCGCGCCACGTGTTTGGCACTTAGGTGTATCGGAACGACGGCGAGAATCTTGATATTCTGACTTGCCATGTTCTGGCCAGGCTGTCCTGCAGAAAATGGATAGAAGCTGCCCGGTGACACTCCCTTGTGGCGCGTCACTTGGTGGTTCCCCGCACTCTCGGTCACTGGTCAAAAACAATAGTCCTAAGGTTTCTAGATGCGTTTCCAGTATGGCTAGCTGAAATCGGGTTTCAATGGTCTTACTGTCATTCGATCTTAAGGAGGGCCGATGTTACTTGTTCCGTGGAATCCATCGCGTTCACCGATCACCGAAACGTGGTTCCTGCGATACGCATCGTCCGTGTTACTGAACAAGGATATCTCGATTTTCGGCAGTGTCGCGTCTGCCTCGCTGGCTGCTTCGTCGTGTGGTCGAGAAGCTGGGAGCACCTGCTTGAGCATTAGCACCTTCGTCGTCTTAATTCGCTCAGCTTCGGCGTCTCGCCTGAAGGCGTAGAACAGCGCCGCAACAACGACCACGGCGAGAGCCGCGATGAGAGCGTAGGTGGTGATGGTGGACATGGCGTTCTCCAGATTCCTTCTGGAATGTTCTCATGCATCAGTCAGGTACAAAGTTGCGCTCAAGCGAACCTCCTATTGCTGGGCTAGGTCAGTTTGTTGGCCGCGTCCGGAGGTTTGGGGGGGGGAGGAAAGACAGCCGCGAGAAAAAATAGCGGCCACTCGCCGCCGTTTTGCATCTGGGTAGTCGAAGTTCGCTCAGCCCGGGCCGACACGGTTCCGGCCCCAGTAGCCATGCGGATCACCGCTGATCGACAAGTGGTTCGGCGTTGGCGTGGGTGCTCACCGTGGCGAGGCTGTCCACGTGAGCCGGCCACCTTACGTGCAGATGGCCGTTCGCGTGCCACGGCAGCTGAAAGAGCGGCTGGAGCAGGCGGCGGCCCGGGAGGGGGTTCACGTCAGCGAGTTGGTGCGGCTGTTGCTGAGAGATGGTCTGGACCAACCACGGGCGATCTCTGCTGGCAGCTGGTAGGGAAAGCGGGCACCATTCTCGGGTGTCTGACAAAGGCGGGGGGGGGGCATGGTCCGTCGTTATCCCTATGAGCGCCTGGGAGATCAGGTCTTTTCCGACGGCATGATCGGTTGCCGGTTTCAGCGTGTGGATCTCAACGCACGTTTTGGGATCAGCGACGAGCTGAGGCAGTTTTTTACCCAGCATGGGCGATGTGCACGCTGCAACGAAACGCTGGAGGATTGGAGCATTCACGAGGCGTGCAAAGCAGGTGCTCGCCGTTTCTTCCAGTCCTCCGATCTGGAGGTGCTCTTGCCCTTGGATACCTTTCATGCACATTGGAAAGTCCGCGTCCGAGAGACACGTCGACGAACGTCGTTTCACCGGGCCTTGAAGTCGAAGGCGGCGCCGGGCTCGCGCACCGCTGAGCAGATTAGGGCGCTGCTGGCACTCCAGGAGCGTCGCTGCTACTACTGCTACAGATCCCTCGAGGGACCGGGTGGTGCTGTAAACGGCCCAGGCGAGCCCACCAGTTGCCACGAGGATCACTACGTGTCCTTGCATCACGGGGGGAGCCACTTCATCTCCAACATCGTGTTGGCATGTGTGAGTTGCAACTCGCGCAAATCGGATCTGCATGGGGACGATTTCGTTCGGGAGGCGCTCGAGCTCGAGCAAGCAACGCTGGCGAGACGCCGTCAATTGTTGCGTATCCACCAGAATCGAGCAGCGAACGCTTTTCGCTTGGTGGTTGAGGTGGTGGTGGATGCTGGCGACGATTGACCCTTGGTTGCTGTTCCCCTGCCGGCGTTGATGTGTTGGGTGCCAATGCCTTTCGGATCAGGGTCTCATCTGGCGAGACAGGTTCTGACTAAAGTAGTTCCATGGAGAGAACCGTCCTTTACATGCCAGCTGCGAAGCGATCCCACGATTTGGTCTGGGATCGGAAGGGTGGCGAATGCTTGACGTTGGAGGCCTTCATGGAAGGCCGGGATTACGGAGAGGTCGTCCGGGATGGGCGGCTGGCGGCCGAACTGGAGGTGCTCGGCGGCATCCCGAGGTTCATGTGCCCCTATTGCCAGGACACCATGGGCGTGAGGTCCAAAGCCATCCGTGCCCGAACCGAATACCGTTTCTACTTCGATCACCTCACGGCTCGCCACCGCGAAACCTGCACCGGGCGTAAGGGACATTCGCCCCAAGCCATCCTGGCGCGACGGTTTGGGCTGTGTAAGGAGGGCGCGCTCCACAAGGCGTTCAAGGGGTGGGTGAGGGACAGCTTGGACGCTGATCCGTCTTTCCAGGAGACCAAGCTGGAAGAGCGGTGGTGGGACATTGAGGGCGTGAAGTGGCGCCAGCCCGACGTGCAGACGCAGCGGGACGGCCAGCGGTGGGCCATTGAGATCCAGCTCTCCACCACGTTCGTTCACGTCATCGCCGAGCGGATGCGGCATTACCGAAAGAACGGAGGGCGCATGCTGTGGCTCTTTAAGGACTTGGATCTGGACCAGTTCCGACTGTCCGAAGACGACCTGTTTTTTGCCAACAACCGCAATGCGTTTCGGGTCACGCCCGCCACCGTGGCCCGTTCCCAGCGTGAGGGTCGCTTCTGCCTCGAAGGTGTTTGGCTGGAGCCCCGCCTGGAGGGCGGCACGATCCACGACGAGGAGGTGCGGCGGGAGGTTTTCTTCGACGATCTCACGTTCGACACCTGCAGCCGAGGCATCCCTCGGGCCTACGCCTTCGACTACGAAGGGCGCAAAGCTCAAGCAGAAATGGACCGGATGGCCTGGCAGGAGGAGCAGGTCTGGAGCCATCGGCGAGAGGCTTTCGAAACCTTCTACGTGGCCCTGCTGCGGGGAGAGATCACCGACTACAAGGAGCGCGATCGCCGTTGGGAAGACTTGCGCCGCTTGTTCTCCCCGGTGGGGATCGCGCTGCCGGCTTATGCCAAGGAAGCCCCCGATTTGGACCGACTGCTGGTGATTGGCTATTCGATCAAGCACGGCGAAGGGCGGCCGTTGGGCATCGGGTTTGAAACGCTGGCCGAGCTGGGCCACCACGCCCACAAAATCTGGCCCAAGAGCTTGTGGTTCTACCGTTGCATGCTCCGTGCACACCACCAATTGAAGACGGTCGTGTCCCAAGATCGCACCGGCAAGCTCCAGGCAAAGATGAAAGGCGTGCTCACCAGTTTGGCCCGGGGGGAGACGACCTTTGCGCCCCACCGGTCCTGGGATCCTCTCATGCTCCGACTGTTCCCCGAGGTGGCGCCTTTGTGGTTGGCGGATCCAAGGCAGGTGGCGACAGATGCCTTGAAGCCGCGCCAGCAGGCAAAGAAACCCCAAGAGGCGATGGCATGAAGGAAGACCCGTTGAGCCGCGGCATTCAATCGGCGCTGGACGCTCGTGCTGCCAAGCGCCAGCCCACGGCGTTGGACATCGCACAGGAGGCCAGAGAGGCCAAGGTCAGCCTGGAATCGAACATGTCCTGCATGGCCCGCATCACTGTTCCCGCCGGCAGTGAGCGCCACCGGGTGACCTTCCAGCTATTGAGGGCATCGATGGACTACGGCCGTGCGCTGCTGTTCCTCCTGGAGACCCATCCCATCGATCTCCCCGCAGTGGCCTTGGCGATGCACCGCTCCCAGATTGAGCAATTCCTGCGGGCAGTGTTTGTCCAGTTCCTTGCCGACGACGAACAGCTGGAGGACTTTCTCCGGGAAGATCGCGGCCCCCGAAAGAAGAACGAGAAAGGAAAGTGGGTGGCTATTGCCCTCAAAGACCTGGCCGCGGACCCCGGTGGGTTCAGTTCAACGTGGCTGCTGGCCTCCGCTGCGTTGAGCTCCAACATGTTTAGTTCAATCAGCGTCGTCATGGCAACAGGGGGCCGGGTGGGTCGGTATGGGCGGGCGCATATGGGTTCAGCTGAACGCACTTACCCGCGTCGCCCAACCTTCGGCTTGTTGTGGCACAACGGATAACTTGAGCACGACCGGAAAGCCCCATGCGGCCCATTGCGGTCCACAAACACGCCGACCTTGCACACTGGGCAGCGTTCTTCATTGATGGTCACGCCAGACAGGCTTGTTATTTCCACTGCCCCGTCCTTCACCAGCTCATCCAGGAACGGCGAATGCTTCCCCTGCACGGTGAACATCGCCACCGACCGTCGCGCCCGCGTAAGCGCGACATAGAACAACCGCCGTTCTTCGCTCAGCGGATAGGTATCCCCATCCGGCATCGCCAGCGAAAGCGCCGGGTCATCCGCGCGCAAGCTCGGAAAGCTGCGGTTGATCATGCCCGGCAGGATCACGTAGTCCGCTTCGCGCCCCTTCGATCGATGTGCGGTCAGGAATTCGACCTCCATCGTGCTGCCGAAGGCTGTCTTCCAATCCGAAGGCATCGCGCTGCGATCGGCGCGGTAGCGCCCCAGGATGAAGACCGTCACGCGCCCGTTGCGCCCTTGCGGCACCGCCCCGGACAACAACTGCTGATGCAGCTTGGCGAGGTACTGGCGAACGCCATCCTGCACCTCCTCACGCCGATTCATCTGGAACGCCTGCAGCACCGGGCCCATGGCCGTTGCAGTTGAGCGAACTGCTTTGGCGATCTGCGCGGAGTTGCGGCTGATGAAGCGGCTGGACACATCGCACAGTGCCTGCGGGCAGCGGAATGTCTGCTCGAGCTTCAGCACCTGGCCATGGCCCATCCACTCGCGGAATCCGGTCATCACCGAAACGTCGGCACCGGCGAAGCGGTTGATCGACTGCCAGTCATCGCCCACCGCAAACAGATAGCGGCCGGGGCGGCTGACCAATGCACGGCAGAGGCGCGCACGGGCGCGCGAAGCGTCCTGGAATTCATCGGCCATCACCAGATCGTAGGGTGATTCATAGTGGCCCTGTTCCAGCAGCCCGGCCGCCATGTTGAGCATGTCCTCGAAGTCGATGCCGCGCTCGTCAGCCAGCGCGTTGTCCCAGGCCTGGAAAACCGGCCCTGCGATTTCCAGGAAGCGACGGTGTCGCTCCTTGAACTGATCCTCGGGCATCTGCCGCAGGCGTGCGGCCATATCGTCCAGCGTCAGGCAGTTGCTCTTGGCGTGGGCAATGAAGGTGCGCATCAAGCCGATCAGGTCCGCATCGGGCATCGGCTTGGCGCCCTGATCGGGCAGCTCGCGGTCCGGGTTCGGGTCGAGCTCGATGTCGCACTCGCCAAGCTTCTCTGCGAGATCCAGCAGGGCATGCCCGCTGCGCAGGCCAAAGGATGTCGTCTCGACAAGGGCCGTGCCGCGCGCCACATGCTGCTGGCGCTTCCAGTGCATCCCTTCGCTGTAGTTGGCAAAGTGCTTCGGCGGCTGGCCATCGGCATCCAGCGCAAAGTGCTCGTGATACAGCTGGGCGTCCGGATAGTAGAAGTCCGGACGATACTGGCGATGGGTGTCTGTCGCAGTGTCGAACTCGTAGCGCCGCTCGTAGTCGTACGTCACGCCGTTGTAGAAGAGCCAGTCGGCGATCACGCACTCTTCCAGGCTCTTCACCCGTTCCCCCTGCAGGGTACGGATGTAGGGCGTGCCATCGCGGTCGTAGCCGTCGGCCTCCATTTCCGCGCCGAATGGCGGCAGGTCACGCCCGAACACCAGGCGGAACATATCCCACTGGGTGCGGAAGTGGGTCGAGCGGTCCTTCAGGTCGTCCACCAGTTCGGCCAGCTTGTTGAAGCCCAGCGTGGCGTCAGTGGTCCATTCGGGGATGTCGGGCTTGCGTCCGGTGGCCTTGGCGACGATGGCCAGGCCGAGGGCGTGGAAGGTCCGGGCTTCAACCACGGTGTCGCCCATGCCGAGCCGGTCGAAGCATCGCTCCGCGCGCTCTTCAAGCTCCCTGGCGGCGTCCTTGTTGAAGGCGAGCATCACGATCCGTTCGGGTTCGACAAAGCCGCGATCGATGGCATAAGCGGCCTTGGCGACCATGGTGGAGGTCTTGCCAGAGCCGGCTGCGGCCACGACCTGCACGCGATTGTCGAAGCATATGACCGCGCGGGCCTGCTCGTCGGTCAGCGGCTTGCTCTCGACCCGGTCCAGGAAGTCCTTGGCCAGTACCCGTTCGCGCGCTGTCATGGTTGCGTTGGCGTCGGCCCACGCCGCGGGCCAGTCCAGCTGCCAGTCGTGCAGGGCGTCCAGTGCTGCACGGTGGCTGGGCGAATGCAGGTCCTCGTGCACATCCTCATCCAGGAACAATTGTTCCAGCTCGCGCGGCGGGAGCGGCAGGGCGGGGCGACCGGCCAGCAGTGCCTGCTGTTGTTCGTGCGTGATCCAGCGGCGGCCGGTGCTGCCCCGGTCGATGAGGGCATCTGCTTCGGCCAGCCACGACTGGATCTGCTCCAGAATCGTGTCGAACAGTGCCTTGCGCCCGCGCGTGGTACCCGTAAAGCGCAGCTGCTGCAGCGCTGCCGCAAGCCGGGAAGCCTGGCTGTTGGACAGTCCATCCACGGTCAGGACGCCGTCGCCCTGGGTCTGCAGGACGACCTTGGCCCAGAATAGTCCAGGGATGACCTGCACGCGCTCGTCGTCAGCCACGTGTTGCCGGTACTGGCGACCTTCAATCAAAAGCTCAACATGTTCGCCGTCAAGTCGCAGCCACCAGTTCGGCGAGCGGGTCACACGTAGGCCCCAGCCCGAGGGGCGCCATTCCATAGACATCCAGATACTGCCTTGCGTACGTCAACTGGGCTTGCAGAGCCCTTACCCCTCCATGATAAGGGGCCTTGACCACGCGCGTGGCCTTTCGCTTCATGGTCGGCCGTGCGACCGGTTTCATTGACGTGGGCGAAGGCCGTTGCCAGCATGAAGCCTGTGGATGTGGACGCCGATCATGGAAATCGACTGGAACAGTGTGGGTACCTTGAAGCACACCGTCGGCGGCTACGATATCCGCACGGATGCACTGAAGATTCTGGTGGCCGCTGCAATGCAGGGGCACGAAGGTGATGCCTCGCAGATGCGCATCGAAATGGAGGACGGCGTCGTGTTTCTGCCAGTCGAGATCAGGCGCCTGGCACTGGCGCGGAGTCGCATCCGCTAGCCTCGCCGATCGGCACTGGACCTGGTTGCCCTGCGGCAGCTCCAGGTGCCAGCACCTGCCGGCACGGAATCACTCGTAGACGCGGTCCTGCCTTGTTGGAGGCACCTCAACCAGGTCTCCCCGCCGGATCAGCTCATCCAGATCCACTGCCGATGCCGCCAATGCCTCCTGCGCATCGAAATCCCATTTGTTCCTGTACTCACGCGCCAGGAGATCGCAGACAGCCTTGGCGCGTTGGTAGGCATCGCTCTTCGCGTCATCCTGCATCAGCTCATCGCGATGGATCTGGCAGAGCATCAGCTGATGTGCGTCTTCGCCGCGCTCGCGCTCCCAGGCAATGTCGGGCAGGCCGGAAAGAGCGGTCGCAAGTGCGAGTGCAGTCATTGACATGGCGGTGTCCACAGTCGGCGGAAACCTGAGCGTATGCGAGCAGCAGTGGCAAACGGCCACTGCCGCACGCATGGTTTCACGGCGTGTTCACCATTCGTTGCCGGATGGAATCCGCTGGGGAGGCTTCCTCAGGCATTCACATCCACCACTATCCGCCCACGCACCTTGCCCGGAATGATCTGCTCGTAAACCTCAAGCACGTCGGCAAGCCCAATCAGCTGCACCGTGCTTTCAAGCTTCTGCGGATCCAGGTCGGTGGCAAGCCGGTCCCACGCGCGCTGGCGGACGTCCTGCGGCGCGTTCACCGAATCCACGCCCGCAAGGGTCACGTTGCGCAGGATGAAAGGCAGCACCGAGCCGTGCAGCGCGTCGCTCTGCGCCAGGCCGCACGCGGCCACGGCACCGCGGTACTTGGTCTCGGCGATGGCGTTGACGAGGGTAGGGCCGCCGGCCACATCCACCACGCCGGCCCAGCGTTCGGCGCTCACCGGCCGGTCGCGTGGTTCCGAAAGCTGCGCGCGGTCGATGATTTCGCTCGCACCCAGGTTGTGCAGATACTCAGCATGCTCCGGGCGCCCGGTGGCGGCCACCACGCGATAGCCCAGCTTTGAAAGGATCGCCACCGCAATCGAGCCGACACCGCCGTTGGCGCCGGTCACCAGCACATCGCCCTTGTCGGGCGTCACGCCGGCATGTTCCAGGGCCAGCACGCACAGCATGGCGGTATAGCCCGCGGTGCCGATGGCCATTGCGTCGCGGGTGCTCAGGTTGTCGGGAATCCGGTTGAGCCATTCGCCGCGCACGCGGGCGCGCTGTGCCAGGCCGCCGTGGTGACTCATGCTCAGGCCCCAGCCATTGAGCACAACGCGGTCGCCTGGCTTGAAGTCGGCCCTGCTGGATTCCAGCACCACGCCTGCCAGATCGATGCCGGGAATGAGCGGGAAAGTCCGGATGACCGGGCTCTTGCCGGTGAGGGCAAGCGCATCCTTGTAGTTGAGCGTGGAGTACTCGACCTGCACCAGGACGTCGCCGTCCATCAGATCGGCCTCATCAAAATCGACCAGATCGGTCGAAACCTGGTTGTTCGTCTTGCGGGCGAGCAGTGCTTTGAACGTCATGGAGGGGCTCACATTCAAGGAATGGGGCCATGCTAGGCTCGCACTGCTATTGCAACAAGAACGATGATTTTCCGTAGGTACTATGGTTTTCCGGAGTATGCATGCGTAGCAAGCGTTGGGATGGCAAGAGCGGTTGCGCCGTGGAGGTCACGCTGTCGGTCATGGGGGGCGTGTGGAAGCCTGTCATCCTCTTTCACCTGATGACCGGCAAGCGTCGCTTCATGGAGCTGACGCGGCGGGTGCCCAATGCCACCCAGTCCATGCTGACCAGCCAGCTGCGGGAGCTGGAAGCTGATGGGGTGGTGATCCGCCATGTCTATGCAGAGGTGCCACCGAAGGTCGAGTACGAGCTGTCCGAATTCGGGCGCACGCTGGTGCCGGTGCTGCTGGCCATGCGCGAGTGGGGCGAAACCTATCGTGGCCATAGAAGCACGGACACCGACAGCTGAGGTCTGAAGCGTAGCGCCGAGTGTGGTCGACATGGCCCGCGCACCCCGCAGCGTTTCGGAGGCCATAGCAATCGCGGTAGTGGTATTGCCGCAGGCAGCGCATGTGGAGCGCTGCCTCGCTTCGTGAAGGGCGGCGATGCGGTTCCTGTTCCGTTGACGCCCGCTTGCCTATAGTGGCCCAGGAGCCCTGCAATGGAATGCCCATGCACGTGATGTCCCCCCGCCGTTGTCTGCCGCTGGCACTTGCCATCGCAGTGAGTGCCAGCGCGTGTGCACGGCCGCCGTCCACCGAGAATGAAAGGAATCCCGCCATGTCCGGCGCAACCCAGACCGGCCGCACGATCAACGGCCACACCTATACCGATGCGCCCGTGGACGTGAAGCTCGGGCCGAATACCTTCCGCATTCCGGCCAATTATCTGGACAGCCAGATCGCACCGTGGCCCGGAGAAGGTGTGACCCTGGTCATCGAATGGCCGGACATGAAGCCGACGCCGCCGGGCGCCCGGGCGAACCCACGTACGAATGATTTCCGGAAGGAGATTCCCATTCGGATCAACTACGTTGATCGGGTTCCCGTCGAAACACTGCTCTCAAGGCTGTCGTCAAATGAAGCCATCACGGAGGAGGGCTCTGTGGAAAGG
The DNA here is from genome assembly GCF_004346925.1 of Stenotrophomonas sp. ASS1. NCBI lineage: Bacteria > Pseudomonadati > Pseudomonadota > Gammaproteobacteria > Lysobacterales > Lysobacteraceae > Stenotrophomonas > Stenotrophomonas oleivorans. Next base: position 2,785,145 of record NZ_CP031167.1, on the reverse strand, counting down.
GAGGATCCCAGGGACCGTCTAGATCAACGCGTTGCACAGCCGGAGACCTTGGGTCTGACGCCCTATGCAATCGATGAAGCGAAGATGGTGTTGTACGCGAAGAAGCATGAGGCGCGGTACGGGAAGCCGCCTGTCCGCAATCCGGCCTATGAGAGAGACTGGTACATCGCACGCCAGGGCGATGGCCGGATCAGCTCGTTCATCAAATGTGACGGCGAGGAATTCCGACGCGATGGCGTGCGGTTGGAGGGGGGCGAGGTGATCAGCGAGCCGGGAGAAGTGGCAGCGGGCTGCGTTCACTATTTCGTGGACATCGACAACAGGCTGTCCATCAGCCTGGACTACAAGAGAGCGTTTCTGAAGGACTGGAAGCGTATGGAAGAGGCCGTCAGGGATGTCATCGCGCGCACCCGGTCCAAGTGATCGGTGGTTCAGGGAAGAGAAGGGGTAAGGCATGAGTGGATTGACCGAACACGATCTCAGAATCCTTGGCAGCTATGCCAGAGATGGCAACCGCGAGCTTTACTGGAACTACCTGTCGCAGCTGCCGGGCGCCGATGGGTACGGGACACTGGCGCTGGGTGTTGTACGCAATGACAGCCTGCCGGGGCGCGTAGCGAACAGCTATGCACAGAGCTACGCGAAGACCCAGCAGGAAGAGGGATCCCGTTTCTCGAATGCACAGTTGACCGAGCGGCAATGGGAGTCCTTCGGGCAGACCCTGCTCGAAAGAGATCTTGAACTGCGGCGGCAGTGGATGAACGAACGCCGCCCAGACCTGGCACTGAATCTTCCCGGCAAGGATGTGATGCTGGCCCACGACCGGGCATTTGAACGGCATGAGCTTGATCCCAACTGCTGGACGCCGCGCGTGCTGCTGCAGGCGGCGGAGCAGAAGAGCGGCCCCGCGAAGCTGGAACAGATCTGGACCAACATGCTCAACAACGACTACGCCGGAGGCCCCCGCGTAGGCAACACCAGCGTCGATGCCATCAGCCAGATGGGATGGACGAAGGGCGGCCAGTACCTGACCCGGTTGAGTGTGCTGGAAGCCACCCAGGCCCTGGAAGGGCGCTCGGCGGTCGATCCGAACATCATCGGTGGCAACAGCTATTACGCGATGTACTTCGAAGCGGACAGAAAATGGGCCAGCGTCAATGCGGGCGGCGGTCACATGTCGCTGCGCGAGATCACCGATCCCGCCCGTATCGCTGAACTCAACGACGCGCGCGAGGTTCGTCTGGAACGCCAGGAAAAACGTACCCAGTTCCACCCGGACGACCCGTATCGGACCATTACCCGCAGCCCGCTGACCGCAGCGGTGGACGACGTGCCGGATCCCTCACAGGCGCTGACCCGCCTGGCGGACATCGGCCCAGGCCATCGGGAGTACGCACTGATGCAGCAGGTGCGCGAAGGCGTTGCCGCGATCGATGCCAGCGCCGGGCGCACCCACGATGAGAGCAGCGAGCGTCTTGTGGCGAGCGTGATGGCCTTGGCCCGCCGCAACCAGCTTGAACGCGCCGATCACGTGCTGCTGAGCGCCCAGACGGACGACGCTCCCGCAGGGCGGAACGTGTTCGTGGTGCAGGGCGAGATGAACGATCCCGCCCACCTGCGCGTTTCAATGCCCACAGATGTAGCAGTGCATACGCCGGTTGCACAGTCGTTGCAGCAGATGGAAGCCGCCAGTCTGGAGCGGCAGCAGACCGCCGGGCAACACCAGCAGGATATCGGAGTGCAGGCGCGCGAAAATAACGCGATGCGGATGGGATGAAATCACTCCGCCCACGCGTATGGAACCTCTTCAGTAGCAAGGGGCAGCGCCTGGCAGCCAATGCCAGCCCCCGAAATGGGGGCCGGCACACATCACGGCAGTGCGTGACTTACGGGATGGTGCAGCCGCTGTTCCGCAGGCAGCGGGCAAAAGCCGGGTAGCACACCTTCTCGCCATTGCCCGCTGCGAGGCAGGCCTCGTACGCGGTGTAGCACGGGGTACAGCGGGACTGCGCGGAGGCACTGCCGATTCCCAGGGTCAGTGCAGCAGCCGCAATAGCAACAGACAGCTTGAATCCAATCTTCATGCTTCACTCCGTTGATAGCCCTCCTTGGGCACCTCGGAGGCTAACGTGGGAAGAGGGTGTATTCAACCCGCACCGCGCCCGGATGGGTATCCATCTTCAGCGCCCCGCCCTGCATTTACTTTGTTGGCGCGTCTGCAGTCTGAGCGGCAACCATGGCCTGTTGCATTTCCTTCAGCGACAGATAGCCATCACCATCGGCGTCCAGGCCCGCGAAGTACTTCGCGATCTCCGGCACCACGTTGGCTTCCTCCTTGCTGATCCTGCCGTCTTTGTTCCTGTCCATCGCGGAAAACGCGGCGTCGATGGAATCGGCCTGCTTGCTGAAACGTTCCTGCTGAAATGTCGCGTACTCGACCTTGTCAACGCGTCCGTCGTTGTTGGCATCCATGGCGGTGAATGTGGCGTCGATGTAGGCCTGCTTCGGGTCGGTCGGTGAGGCCTGGGCCAGCAACGGGGCAGTGCACAGCGCGATCAACAGAGTGATCCTGGTCATGGGTGATTCTCCTTGAAAATTGCAGATCAGCGGCAGGGATAGGTGTAGCCGTCGAAGCCGCGATAGGTGTCGTTGCGGCGGTCGTAGTTGCCGTAGCGGTTCATGCAGTAGTCGGCGCGCTCGCGGGTCTCGCGCTCGCGTTTGGCGGCAGCGGCAATCACGCCGGCCACCACCGCTGCACCTACCACGCCCACCACGACACCGGCGGTCTTGGCATCGTGCCGGCGCTCGCGTTCGCGCTCATGATTCCGCTCACGTTCGCGCCGTTCCCATGCATCGCGCTCCCGATCGCGGTAGTCCTGGTTCCACTGCGGGTTGTAGCGGCCGCCACGCTGCGCATGGGCGTCGCCGGCGTACGGCATCAACACCAGCTGCGCAGCGACCGCCAGAATCAGCGCGGTTCTTCCTGTCTTCAGAAACATCGTCCAGCTCCTGTGCGGACATCGTTGGTAGCCGTAGTACACCCTGCAGACATTGCGCGAACCTGCCGTCAGGGCGAGCAATTGCAGCGGCTATCGAACCAGCGCCTCCACAGGATCCAGCTGTGCGGCACGGCGTGCCGGCAGGAAGCCGAAACCAACGCCGATCAGGCTGGAACACACGAATGCAGCCAGAATCGAATTGACGGAGAACACCAGGCTGAAGCCCGCATCGGCCAGCTCCATGACCGCGCCCAGCGCCAGCGCCACGCCGATGCCGAGCACGCCACCGAGCAGGCAGACCAGCACCGATTCGATCAGGAACTGCTGCAGGATGTCGCTGCGTCGCGCGCCCACCGCCATGCGCACGCCGATCTCGCGGGTTCGCTCGGTCACCGAGACCAGCATGATGTTCATGACCCCGATTCCGCCCACCACCAGTGCGATGGCAGCGATGGAGCTGATCATCATGGTCAGGATGCCGGTGGTCTGTTCAATGGATCTACGGATCTGCGCGTTGTTGCTCATGTAGAAATCGGTGCTGCCGTGGCGGCGAGTCAGCAGTCGCGCGATGGCCTGCTCGGCCGCTTCCATGCTGATCGCATCCGAGACGCGCACGGTGATGCTGGAGACGTGGCTCTGCCCCAGTACGCGCGCCATTGCGGTGGTGTAGGGCAGCCATACCCGCAGCAGCGATGCACCACCGGCCGCACCGGCGTCCTTCTTCACCACACCCACCACGCGCACCGGGACATTGCCCAGCAGCAGGGTCTGCCCGATCGGATTGTCGGTCGCGGCGAAGAAGCGTGCGCGGGTATTGGCGTCGATCACCACCACCTGCTGGTAGCCGGCCACGCCGGGTGGACCGAAGAAGGCGCCCTCGCCGAGCTTCAGGCCATGCACGCGGAAGTACTGCTCACTGACGCCCTGCACCTGCACACTGGCAGAGCGATTGCCGCGCAGGGCGGTGCCGCTGGTGGCAACACCCGGGGTGGCGCTGTCCACGAATGGCTGCCGGGCCAGGGCCACGCTGTCGCCGGGAGTGAGTGTTTCCACCCGCGCCGAGTGCAGGTCGCCAAAACCGGAACCGGGATAGATCTCGATGGTGTTGGTACCCAACGAGGAGATGTTGGACAGGATGGCCTGCCGTGCACCGGTGCCCAGTGCTACCACCGCCACGACCGAAGCAATGCCGATGATGATTCCGAGCATGGTCAGGAAGGTGCGCATGCGGTGGGCGTTCATCGCGCGCAGTGCCATGCGGAAGGCTTCAGCGAACCGGTCCCGCCAGACCTGCCAGCCGCTGCTACCCGTGGATTGGGGCGCGGCTGGCGTCGCCACGCCCGCTGCCAGAGCTGTACCGGTTGCACGATCATCCACGATCCGCCCATCGCGGATTTCGATGATGCGCTGCGCATGCTCGGCCACGGCCATGTCATGCGTGACCAGCACCACAGTATGGCCCTCGGCGTGCAGCTCGCCGAGGATCTTCATCACCTCTTTTCCGGAATGCGTATCCAGCGCACCCGTGGGTTCGTCGGCGAAGATCACCGCGCCACCATTCATCAGCGCACGCGCAATCGAAACGCGTTGCTGCTGGCCGCCCGAGAGCTCGCCAGGGAGATGCTGCATGCGCTCGCCCAGACCCAGCCGCGACAGCAGGGTGGCTGCCCGTGCATGGCGTGCTTCGGCAGGCATGCCGGCGTAGATCGCAGGCACCTCCACATTGCTCAGTGCAGTCAGATCGGTCAGCAGGTGGTAGCGCTGGAAGATGAAGCCGAAGTGCTCGCGGCGTAGTTCGGCCAGTTCATCAGGCGACATCTGCGCGGTCTCGCGCCCGGCGATCTGATAGACGCCGGCGGAAGGGCGATCCAGGCAACCCAGGATGTTCATCAGCGTGGACTTGCCCGAACCGGATTGGCCTACGATGGCCACCAGTTCACCTGCGTGAACATCCAGGTCGATGCCGTCGAGTACCACCAGTGTCTGCTCGCCCGCGGCAAATTCACGGCGTACGCCGCGAACGCGCAGCAGTGGCTCGGTCATGGTCGTACTCATTCGGGTTGCGCGGGTGCGCTGGTGGCTTCGACGTTGGCCTGCGCCAGCACGACCTGTTCGCCTTCCTTCAGCCCGTCGCGTACTTCCACCTGGATCTGGTCATCCAGCCCGGTGGTGATGCGCCGCGTGCTGGCGCGGCCGTCGGCACCACGGACCTGCACGCTGTAGCTGCCATCGGCGGTGCGCGCCCCCAATGCGGCCGAGGGAATGGTCAGTACGTCGTTGGCGCGGCCCAGCACGATGCGAACCTGCGCGGTCATGTAGCTGCGCAGGCGGCCATCGGCGTTGTCCACGTCGAACTGGCCGTTGTAGTACATGGCCGTGCGGCTGCCACCCGACACCGCCGGTGCGGCGAGGCTGGAACTGTCTTCGTTGGTGATCGATTCCGGTGCTGGCGCTATATCCCGAAGCCTGCTGCTGTAGCGGCGACCGGCATCACCAAGAATGGTGAAGAACGCCTCCTGCCCAACAGCGGTGTGTACGACGTCAGCCTCGGAGATCTCGGCGTATACCGTCATCACGTCCTGATTGCCCAGCATCACGATGGTCGGTGCGCTCTGCACCGCATTCACGGTCTGCCCCTGGCGCGCGACCACGGCCAGTACGGTGCCGTCGGTGGGGGCGGTGATGCGGGTGTACTCGAGATTGGTCTGCGCGACATCGACGTCGGTCTGTCGGCGCGCAACTTCACCGTCCAACGCGGCGATCTGTTCACGGGTGGCGTCGACCTTGGCCTGGGCTGCATCGAAGTCGGCGCGGGCCACCAGTTGCACGGCAGCCAGTTGCTGCTGCCGATGCAGTGTCAACTCGAACTGGCGCAGGTCGGTGGCCAGTGCATCGCGGTTGGCGCGCGCGGTGCGCTGTGCGGCCTGCGCGCTCAGCAATGCATTGCGCTGAGTACGCGAATCGATATCGGCGATGGGATCGCCGGCTTTCACTTTGTCGCCCAGTTTCACATGCAGGGTGTCGATGCGGCCGGAGACCTGCGCACCCACGCTGACCAGCCGCGAGGGCTTCAGCGTGCCAGTGGCTTCCACCACCTGTTCGATGTTGCCGCGAACGACCGGCGCAACCTGCAGTTGCGGAGGTGGTGCGGGCCGCAACCATGCAAACAGAATCAGCGCGCTGCACAGCAGGGCGGCAGCAATCATGAGCGCGCGGCGGCGCTTGCGTGGTGCGGCGCTCATCGTCGCAGCATCCAGTAGAGACAGGTCATCGCGGGTCCTCGCAGCAGAAGAGACACACGTCTGGCGTGGCAGACGGGGTTGGCCGTCGAGTCTCGATGCGCTGGGTTGCGTGAACCTTGCGGGGCTATCGCTGTGTCAGCGTGCGGCAAGAAGGGCGAGCAATGCTACGGCGATGAACTGCAGGGCGCTACCGAGAACCAGCATTGCATTGCGCAGCCGGTGACCTGCCAATCGCGCAGCGAAGAGTTGACTCACCGCTCCGGCCAACAACCAGAAGAATGCTGGAACAGGCAGCTTCGCCATCCCTGCACCGATGCTGATCAGCAGCGCGCTGGCAATCATCATCCCGGTGGCATGACCATCCAGGACGCGCAGCAGTGGTGACATCGGGCGCGAGGTTGCCGCGCGCCATGCCGCCAACCCATGCAGCGCGGCATGCACGGCAATGAACAGGAGCACAGCAGCGGCCGCCGCAGCGCTGGCGTGCCTATACGTTGAAGCCACCAGTGCAATGCCGGGCAGCAGCAGGAACAGGGCGCCGAACAGCCGCATCAATACACCTGCGCGCTCGGCTTCGGGAACTTCCCGCAGCCAGAGCGGCCAATGTTCCAGGCCGAGTGCACGGCCAGTGCGCGGGTGGCGATTCCATGCGGCAGCGGTAAGGCCCGGCGAATTCCGCGGTGGCACAGTGCGCGTGGAAGAGGACGGTGGCGGAGCTCCCTGGGTCACATGCAGGCTTCCTGTCAGATCGGAACGCGGTGGCACGGCAGGTGCCACACCCCGATGCTGGGCAGCGAACATTGCCGCAACCTTGCCTGTCCTCGCTACCGGCATCGCATGGACAGGTGCCAGTTACACAGGTGCACGCGGTGTGTTCAGTGCTCCAGCGGTGGCGCGCTGGTCACGCCCGGGTGCAGTGGAAACTCAACACGGATCAATGCACCACCGCCAGGCGCATCCAGAATCGTGACGTGGCCGCCGTGGCGGTCGATCACCTGGCGCACCAGGTTCAACCCCAGTCCTGCGCCTGTCTGCCGTGGCCGCAGCCGCTGGAAGGGTTCGAAAACCCGTTCGCGCTGGTCGACCGGTATGCCGGGGCCGTCGTCCTCGACCTCCAGGCAGCTGCCCTGAACGCGCACGATGATCTGGCGTCCGCCATGTTCGGCAGCATTCAGCACCAGGTTGGAGATTACCCGCTCCACTGCGCCGGTCTCGCCGAACACCGGGAAGTGCGATTCCACCGCCACGGCTACGGTCTTGTCCGACTGGATCAACAGCGGCGCCAGATCGGCGGCCACCCGTTTGGCCACCCGCGCCAGGTTGATGGTTTCCTTCGGCCCGTCTTCGTCCATGCGGTGCAGATCCAGCAACTGCTCTGCCAGCGTCGCCAACCGTGCCACTTCCACGGCCAGGTTGCGCGAGGTGGCGTCGTCGGCCGCATCGACCTTCACCCTCAGAATCGCAATGGGGGTGCGCAGCTCATGCGCGGCGGCGGCGATGAAGCGGCGTTGCCGCTCGTGCCCCTCGTCCAGCCGCTCCAGTGCTTCATTCACCGCCGTCACCAACGGAGCGATCTCCACCGGCACCGCGGTTTCTGTCAGGCGGACACCGCGCCGACTGGCGGAGATGTTGCGGGCTTCCTGGGCGATGCGCTCCACCCCGGCCAGAGCTCGTCTCACGATGATCGGTGTCAGGACGATGGTGGCCAGGCCCAGCAGCAGGAAGATCGGCAGGGTGATGATGTGTGCCGCCAACGCCATCTGCCAGGTCAGCGTATCGGTTTCGCCGTGGGCCATGATGGTCAGCTTGCCGGCCGGCCCGCTGTGCTGGCGGACCACGACGGCCAGGCCATCGCTGCGGTCGCGCCCGCGCAGGTCGCCAAAGGGGATGCCATCCAGTGCGCCAACCAGCGAGGCATAGGCCGGCGGCACAGGCCCGAACGTAACGTGGTGGCCGTGCTCATCCTCGGCGATGAACCATGCACCGGGAACAACCTTCAGCAGTTCGGCCAGTTCCGGCGTGTTCTGCACGTAGAGGTCGCCATTGCGGTCGCGGTGCACCGCGTCGGCCGCCACCGGCGCGAAGGTCTGGATGGTGTAGTAGCCACCGCTGTCGGCACGTATCAGCACCATCAGCAGCGCGAAGAACGCCACCAGCAACGCCAGCAGCTGATAGATCAGCGTCTTGACGATCAACGGGCGCTTCAGCGAGGGACGACGCGCCATTACTTGGCTTCCCGCATCAGATAGCCGACGCCGCGGATGGCGTGTATCTCTACTCCTGCATCGGCATCGGCCAGCTTGCGGCGAAGGCGCGAGACGTGAGAGTCGAGCGTATTGGAATGGATGCCGTCATCGAATCCATACACTGCCATCTCAATCGACTCGCGCAGCACGGTGCGCCCCAGCCGCCGGGCCAACGCGGTCAGCACACGGATCTCGCGGCGCGGCAGCTCAAGCCGTTGCCCGCCCACACTGGCTTCACCCGATGCCGGGTCGAACACCAACCGGCCGATGCTGACCAGTTCCACCTGCATGCCGCTCGGCCGGCGCCCTGCAGCGCGGATGCGGGCGAACAGTTCCTCAAGCGCGAAGGGCTTGGTCAGATAGTCGTCCGCGCCCTCATCCAGGCCGGCGATGCGGTCCGGTAGCTGCCCCAGCGCGCTCAGCACGATGATCGGCACCCCGGGGTTGCGCTCACGCAGCAGGGAAATCAATCCCAGCCCGTCACCGTCGGGCAGGGTGCGGTCCAGCAGCACCAGATCGTGCGAACCGCACAGGGCCGCTTCGCGGGCCAGTGCCAGCGTGTTGGCCAGGTCCACCACGTAGCGCTCGCGCTGCAGGGCGGATTTCAGGGTGGCGGCCAGTTCGGCTTCGTCTTCGATCAGCAGGATGTGCATCGGCAGGGCTTGGGCAGGAAGGGCGTGGCAGGGCGGTCCGGCACGCGCCGGCACCGTATTACAGGAACATTGCGTGAACATGGCGTGCCTTCCCGATCTTCCGCACGGCTGTGGTGACGCAGGAAACACGCTGTCGGCGCAAGGTTCGCGCAATCCAGGCACTCCAGCCTTGGCGCCCACTCGCTGCCCCCCAATCCCTGGAGTACCCATGAAGTTGTTCGTTCCGTTGTTGCTCGTGGCCGCGTTGAGTGGCTGTACCACCGCGAAGATGACCGTTACCCCTGATGGCCGGCGCGGCGTCTCCATCGACTGCAGCGGCTCCAGTTCCTGGAGTGGCTGCTACGAAAAGGCCGGACAGATGTGCCCAGGCGGCTATGTAGTCTTCAGCAAGGATGGCGACGACGGCAACGCCATCGCGGTGGGCAACAAGAACGGCTTCACTTCCACCCAGATGGCCACCCGCTCGATGCTGGTGGCCTGCTCGCACTGACACCCACAGGGGAGGTGGGTTGCCACCTCCCCGTCATCACCGCCCCCAGCCCTGCGTCAGAAGCTGTAAGCGGCCTGCACGTACACCCGCCGCGGCTCACCCGGGAAATGCCCGTTGCGCGCGATGAAACCGCTGGCTGCATATACCTTGTCGAACAGGTTCTTGACGTTGGCCTGGAACTGCCACTGCTTCCATGTGGTCTTCCAGCTCATGTCGAACACGGTGTAAGCCTTGACCGTCTGCCCGTCCAGACTGACGCGCTCACCCACATGGTCAGCACCAAAGCCGATGGCGGAGTTGATCGCCGGAAGGTCATAACGCGTCCACAGCCCCAGCTTGTTGCGCGGCGCATTGGCGAATCGGTCGCCGGAAGCGTTGGTGATGCCATTCGGGCCTGCATCCTTCACCCGCGCATCGTTGTAGGCGTAGGTCAGATTCAGCACCCAGCGCTCGCTGAGGTCGGCCAGCAGATCCAGCTCCATGCCGGTACTGCGCACCAGGCCCAGCGCGGCCAACTGGTTCACGCCACCGATCACTTCGCCGGTGGCCTGCACGATATTGCTGCGGTCGATCCGGTAGGCGGCCATGTTCAAGGTCACACGGTCGGCCAGCAGGGACTTCATGCCCACTTCCCACTGCTTGCTGCGCTCGGCATCGAACGGCCCGCCAGCGGCGGGGTTCTGGTTGGCAGCACTCTGCGGTACGAAGCCGCTGGCCACGTTGGCGTAGACATTCAGGCCCTCGCGCACGGTGAACGTGCTGCCCAGCCGCCAGCTGAGGTCGTTGCCGTCCACGCTGCTGCCGGCAATGCGGTCGTCGTCCTTGAAGCCATCCCAGCGCAACCCGGCCAGCACATGCCAGCGTGTGCCCAGTGCCAGTTCGTCCTGCAGGTAGCCGCCATAGCGCGTGCTGCGGGTGGACGTGCTGCGCCAGGGCAGGGCCGCCAGGTTGTAGTCGTGCCAGGTACTGGCGCCGTACACGGGATTGAACAGGTCGATGCCGCGCACCGGCCCCGCACCACGGGCAAGGTCGGCGCTGTTGGCGGTCTGTGCAGTGAAATCCGCATCCAGCTGGTACACATCGGCACCGAACAACACCTTGTGCTCAACCGCGCCGGTCGTCACCCGCCAGACGGCATTGCCGTTGGCAGTGAATGCTTCGTTGTCGCGGATCTGGTTGCGCAGCTGGCGGGTCATCCACTCGGCCACGCCATCGCGGTCACGATCGATCAGGCCCATCGGCTCGTGGTACATCTGGTGCTCGTTGTTGCTGAACCAGCGAGCGGCGAAGTCCACATCCAGATTGTCGCGTGGTGCGAAGCGGTACTGCGCCAGCGCCACTTTGGCGCGCATGTCGAGGAAGTCGCTGGCCTCGTTGTGGTTCCAGCGGCGATCGGTCAGGAAGGTGCCCGCATCATTCACCGGCACGCCGCGCAGGCGGTTGCCGCCGAGGTTCTGGGTGATGTCGGTGAACTGCAGCACCAGCTCGCCGGTCTGGCCGATGTCGAAGGCCAGCGAGGCGTCGCCGATCACGCTTTCGCTGTCGGTGTTCCAGCGCACGCCCTTTTCACTGTCGGCATACAGCCCGGCGCGATAGCGCACGCTGCCGGAGGCATTCAACGGCCCGGTACCCTCGAACGATCCGGCACGAAAGTTCTTGTCGCCCAGCTGGATCTCGATGTTGCGTCCGGCACTGGCTTTCGGTTTGCGGGTTACATAGTTGATGACGCCGCCTGCATCACCACCGCCATACAGCGCACCTGCCGGTCCCTTCAGCACTTCCACGCGCTCGATGTTGAACAACTGCGGGACCGAGAAACCTGCATATGGGTCGCCGCGCAGGCCGTCATACAGCACGTTCTCCTGGCGGAAGCCGCGCAGGGTCACCCCGGCATAGCTGAAGTAGCTGATGCCGCTGATGCTGCGATAGAGGTCGGTCACCTGACGCGCGGCCTGATCGTCGATCAGTTCACGCGGGATGACCTGGATCGATTGTGGGACCAGCTCCAGCGGTGTATCCGTGCGGGTGCCGACCGCAGCATCGTCCACCCGGTACAGGGTCTGTGCACGTCCGCGAACTTCGACCTTGTCCAGGTCCTTTGGCGCGGCAGTGGAGGGCTCGACAGCATGGGCAAGGGTTGCCAGGGGCAGGGTCAGTGCCAGGCACAAGGCGCGTTTCAGGGGCATTGGAAAAGGCATCGGGAGAGGGGGTGTGTCTGCAAATGAGAAAGATTAGCATTTGCAACACTTCGTGACCTATCCCCCGAATGCGTTATGGACGCGCGCCGGGGTCCGTATACGGGGTGCCCGCCAAGGCCACCAGTACCCCGGTGGCGCCGCGCACGATCAGCTGCAGCATGGCCTCACGCGGGTCCTCGCCCTGCAGTTGGCTTGCCAATCCCTTCTCATAGGCCGCCACCATCGACGCCAGCAGCATGGCCGCGCCCAATCGCGCTTCGGCGTCATGTTCTGGCCGGCCGGCAGCGTCGGCCATCAATCGCGCCAGGTCGTCAGTCAACTGCGCCTGGAGCCGTCGCGCGTGCGCGACCAGTACCGGGCTCTCCGCCACGGTGCCCCAGAAGGCGGCAGCGCCGGCATTGATGCGCAGCAGCGGATGGCCAGCCTCCAGCAATTCGCGCACCAGTGACTGGAAGGCCGCCAGCGGGGTCATGCCGCTGCGCGCCATCATGCCCTCGCGCAGCAGCATGCGCGCCTCCTCATCGCGATCGAACACCAGGTCTTCCTTGCTGGCGAAGTAGTTGAAGACCGTCTTGCGTGAGACGCCCGCGGCTTCGGCGATTTCGGACATGGAGACGGCCTCGAAGCCACGCCGGATGATCAGCTCGGTGGCGACGTCCGAAATCGCTTGTCGGGTCTCGGCCTTGCGTTGTTCGCGACGACCTGGAGGCGGGGTCATGGGCGGTTCACTTGTGGAAACGTACACCAAGTGTAACATTTGACCCGCCAGAGCGCCGACCCGGCGCTCACAAGGATTCCCCATGCTGTACGACGTCGTCATTGCCGGTGCTGGCCCGGTGGGCCTGTTCCTGTCCTGTGAACTGGCCCTGGCCGGGTGTTCAGTGCTGGTGCTGGAACAGGCCAGGTCCGCCGGTTCGCCGTTGAAGCGCTTGCCATTCGGGCTCCGCGGCTTGAACGCCCCTACGCTGGAGGCATTGGATCGGCGCGGCCTGTTGGACGCGGTCGCCGCGACGCAGGTGCTCAAGCCCGACAAGGGCGCGCCGCCGCCCGGCACCGCCCATTGGCTGGCGCAGCCGCGTGCGCTGGGTGGGCACTTCGCGGGTATTCCATTTGCACTGGACGATGTGGACCAGACGCGCTGGAGCTGGCGCCTGCCGACACCGGTGGGCACCCAGATGGCGGTGGAGCTGCAGGCCCTGGAAGCGGTGTTTGCCGAACGTGCGACTGCGCTGGGCGTGCGCATCGAACGCGGGCGTGCGGTACAGGCGGTGGATGCGCACGAGGCGCAGGTTGCCGTGCACACCGGCTCCGGCAGGGTCCACGGCCGCTGGCTGGTCGGTTGTGATGGGGCCCGCAGCACGGTACGCAAACAATCGGGCTTCCTCTTCGCTGGAACCGGGCCAGAGTTCACCGGTTACACGCTGCTGGTCGAACTGGCAGATGGGTGTGTACTCACACCAGGCCGACAGTTCACCGATCACGGGATGTGCAATTTCAACCCGCCAGGCATGCTGGCGCTGGCCGATTTCGATGGTGGCGCCGGCCATCGCACGCCACTGGACCGGCACACCGCGCAAGCGTTGCTGCGGCGGGTGTCTGGCCGCGGGGCAACGATCACTGCATTGCACCTGGCCACGACATGGACCGATGCTGCGCGCCAGGCGACGGCCTATCGCAGCGGACGTGTGCTGTTGGCAGGTGATGCCGCGCACATGCATTCGCCGTTGGGCGGCCAGGGACTGAACCTCGGCATCGGCGATGCGATGAACCTCGGTTGGAAGCTGGCCGCCGTAGCGCGGGGCAAGGCCGATGAGGCGCTGCTGGACAGCTATCACGCGGAACGCCATCCGGTGGGTGCCAAGGTGCTGGACTGGTCGCGCGCGCAGGTTGCGCTGATGCGACCCGGGCCCGGTTCGCGCGCGCTGGCAGCGATCATGGCCGACCTGGCCGGCACCCGCGATGGGGCCACGTATCTGGCCGAGCGGATCTGGGGTGTTTCGCAGCAGCTGGATCTTGACGGAGACCACCCGCTGGTCGGCAGGAGCGCGCCGGACTTCCGGTTGGTCGATGGCCGCCGTCTGGGCGAACTGCTGAGAGCGGGGCAGGGGGCGCTGCTTGTTTTCGACCCGGCCTCTTCGCCGCCGCAGCATGGCCGACGCTGGCAACCTTCCATCGCCTGCGCCGCAGATACCGGGGATGCGGCGTCGGGCCTGGGGGCGTTGCTGGTGCGCCCGGATGGCATCGTTGCCTGGGCCTGTGGCACACGCGGGGATATGTCCGGCCTCGATTCAGCGCTTGCTTCCTGGACCGGTCCGACCCGGTGATCTGCCGGCTAATACGCAGTCACCATCGTCTGCGAGCGACAGCTGGCCTCGGTCATCACCGAGGCCAGCTGCTTCAGTGAGTAGGGCTTGCGCAGCAGCGTGAAACCGTGGCCTGGATCGCGGGCCAGCAGTTCGCTGTAGCCACTGGTGAGGATGATCGGAAGATCGGGCAGGCGGCTGCGGATGGTGCGGGCCAGATCCAGCCCATTGGTCCCGGGCATGACCACGTCGCTGAACACCACGTGGAAACGCGCAGCGTCGCGCTCGAGCTCCGCCAGTGCTTCGTCGGCATTGCGCGCGAGTACGACGTTGTACTCAAGCTCGCGCAGCGCACCGACTGCAAATTCGGCCACATCCACATTGTCTTCCACCACCAGCACGCACAATCCGTGACCATGCAGCAATCCCGGTTGCGCGGTCGGCAGCTCGATGGAGGCGTTTGCCTGCGCCAGCGGCAGATACAGCGTGAAGCGCGTACCGACACCGGCCTGGCTCTGTACGTCCACTTCGCCCTCGGACTGCTTGACGAAGCCGAACACCTGGCTGAGGCCAAGCCCGGTGCCCGCGCCCACTCCCTTGGTGGTGAAGAATGGCTCGAAGATCCGGTCCACCACGGACGGATCGATACCGGAACCGGTGTCGCTGACGCTGATCGCAGCGAAGTTGCCTTTCATCGGCGCCGCGAACCGCACGGAAGGCACCGATGTCAGCTGTTCCACATCGATCGTCACCTTGCCGTGGCCGTCGATGGCGTCGCGCGCGTTCACCGCGATGTTGATCAGTGCGGTGTCGAGCTGGGTCCGGTCCAGCAGCACCGGCAACGGGGCGTCGGGCAGGTTCACCGACACGGAGATGCGTGCACCCAGCACTGTGGTGATGATGTCTGAAAGCGCGCGTATGCTCTCGCAGAGGTCGAATACCTGCGGCGACAGGCTCTGCCTGCGCGAGAACGCCAGAAGCTGGGCGGTCAGGCGAGTGGCGCGGTCAGCGGCGGTTTCGATCGCCTGTACATAGCGCAGGCGCGCATCTTCGGCCGGCCAGGTATGCAGCAGCATGTCTACGGAGCCGGTGATGACCTGCAGCAGATTGTTGAAGTCGTGGGCAACGCCGCCGGTCAGCTGGCCGATGGCCTCCAGCTTCTGCGACTGCCGCAGCTGTTCGCGGGCGCGTACCAGTTCAAGATGGGCCTCGCGTGCCTGCTCGGTGATGGCCGCTACCTGGCGGGTGTGCCGGTCGCGTTCGATCACCCGTTCGGTCTGCTCGCTGACCATGCAGATGATGCCGGCCACGCCTCCGCAACCGGCACGCAGCGGCGAGTAGGAGAACGTCCAGAATGTCTCGCGCAACGTGCCATCACGGTCCATCATCAACGGCATGTTCTTGAAACTGCGGCTCGTGCCGCCGAAGGCGTCGTTGACAGCATCGACGACGTCGGCCCAGACGTCCGCCCAGACGTCTTCCAATCGGCTGCCCATGGCGCCGTGCAGCTTGCCGCCCAGCATCGGCAGGTAGGCATCGTTGAAAAAGAACGCCTTGTTGTCGCGGCCCCATGCGATCCACAGCGGCTCCGGAGAATCCAGGATCATCGCCAGCAGAGCGCGAAGTTCGGGAGGCGTGTTGATCGCGTCGGTGGAACGGGCCCAGTCGCTGTCCTGCAGCAGTCGGTAGGCGAGTTGATCGGGTGCCGAGACAGGAAGGGGGAAGGGATGCATGGCCGTGCGCGAAGAAAGGTGCCGCAGCTTAGCCGAGGTGATGTCATTGCGCCCTGCACAGCTCCTTTGCCCTGGCTGTCATCGGCCCTGCGCGGCGGACGAGATGGCTCACGGGGCGCCCTCTGACTGCACCATCATCCCTGCGCCAACAGCCTGCGTCGTGGCACCGTCGTATTGCAGCCTCAGACACCCAGAAGCGAATTCACCTGCCAATCGGCAACCCGCGCATGGCTCACCGCCTGATGACTGCCGCATCCGTCGCAGCGGAACAAGGCGCCGCCCGGCAGCTGGACCAGATTGTCTTCGTTGGCCGAGCGGGTTTCAGAGCAATGCCGGCAGATGACAGTGAGCGCCGTAATGCGCTCCACCCCGCCAGACAGGTCGAACACAGCTTCAAAGGCATGGATGACAGGGTGACCAGTGGCCGGCATCGGGAAAGTCGTCGTGATGGGGAGGCCTTATCCTGCCCCCCCCGATCGTGACGGGCTGGTCATCCGCATGCATTGGAACGATCAAGATGCCCGGCGGCTCAGAGATCCTTCTTCTTGCCGCTCAGGTCGATCGGCCTGTCACTGCCCTTGCGCTCGCTCGACCACACTTCCATGCTCTTGTTGCAGCGGCTCTCGCGGGCAGCCACTTCGGGCGGCAGGTCCTTCAGATGCGGCGACTCCTCGCAGGCCTGGTGCATGTTGCTGTCGTCATACGTGGCACAGGCGCTGAGCGGGGCCAGGGCAAAGGCGGTGAGGGAGGCGCGAAGCAGGCGCTGCAGGATCATGGGGAGGTCTCGGGTGGTGCCGGGCTGGCCATGGAATTCAAATCCGTGACACCGGGCGCAGACAATCCGACCAATCGCACTTGTTATTCTGTAACAGATGCGCGATAGTCCGGCGCCTGCTGCTGTCAGGCGACGCAGATCATCAGCATCATGCTCAGCGCCAGCATCAGCACGAATACGCGCCGGCTGAGCGCAAGGCAGGCCAGGCAGGCGGCCAGTGCCCAGGCAGCCAGCAGCGCACAGGCCAGCAGCCACAGCCCGATCACAATCAAGGATCCGGTCGCCAGCGCCGACAACGCGATGGCCTTGTACAGAGCCACGCCCAACACGCTGCCGAGCACTCCCGCCTGCAGGGCAATGGCATCGTGATGTGCGGGGGCAGGCGCGTGAAGCATGGTGGCTGGATGGTTCCAAGCGTGAGCGGCGCGCGTACTGTGCCCGAATGCACATCCACGCCATGTGTACTTCGCCGACGACGTAATCAGTGACGGCGGCGCGATAGCAATAGCCCAATGCCCACCACGGGCACGATTCCAAGCATCGGTGCTTTGTACAACGGCCAGCCCTGCAGTACGCCCGTGATCACCAGTGCCGCCGTCGCCAGCAACAGGACCGCACCCCAAGCGCGTGCGGGCCAGGCACCGAAGAAGTGGCGACGTTGCGGAGCGGCGGCAGCATTGGCGGGCCGCTTCGCGAGAGCCTCTGCCAGCGCGTCCCGGAAGGTTGAGAATTCATGCGTCGATGCCCGTGTGCGCTGGAGCAGCACGCTCGGTCCATCGATCAGGGTCAGATCAACATGATCGTCCAGGTTGTAGGACCGGATCTGCTTGAACGGGAGAGGAGCACGGTGCTGGAATACCAGACGATCATGTTCCAGTGCCACCCGGTCCCGTCGAGGGGGATAGACAGCGAAGGCGAGGATCAACGCCGACAGCGTGAAAACCGCTGCCGCACCCAGTGCGGTGAGAAGTCCAAGTTCGGGTGCGCGGGCGAACAGGAGTATTGCCAGTGGTACGGCCCCGATGGCAAACATGGCGTACTGGTGATAGCGCCTGAAGATGCGCACTTCACTGTCGATCTTCCGGGGCCGGGCGGGGAGGCGGGAGTGGGCGATGGGTAACTTCATGGACTGTGTTCGATCACGGCTTTCCGGCAAGAGAGGGTCGCGTCGCGTTGCAATGAAGTCCATGCAACTATTTCGAATCCACCCGTGCTGGACCTCTGTGTGAGTCCTCGTGCGCCTTCGCCCACGCATCTGCTCAGTCGAACTCACCCTCGGCCGATTCCAGCCGTTGCCGGTAGGCAGCGCGGTGCTGATACAGGCGCTGGCATTCGGCCGACCTGTGGATGCGGCTGCCGGGTTCGTTGGCTACCGAGTCGCACATCCGCGCAATATGATTGTTCTCTGCCAGCTCGGTGACGAAGAACACGGCGGTGATGCCGGTACCGAGCAGCACCACGTAGAGCAGGCGGCTGAGCCAGCGTGACAGCTTGCGCTCGAAGTGCTGCTGGATGGTCAGGTCGAAGCGGATGATGCTGAGCACAATCCAGATGATCGCGACCAGGAAGCAGAGCGTGGGCAACAGGCCGCGCCAGAGCCCGGCCTCGTAGACCGATTCGTTGTAATGGACGGCAGCCCCGGCACCTGCGATGGCGATCGCCAGCGCCCAGTTACGGCCCAGCGAGAGCAGGTCATCGAGCAGCTTCTCCCGGTTCCTGGTCGATCCTGCTGCCACGTGGGTTCCGTCTCCATGCTGCGACCGGCGGCGGAACTGCCGCCGATCCTGCAGATGGTGGAGCATCGCTGCGGCGATGAGAAGACCGCGCGGCTCAGTGTGCGAGGGCGCGGGCGCCGATCCAGCGCCGGTAGCGGCGGGTCCGACACTTTGCGGCCGCCTGTGCCAGCAGCAGGGCCCATACCGGTGAAATCGTGGGTGCGGTGGGGCGGCGCCGGCTCAACCGGCCCAGCTGATACTTCACTGCGGCCATGTGCGCACTGGCCGCCAGCGGCTTGCTGCGCCAGTTGATGTTGCGCAGTGTCGGCACCGGATCGCGGCCCTGCTGCCAGTGCTGCGGCAGATCCGGCTCGATCGCCAGCGCCGTGGCGATGCCGACCATGGCCACGCCGCTGGCCAACACCTGCTCTGCCACTTCGCGGCGGCGGATGCCGCCGGTGACCATCAGCGGCATCGTTGCCACCGTGGCGATCTCGCGCGCGAATTCGAGGAAGTACGCTTCGCGGGCCACGCTGCGATCGTCGCGTGCGGCGCCGGTCATGGCCGGTGCTTCATAGCTGCCGCCGGACAGCTCGACCAGATCCACACCGAGGGGGGCCAGCATCTCCACCACGGCGCGCGCATCCTCGGGCGAGAAACCGCCGCGCTGGAAATCGGCGGAATTGAGCTTCACCGCCACCACGAACGTGGGCGCCACCGCCGCGCGTACACCCTGCACGATCTCCAGCAGCAGGCGCGCACGGTTTTCCAGGCTGCCACCCCAGTGGTCTTCGCGCCGGTTCGACAACGGCGACAGGAACTGGCTGAGCAGGTAGCCGTGCGCGGCATGGATCTCCACCCCGCTGAAACCGGCGCGCTCGGCCAGTTCGGCACTGCGGATGAAGCGCGCGATCACCGAGTCGATGTCGTCCTCGGTCATCGCCTTCGGCGGTGCGAACTGCTTGGACAGCGCGCCCATCTGCAATGCAACGGCCGACGGCGCGAGCGCGGGTTGACCGAGTGCGGCCGGCATCTGCCGCCCCGGGTGATTGATCTGCATCCACATCTGCGCACCCCGCGAGCGGGCAGTGTCCGCCCAGGCAGTGAAGCGGTCGAGGTGGCGGTCATCCTCCAGTACCACGCCGCCGGGCCCAGTCATGGCGCGCCCATCGACCATCACGTTGCCGGTGATGATCAGTCCGGCGCCGCCGTCGGCCCAGCGCTGGTACAACTGCAGCAGCGCTTCGGAGGGAGCGTGGTCGGCGTCGGCCATGTTTTCCTCCATCGCCGCCTTGGCGATGCGGTTGCGGATGACGGCACCGGAGGGTAGTGCCAGGGGCGAGAACAGCGACATCGGACAGCTCCAGGACAGGGGAATGGGGCTACGCTAACCTTCAAGTTTGATTGAAGGTCAACAGGCTTCCATGTCGAGGATTCAGGCAGATGAAGATCGGTGAGCTGGCCCGCCGCACGGGCCTGGCAGCGTCGCGCATCCGCTTCTACGAAGAGGCCGGGTTGTTGGTGGTCCAGCGCCAGGCCAACGGCTACCGCGATTATCCGGAGCAGGCGGTGCTGCTGCTGGAACTGATCACCGGTGCGCAGCGCGCCGGTTTCAGCCTGGAAGAAATCCGCGCGCTGTTGCCGCCGGACATGGGCCAATGGCAGCACGAGGCACTGATCACGATGCTGCAGCAGAAGGTGGCCGACATCGAAGCGCTGCAGTTGCGGCTGGCAGAGAGCCGTGCGCACCTGCTGGCCCTGATCGAAGATATCCAGGCGCGGCCGGAGGGCATCGATTGCGCGGCCAATTCCCGGCGGGTGCTGGACCGCGTGAAGCGCGGTGAGCTGGCGCGGCCGACGCTGGCGGCCGGCGACGTGGCGATGCTGCGACCGGATCGCCGCCGCCGCATGGGCAACGGCTGACGACCCGGCGCGGTGTTCAGTGGCTGCCTGTGACGGTGATCTTGCGCTTCTTGTCCACCATCACCGCCACGCACCACAGCAGCAGGCCGCCGATCGCGGTGGCTGCACCGACGTAGCCAGTGCTGGCCGGGTTGAAGCCGGCGCTGATCGCCATGCCGCCCAGCCACGGGCCGAGCGCGTTAGCGGTATTGAAGGCGGCATGGTTGGAGGCGGCAGCCAGGGTCTGGGCTTCGCCGGCCACGTCCATCAGGCGCGTCTGCAGCACTGCCGCCAGCGCACCCATGGTGCCGACGGTGATGATCATCGGGCCGATGGTCCACACCGATTGCGCGGCCAGCGGATACAGCAGCAGCATCACGATCGACCACAGCAGCACCACCGCAGCGGCCTTGAAGTGGAACTTGTCGACCAGCCAGCCACCGGCGATGTTGCCGATGATCGCGCCGATGCCGAACACGCCCACGGCCAGTGGCATCCACGATTCGGCCACGCCGGTGACCTGCACCAGCGTCGGCGCGAGGTAAGTGAACACGCAGAACATGCCGGCGAAACCGACCGCGCCGATCGCCAGCGCCAGCCACACCTGGGGGGTGTTGAAGGCACGCAGTTCGCGCATCGGCGAGGTGCGCACCTCGTCCGGGTCCGGCAGCAGGAAGCGCGCGATCATCGCCACGGTGGCGATGGCCAGCACGCTGACCAGGGCAAAGGCGGTGCGCCAGCTCAGCTGCTGGCCCAGCCAGGTGGTCAGCGGATTGCCGACCAGGATCGCGATCGACAGGCCCAGCAACACGCGCGACATCGCCTGGCCGCGCTGGCCGGCAGGGCTGATCGCGGCGGCCACCAGCATCGCCACGCCGAAGTAGGCGCCATGCGGCAGGCCGGCGACGAAACGCGCAATGAGCATCGTGCCGTAGTTCGGGGCCAGGGCGCTGGCCAGGTTGCCGACGGCGTAGAAGCCCATCAGCGCCAGCAGCAGCTTGCGGCGCGGGAAGCTGGCGCCGACGAAGGCGAGGATCGGCGCACCGACGACCACGCCGATGGCATAGGCGCTGATCAGGTGGCCGACCTGGGTTTCGGAGATCGACAGGCCACGGCTGATCTCCAGCATCAGGCCCATGCTGGCGAACTCGCTGGTACCGATGGCGAAGCCGCCCAGGGACAGGGCAAGGATGATCAGGGTGCGCTGACGGGGCGTCAGCCGCGCAGCCAGGGAAGAGTTGGGGCTCATGCGGGGGCGCGATGGGGGCGGGGAGCCGTGCATTGTACTGCTGCACCGCAACAGCAGCAGCCATGCTGAGGGTAAATCAGCGTTTGATCCGTGGGGTTGCGGCAAGCCGGGCACGGGCTCGGTACGAAAGCAGGTTCGGCGCATTGTTGTCGGCGTCCTGCATGTAATGACGACATGGACGTCGGCATGATGCGAAACACAGGGGCTGCGGAGTGCTGGAACAAGGAGGATGTCGATGCAGGAATTCAGGCATGTGCTGGAGACGCGCGGCCGCTATCAGCTGGTAGCGGTGTCCTACGCGCCGGTGTACGCTCCGGGCGATGTGGTCGGCCATGCGGTCGTCGCCGACGATGGGGATCGTCTGACCGACCTGATGTCGCTGGCCGAAGCGCGCCAACGCCTGCAGGCACTGGTGCGTGAAGAGGGCGAAGAGCCCGGGCTGGAGAACGAAAACCACCTGCGGAAGAAGGCGTCGCGCTGGCGCCGCCGCTAGGCCGTCGCGCCCTTGTGCGCATCATGGAGGATCCGGGTGTTGCCCAGTAAGAAGTATCTGCTCATCGCCATCATCACGCTGGCGACCCTGCTGCTTGGTTTCGTGTTTTCCGGTTACCTGACCCTGCTGTTGCTGGGGCTGGACACCAAGCTGTTCACCTGGAACACCTACTACCAGTACTTCAACGCGCTGGGCCAGCCTCAGGTCGCGCCGTTCGTGGGCAAGATCAAGTGGGCCGGCTATCTCGGCTTCGGCCTGCCGCTGCTGGTGCTGCTGGTGACCGGCCTGGTGCTGCTACTGAAGAAGGACAAGCGCTCGTTGCACGGCGACGCGCGCTTTGCCACCGGCGCCGACCTGTCCAAGCACGGCATGTTCAAGAAGACCGGCCAGAGCATCGTGGTTGGCAGCCATGGCGGCAAGCTGGTGCGGCTGGACGGCCAGCAGTTCGTGATCCTTGCAGCGCCTACCCGTTCAGGCAAGGGCGTGGGCGTCGTCATCCCGAACCTGCTGGAGTACGGCGAATCGCTGGTGGTGCTGGACATCAAGCAGGAGAACTTCGACCTGACCAGTGGCTGGCGTGCCAGCCAAGGGCAGGAGATCTACCTGTTCAATCCCTTCGCTGAAGATCGGCGCACGCACCGCTGGAACCCGCTCAGCTATGTGTCCGATGACCCGGCGTTCCGTGTCTCGGACCTGATGAGCATCGCCGCGATGCTGTATCCGGATGGTGCCGAGGACCAGAAGTTCTGGGTCAGCCAGGCGCGCAATGCGTTCATGGCCTTCACCCTGTATCTGTTCGAGAACTGGGATGACGAGCGCAGCAGCGGATTCCCGGGCGGCTCGGGCACGCCGACGCTGGGCGCTGTCTACCGGTTGTCATCGGGCGACGGCACAGACCTGAAGAAGTACCTCAAGGCCTTGTCGGAGCGGTCATTCCTCAGTGGCAACGCACGTTCGGCATTCGCCAACATGCTGTCCCAGGCCGATGAGACCTTCGCCTCGATCCTGGGCACCTTCAAGGAGCCGCTCAATCCCTGGATCAACCCGGTGCTGGACAAGGCCACCAGCAGCAACGACTTCCTGCTGACCGACGTGCGCAGGAAGAAGATGACCATCTACATCGGCATCCAGCCCAACAAGCTGGCCGAGAGCCGATTGATCATCAACCTGTTCTTCAGCCAGCTGATCAACCTCAACACCAAGGAACTGCCCAAGTCCAACCCGGACCTGAAGTACCAGTGCCTGCTGTTGATGGACGAATTCACCTCGATCGGCAAGGTCGAGATCATCGCCTCGGCGGTGTCCTACATGGCCGGTTACAACATCCGCCTGCTGCCGATCATCCAGAGCATGTCCCAGCTTGATGCCACCTACGGCCGGGAAGTGTCACGCACGATCATCACCAACCACGCACTGCAGATCCTGTACGCGCCGCGCGAGCAGCAGGACGCCAACGACTACTCGGACATGCTGGGCTACACCACCGTCCGCAAGAAGAACGTCACCCATGCCCGTGAGAAGACCCACAACTTCACCGAAGAGCGGCGTGCACTGATGCTGCCGCAGGAGCTGAAGGCGATGGGGCCGGACAAGGAAGTATTCCTCTACGAGGGCATACCGCATCCGGTGAAGTGCGACAAGATCCGCTATTACAAGGATCGCTATTTCACATCGCGGCTGCTGCCGAAGGTCGACGTTCCGATGCTTAACGTCTAATTCACGTCGCTAAATTTGTGACGTAGATTCATATTCACCGACGTGAAACCGTGAGCTGAGTCAAAAATTCGGCATCTGTTCATAGATTTTCAGACTTGTCTGACATGGAATTGACGCGTGGTTGTGTAACTCTGTGTGCGTCATCCAGAAGTGTGTGCTGGATGCCAAAAGTTGTAACGCAGGGTGGCCAGGAGTTTGTGCCATGGAAACAAGGATGGTTTCGACGTTGGTGAGGGTGTGCGGGTGTGTCGTCGGCAACGTCTGGCGGCCCCGCGACCTGGTTGGCAGCTTTCGGGCTGCAGGGGAGCCGGGGCAGGTGTGCTGCATGCCAGCGCGTCTCCCCGATTCCGGCGTGCGCCATGCAGCGCCGGACGGCCAGGGAACCAACGCTCGGGACTGCTTTTTCGTACGTCAAAGTGAAGCCCGTATGAATCAGGCGTTTATCGCGAAAATCTCCATCGCCGCAGTCGCGGCGCTGATGGTGGCAGGGTGTGCCACCAAGTCCGCCCCCGATTTCGGTGGGCGCTGGAAGCCGGTCAACCGCTTTGCCGTGGCGACGACCGAGATCCCGCTGTATTCCAGCTACGTCTACCAGGCCTCGCCGATGGATGGCACGCTCAAAGCCATGCTCGAGCGCTGGGCCAAGGATTCCGGACGAACACTGGACTACCGCCTCAGCTCGGACTTCACGCTGTATGGCGCGGTCTCGAAGATCGACACCACCAATGCGCAGCAGGCCGTGATCGATCTGACTTCGGCGTATTCGGCGCAAGGCATCTCCGTCTCCATTGTTGGCAACCAGATCGTTGTGCAGAGCGCAGGCTCGACGCCCACCGCGTCGGCGCAGGGCGCTGATTCCAACAGCGGCACCTGAGTCCACCTCGAAACCATCGAACGTGCCGCTCCCCGCGCCTGTCGCAGGGGCTCCATGCCCATTGATGTTTCAGCAGTACGGAAGAATCCATGTTCCGCAAGAAGGATCCCGGCAACAGTCCCAAGGTCGAGCAGTCGGTCGCCAAGGCGGTCAGCTACGAGATCACCGTGGCCGACATGGCGCGTCGCAGCGAGCGCCGTGCCTGGTGGGTCGCCACGGGCTCGTTGCTGATGTCGCTCGCACTGGCGGGCGGCTACTACTACATGCTGCCGCTGAAGGAGAAGGTGCCGTTCCTGGTGATGGCCGATGCGTACACGGGTACCGCGACGGTCGCACGCCTGAGCGGGACCTTCCAGGGCGAGACGATTACCAGCAACGAAGCGATCAATCGCAGCAATGTGGCCCAGTACGTACTGGCGCGCGAGTCGTACGACTCGGCGGTGATGGGCCTGCGCGATTGGGAACTGGTGTTCGTGATGTCCACCGATCCGGTGGCGCAGTCCATGCGCGTGCGCTATGCCGGCAACAACCCGCAGAACCCGTTCGTGATGTATGGCCGCGAGCGTGCCATCCGGGTCAAGATCCTCAGCATCACGCCGCTGGGCGCCGAAGCGAACGGCAGCTTCCGCGGCGCTTCGGTGCGCATCCAGCGCAGCCTGCTGGACAAGCGCACTGGCGTTGCCACCTACCTGGACAACCAGCTGGTGACGATGCGCTTCGGCTACAACCAGAACCTCGCGCTGTCCGAGCAGGATCGCATCCTCAATCCGCTGGCCTTCCAGGTCACCGAGTATCGCGTCGACAACGACTATTCCCGTGGCGTCCCGGTGCCGGATGACGGCGCCATGCAGGCGCAGGCGCAGCAGGCTGCACAGGCCGCGCAGCAGGCCCAGGGTGTCTACGATCCCAACAACCCGGCCGCGGCCACGATGATCGATCCGGCCACCGGCCAGCCGGTCGCCGTCCCGGCCAATGGCCCGACGCCGGGCCAGCCGATGCCGGGTCAGCCCGTACAGGGGCAGCCCATGCCGGGTCAGCCGGTGCAGGGGCAAGCAATGCCGGGGCAGGCCATGCCCGGACAGCCGGCCATGAGGCCGGCGCAGAACAATTCCACCGGAACTGCTGATGGAGCAAGCAACCGATGAGTAGTCGAAATATCAGGGGAAGCGCGCTGGCGCTGCTGTCGATGTTGTCGCTGTTGTTTTCAGCAGCGGCGATGGCGCAGGCGGTGGACCATTACGAGTACGAGAAGGACCGCATCTATCCGGTTCGCACCGGTCTGGGCCTGACCACCCAGATCGAACTGAGCCCGAACGAGAAGATCCTCGACTACAGCACCGGCTTCAGCAGCGGCTGGGAGCTGACCCGTCGTGAGAACGTGTTCTACATCAAGCCGAAGAACGTCGACGTGGACACCAACATGATGGTGCGCACCGAGACTCATTCCTACATTTTCGAGCTGAAGGTGGTGGCCACCGACTGGCGCCAGCTGGAACAGGCCCGTCGTGCAGGAGTGCAGTACAAGATCGCCTTCGTCTATCCGAACGACACCGTGTTCGGCGTCGCCCAGGAAGCGGTCGAAGAAGAGGCCAAGCCATTGTTGAGCTCTGAACTGGCCAAGGACCGCCAGTACAACTTCAACTACTCCTATTCGACCAGCAAGGCGAAGAAGATGGGATGGCTGATCCCGGTCAACGCCTATGACGATGGTCGTTTCACCTATCTGAAACTGCCGAATTCGCCGGAGTACAAGACCGGCATCTTCCCGGCGGTTTTCGGTCGCGAAACGGAATACGGTGAAGACTTCGTGGTCAACACCACGGTTGAAGGCAATACGCTGATCGTGCACGGGACGCACCCGTACCTGGTCATCCGCCACGGCGACTTCGTCGTCGGCCTGCGAAGGAACGTGAAGAAATGAGCCAGCAGAACACTCCCGGAAACGACCCGAACAACGGACGCGACGAGAGCCAGAGCCCGTATGGCGCACAGGGTGCCCCGGACGCGCCGTCGAATCCCTACTTCGGCACGGCCCAGGCCGAGCCAGCGCCGGACCTTGATGCGGCCGCGCCGCAGCTGCGCTCGGCCGAAGAGCAGCGGTTGAATCGCAAGGCCCTGCTGTTCCTCGGCGGCATCGTGCTGCTGCTGATGGCAATGGGCTTCCTGCTGTTCCGCAAGGGCCAGGATAGTGATGACGCCGTGCAGAAGGTGCCGGATGTCGCACGTGCCAGCACGCCGACATTGCCGGACGTTGCGCCGCCTCCGCAGGCGCCGCCGACTGCCGCCGAACCGATTCCCATGCTTCCGCCGATGCCACAGGACGAAGGTCCGAAGCTGGTGCCCATCGCATCCCGGCCGGAAGCCATGGGACCCCGTGAGCCGACGCTGGTCGAGCGCCGGATGGCTGGCGTGGATGATGCCGCGCTTGCGGCAGGCAATCGCCCGCAACCGCAGCGCAGTGCGCTCGACGAACAGACCCGCCAGGCGCTGCTTGCGAACATGATGCCCAACCAGCAGGGGCAGCAGAAGATCCGCCGTGGGCCGGATGTGGAAGACGTTTCCAGTGCCACCTACATCCAGAGCCCCGATGCGCTGCTGGTGCGCGGCACCTACCTGCGGTGCGTGCTGGAAACCCGCATCATCACCGATCTGGCCGGCTACACGTCGTGCCTGCTGACCGAGCCGGTGTACTCGATCAACGGTCGCAACCTGCTGCTGCCCAAGGGCTCCAAGATCTATGGCGCCTACGGCGGTGGTCCGATCGGCAAGCGCGTGGAAGTGATCTGGGATCGCATCACCACCCCCAATGGCATCGATGTTGCGATGTCCAGCCCGGGCGTGGATCAGCTGGGCGGCGCCGGTCATCCGGGCCAGTACAGCGCGCACTGGGGCAGCCGTATCGCCTCGGCGCTGATGATCAGCCTGATTTCCGATGCCTTCAAGTACGCGGCTGCCGAACACGGTCCGGAGACGACCACCATCGCCAACAACGGCATGACGGTGCAGTCGCCCTATGAGAGTGCTACCGCACGCACGATGGAGCGCCTGGCCAACGAGGCACTCAGCAGCAACCGTCGTCCGCCGACAGTCACCATCAACCAGGGCACGATCGTGAACGTCTACGTCGCCAAGGACGTCGACTTCACCAACGTGCTCCACCCCCGCCGGTAACCCAACGAACGATCATGGACGCCGAAGTGTCACCCCTCGCCCTCGTCTCCAGCGATTTCCTGCGCTATCAGTACGAAGTGCTGGGCATCGCCGAGTACATGACTTCCCCGGAAGTGACGGAAATCTGCATCAACCGTCCCGGTGAGCTGTACCTGGAAACCCGGGCGGGGTGGCAGCGGGTAGACGTGCCGAGCCTGACCTTCGAGCGGGCCCGGCAGTTCTGCACGGCCGTCGTCAATGAGAGCAATACCGGCCAGCGCATCACCGATGCTGATCCGGTCGTCTCGCTGACCTTCCCGACCGGGCAGCGTGCGCAGTTCGTAATTCCGCCTGCCTGCGATGCCGGCAAGGTTTCGATCACTATCCGCCTGCCGTCCAAGCACACCAAGTCGCTCACCCAGTACCACGAGGATGGTTTCTTCAACCAGATTCTGGAACAGGATGGCAGTCTGAGCGAGCAGGATCGCGAGCTGCTGGAGCTGCGCCAGCAGCGCGAGTACGCCGAGTTCTTCCGGCGTGCGGTCATGTACCGCAAGAACATCGTCGTATCCGGTGCGACCGGTAGCGGCAAGACCACCTTCATGAAAGCGCTGGTCAATCATATCCCGGACAGCGAGCGCCTGGTCACGATCGAGGATGCGCGCGAGCTGTTTCTGACCCAACCCAATGTGGTGCACCTGCTGTACTCCAAGGGGGGGCAGAGCACCAGCAATGTCAGCGCAAAGAGCTGCATGGAAGCCTGCCTGCGCATGAAGCCCGAGCGCATCATCCTCGCCGAGCTGCGCGGTGACGAGGCGTTCTACTTCATCCGCAACTGCGCATCGGGCCATCCGGGCTCGATCACCAGTTGCCATGCCGGCAGCCCGGAGCAGACCTGGGATCAGCTGGCGCTGATGGTCAAGGCCTCGACCGAAGGTTCGGGCCTGGAATTCAACGTGATCAAGCGACTGCTGATGATGACCATCGACATCGTCGTGCATATCAAGGCGCACGCAGGCTCGCGCTATATCACCGGTATTGATTTCAATCCTGGGCGTGCCCAGGGGCAGGAGGGCTGACCAATGCTGCCAGGACTGGAAATGATGGCGTGCCCGGAAATGGCCGTCTCGATGGACGTGATGCAGCACGTCATCAACGTGGAATCGTCGCGCAACCCTTACGCCATCGGCGTGGTCGGCGGTGCCTTGGTGCGCCAGCCCAAGGCCCTGGACGAGGCGCTGGCCACCGTTCGCATGCTGGAGGAGAAGGGTTACAACTTCTCCATTGGCCTGGCCCAGGTCAATCGCTACAACCTCGGCAAGTACGGTCTGGATTCCTACGAGAAGGCCTTCCAGCAGTGCCCGAACCTGCAGGCCGGTTCGCGCATCCTCGCCGAGTGCTACAAGCGCTCCGGTGGTGACTGGGGCAAGTCGTTCAGCTGCTACTACTCGGGCAATTTCGAGACCGGCTTCCGTCATGGTTATGTGCAGAAGGTCTATGACTCGATGCGCCGTGGGCAGCAGCTTGCCAGCAATGGTGTTGCACCGATCGACGTGGTGAGTCGCGGCGAACGCCGCAGCGTGAAGGTCGAGCATCACCCGCAGCTCGCTTCGCCGGCGCAGGCGCGCATCGTTGCGCAGGCGAGTGGCCCGGTGTACGTGCCGTCGGAAGATCCGGCACGTGCGTATGTCGTGTATCCGTCCACCGGTGCAATGGCGCGGGGCAGCCTGCTGAACATCGCCGACCAGGCGCTTTCCAAAGTGGTACTGGGCTCGGTGGATCGGATGATGCAGCCGCAGGCGCAGCCCACCCAAGGGGCCGCCTATCCGCAGCAACAGGCCGGTGGCCTGCCTCAGCAGCTGCCTCAGCAGGGTCCGGCGCAGACAATGGCCATGCCGCAGCAGTTGCCGGGCGCTGCCAGCGCCGGCAGCGAGGGGCCCGTGATGCTGCGGCCCTGGAGCGAGCGCAACCAGCCTGTGGCCGGTGGCGAAAATTCATTCAATGCACCGGTGCAGGCTGCGCCGTTGCAGCAGATTCCCGCAGGGGATGCGGCCTTCGTGTTCTGACGAAGTCGTGGTGCGGCCAGTCCCCCGGCTGGTCGATTCAGTTGTGTTAGTCCATCAACAAGGAAATCAATCCATGAAGCGATCCAATCTCGACCTCGTCCAGGCCCAGCGCACGCTGAAGACCCTGCTGATGGCCACGATCTTCGTTGGCGCACTGTTCGCCCCGCAGGTGTTCGCTACCAACACCGACTTCGGCGGCACCGACAAGAAGGTCTGCGGTTTCTTCTCCAACATCAACGGCCTGCTGAACATGGCCTCGATCGCCGTGGTGACCATTGCGGTGATCTTCGCCGGCTACCAGATCGCTTTTGCTCACAAGCGCATCAGCGACGTCGCGCCGATCCTGATCGGTGGCGTGCTGATCGGTGCCGCCGGCCAGATCGCGCGCATGCTGCTGGGTGAAGGCAGCGACGGCAAGTGCGGTGCTGGCACCAGCACGACCTACTACCTGATCAACAACGCGATTCAGTACTACAGTGCATAAGAACGTCCTGTTCCGCGGTTGCACGCGCCCAGCGATGTTCCTGGGCGTGCCTTATCTGCCATTTTTCATGGTGGCAGGCGGGCTGTTGCTGCTCAGTGTGTACACGAACTTCTGGTTCCTGCTCACCATCCCGGTGGCGATCTTCATCATGCGGCACATGGCCAAGCGTGACGAAATGATCTTCCGCCTGCTGGGCCTGCGACTGATGTTCAAGCTGAAGGTGCGCAACGTGCCGGAACACGATGGCATGTGGGTGTTCAACCCCAATCACTACCGCAACAAGCCGGCCCGAATGGATTGAGGTCCGGATCCGGCCTGGCGGGCGTCCGCGCTCGCCAGGTCTCTTGAAACTCCTTGGCAGTACCTCTTTGGAAGCAGTCGTATGTTCAGTCCTGACACCTCCATCAGTGAGTTCATCCCGTTGTCGTCGCATGTCGCCCCGAACGTGGTCAAGACCACGGGCGGCGACTACCTGCTGACCTGGCATCTGGAAGGGCTGCCGTTCGTCGGCCGAGAGGAGTGGGAGCTCGAGCATCGCCACAACACGTTCAACCGCCTGCTGCAGACCCTGCGCGCACCGGACTTTGTCAACGTGGCTTTCTGGGTGCACGACATCCGTCGCCGCCGCACGCTGAAGGGCAAGAGCAGCTACAAGCAGCGCTTCAACCAGGACGTGTCCGACCAGTACATGGGCATGCTGTCCTCGCAGCGCATCATGCAGAACGAGCTGTACCTGACCATGATCTACCGCCCGGTGGTGGCGGGTAAACGCTTCGTCGAAAAGTCGGCGAACGTGGAGAAGCTGCGCGCCGAGCAGGAGCAGGCGGTAGAGAAGTTGATGGAACTGGCCGGCAACGTCGAGGCCGTGATCCGCGACTACGCGCCGTATCGCCTGGGTATGTACGAAGCCAAGAATGGCGTTGTGTTTTCGGAAACGCTGGAGCTGTTCGGCTACCTGATCAATCGCATCGACGAGCCGGTGCCGGTGCTTTCGGCACCGATCAAGGATTACCTGCCGGTCAGCCGCCATATGTTCTCGGCCAAGACCGGCGATTTCGCGATCAATACCCCGAATGGTGCCAATCACTACGGCGCCATTCTGAACATCAAGGAGTATGCCGAGGGGACCTATCCGGGCATCCTCAACGGTCTGAAATATCTGGACTACGAGTACGTCATCACCCATTCGTTCAGCCCGATGGGGCGTCAGGATGCGCTGAAGGTGCTCGACCGCACCAAGGGCATGATGATCTCCTCCGGCGACAAGGCGGTCAGCCAGATCGTCGAGCTCGACCAGGCCATGGATCAGCTGTCGTCGGGCAACTTCGTGCTGGGTGAATACCACTTCATCATGGCGGTCTACGGCGACACGCAGGCCAAGCTTTCGCAGAACGTCGCCTCGACCCGTGCCGAGCTGTCAAACGCCGGATTCGTGTCGACCAAGGAAGACCTGGCGGTTACCTCGTCCTTCTATTCGCAGCTGCCGGGTAACTGGCGCTACCGCACTCGCCTGGCCAATGTCAGTTCGCTGAACTTCCTGGGACTGTCGCCGCTGCACAACTTCGCCACCGGCAAGCAGCACAACAATCCGTGGGGCGACTGCGTCACCACGTTGCAGACCACCAACGGCCAGCCGTACTACTTCAATTTCCACGCGACCCATCCGTCGGAAAACTCGCTGGGCGAGAAGGCGATCGCCAACACCATGGTGATCGGCAAGTCCGGTACCGGTAAGACCGCGCTGATCAACTTCCTGCTCAGCCAGGTGCAGAAGTACGAGCCGTCGCCGACCATCTTCTTCTTCGACAAGGACCGCGGTGCTGAGATCTTCGTGCGGGCCTGCGGAGGTAACTATCTGGCCCTGGAGAACGGCGCGCCCACCGGCTTCAATCCGTTCCAGTGCGAGAACAACGAAGCCAACGTGCAGTTCCTGGCCGACCTGATCAAGGTGCTGGCCGGCAAGCGCGAGTACAGCGCACGCGAGGAAGAAGACATCTACCGCGCCGTGGAAAGCATGCTCGATACGCCGATGCATCTGCGCAGCATGACCAACTTCCAGAAGAGCCTGCCCAACATGGGCGACGATGGCCTCTACGCGCGCATGCGCCGTTGGACCTCGGGCAATTCGCTGGGCTGGGTGTTCGACAATCCCGTGGATACCGTTGACCTGAGCAAGGCCAACATCATCGGCTTCGACTACACCGACATCATCGACAACCCTGAAGTGCGCGTGCCGGTCATTAATTACCTGCTGCACCGCCTGGAGTCGCTGATCGACGGCCGTCCGCTGATCTATGTGATGGACGAGTTCTGGAAGATCCTGGATGGCGAGGGTGGCCTGAAGGAGTTCGCGAAGAACAAGCAGAAGACCATCCGTAAGCAGAATGGTCTCGGCATCTTTGCCACACAGAGCCCGGAGGACGCGCTGAAGAGTGATATCTCCGCCGCCCTGATCGAACAGACCGCTACCCTGATCCTGCTGCCGAACCCGAATGCCAGCAAGAGCGACTATATGGATGGCCTGAAGTTGACCGAGGCCGAGTTCAATGTGGTTACCGCCTTGGACGAGCGCTCGCGTTGCTTCCTGGTCAAGCAGGGCCATGCGTCCAGTGTCTGCCAGCTCAACCTGCGCGGCATGGACGACATCCTGTCGGTGATCTCGGCGTCGACCGACAACATCGACATCATGCATCGTGTCCTGCAGACCGCCGCCGTGCGTGCACGCGTGACGGTGGATGAGCTGACGCCGGAACAGTGGCTGGAAGATTTCTACAAGAACCGCAAGGGCTCCGGAAAGCCCGCATCCAACAGTAAGGAGGTTGCAGCATGACTGTCGCAACAGACGTGAACGCAGCAAGCCCCTTGAATTCGATGGAGAAGAACATGGAAACCACTGCCCGTACTGCCAAGACGCCGAGTGCAGTCTCCCGGCTCCGTTCCACCGCCATGGCGATTTCCGTCGCCGCATTGCTCAGCTTCCCCGTGAAGGGATACACCATCCCGGTGGTTGAGGTTGGCTTGAATACCTTCAACAGCACGCTGACTGAGGTCCATACGCTTGCCGCTCAGGGGGAAGCCTTGCTCGAGTACAGTACCCAGGCGCAACGGTTTCTGGAAACAACTCAGAACTGGGCGCAGAAGCTGGCGAAGTTCAATCAGATCATCGCCTCGCCACTGATGCCTCAAGGCGTGAAGCTGGAGCCGGTTCCGCTTGAGTGGAATGTCGCCGAGCGCTGCGGCGCCGGCAATATCATGAGCCTGAGCGGTATCCTCACTGCGTTGGACTTGAGCCCGGGTGGGGACATCATCGCCCAGCAGCGCAACATCTGCGCTGCAATCCAGGTCATGGAGAATCAGAAGTACAACGAGACCGTGGAAGTTGTGCAGAAGACGATGCCCGACATGCGCAAGGTGCTGGACAGGATCAAGGATATCCGCGATCTGTGGAGCGGCGAGGGTGCGATGGCAGAGGCCTCCGCGAATGCAGTCGTTTCTGACGCCTATATGCAGGCGGATTTTGCGACCTGGGAAAAGAAGACTGAAGGGTATGACAAGCAGATTCAGGCGCTGACCAAGATGCAGCAGATTCTTGCGCAGCGCGCATTGAAGGGTACCGGTCAGTCACCTCTCGGTACCGTAGTGAAGGCCGCGGCACTGAAGGCAGCGCTCTCCAACTGATTAGACGCTGCTCCGGTCGAGCTGCAATCACATTCTAGGTGAAGTTATGGATCTTGGGCTGATGGATGGCATGTTGGGGCAAGGCCCCCTGCACATGCTGCAGAATCTGCACGCGTCATCCTCAATTGGTGACTTTGTGTTCTTCCGGCTGATCCTCGATTACCTGCATAAGGAAATCGCGGAGTACGGCGTCAAGCTGCTTGGACGCATGATGGCGTGGGTCGGTGGCATTGCACTGACTCTCATGACGCTCTGGGTGCTGATTCAGGGTTTCCGGATCGCCACCGGTCGCAGCCGCGATTCGATGATGGTGCTCGTGACCAACATGGCCAAGGCCGCGCTGATCGTGTCGGTTGCCACGACCATGGGTATGTTCGGTCGCGAGATGCATGGCTTTCTCATCAATGACGTGAAGAACGAGATCACTTACGTCGTGACCGGGAAGAAGGACTCACCGGAGGATCTGATCGATGAGAACCTGGGCTACATGCAGCTGGCGCTATCCAGCGTTGACGCGCTGGACGTGATGAGCGACGTGACGCTGGACAACGCGAAGACCCGTGCCATGTGGTTCATTGGCATGGGTACGGGTGGTCCGGCAGTCACAGCTGGCTCAATGCTTTTGCTATATGAGGTCGCGCTGGCGTTGTTCATCGGCCTGGGGCCATTGTTCATCCTGTGCTTGCTGTTTGACCAGACCAAGCAGCTGTTCCAGAAGTGGCTGCTCTACGGCATAGGCACGATGTTCTCCATGGCGGTTCTGGCAGCGATGACCGGCATCGCGATGAAGATGGTGTCCAAGGTTGCGTTCGCCTTCTGGGGAAGCACGTTGACGGGCACGCTGATGGGTCAGAATTTCAGTGAAGGTATGTCGAGCATGGCACTGCAGCAAGGCGGCATGGGCCTGATCCTGACCACGCTGATTCTGACTGCGCCCCCAATGGCGGCGATGTTCTTCCAGGGAACATTGGGCAGCTTCATGGCATATTCGCAGATAGGCGGTAGTGCAGTACCGGCATCGCCGGGCCCGAATGGTCAGCCGCCGGGTTCGACGGGAGGCGGACAATACAAGCCGAACGCACCGGCGACTCACGAATCTCAACCGATGGGTGTAGGCTCTGCAGTCACTCCGAGATTGCAGGGTGCCTTTGACTCTCCGCCACCATCGTCTGGGCTTAGAGGAAATGCGAATGGCAGCGTTGCATAGCGAGTTCGATATGCATGATAAAGGTGGAGTTGGCGGGCGATGAAAATTCTTGTATCGCAAGCGATTCTCGCCAGTTCTTTGATCTTGGGCGTGGCATATCAATCCTTTGCCGAAGGTAATTGCCCTCCTGGTTACTACCCGATTGGGGGGCAAGGGGCACGGGGGTGTGCGCCTATACCCGGGGCCGCTAGTGGAGGTGGTACCACAGCGGAGATTCAGCTTGCCAGTCCTACTGGCAAGTGGGTGCGAACCTGGGGGGCGATAGCGTCTTCCAAGAACACTCAAGACGCAGGAGTGTCGACGGGAAAGAGAGCCAAAGAGCTGGCAGAGCAAGAGGCTCTTTCCAAGTGTGCATCGGGAGGAGCGCGTGACTGCAAGGTCGATTTGGCCTACTTTAATCAGTGCGCTTCTTGGGTCGTTCCAAGTGGGCGTTCTGGGGGCGGGCAGTCGGGAGTGGGTGGTGGGCCCACGCCGGAGCGAGCGCTATTTGTGGCCCAGTTAATGTGCAGGAATGATCAGCCAGGAAAATGTGTGGAGTTCTATGCCAACTGCACGAAACCGATTTTTGAGGAGTTCTAGTTCTCTTAAATAGTTAATTGATGGCCTCGGAAATTGCCATGCCAAATAGCCGCTGGTGGGCGCTATTGGCGATTCGCCTTCTACGAGCGATAGGGCGTGAGGGGCGCCACGTGTGGTGCTGTACCGCGTTACGACTCAAGCGGCAGCGCCGTGTGTGTTTCATCGAGCGACTGGAGCTGCCGGCTTCGCGCGGTATGTGCTCTGATGGAGTGCAATGTAAAGCGGCCTGTTCCGCTTGTTCTGAGTCGATCTATGAGACGAAGGAAATGTCAATCGCGGTGCCGTCTAGCTGGTCCAATGAGAAGGGGGTGAGGACAGTTTCATGAATGGAGCAAAGCAATGGGTGATTCTTTTCTTCTTTCTTCTCGTCTCATTGACCGAAGTTGCGTTCGCTGAAGGCAATTGTCCGCCAGGGTATTATCCAATTGGAGGTCAGGGCGCCCGAGGTTGCGCCCCCATTCCAAGTGGCGCACCGAGTAGCACATCGAGTGGCGGGGTTTCCGAATTGCCCGCAAACTCTCCTACTGGGCGATGGACCAAGACATGGGGGCGATTGCTGAATCGAAAACGACTCAGGACGCGGGCACCTCTGTCGGTAAGCGATCCAAGGAGGAGGCTTCTCGTGAGGCAATTTCAAAATGCGGATCAGCTGGTGCCGCTGATTGTTCGGTTAGCTTCACGTATCAAAATCAGTGTGTCTCGTGGGTCATTCCAAGGGGGCGTTCTGGCGCAGGTCGTGCCGGGATTGGATCTGGTCCCACGCCCGAAAGGGCAAAATTCAACTCGCAAGCCATGTGCAAGAATGATCAGCCGGGATATTGCGAAGAGATCTATTCGGACTGCAGTAAACCGATATTTGATGAGTTCTAAGTTGCAGGCTTATGTCGCGCCCTGATATTCCGGTCCATTGATGTGACCGGCATCGCGATGAAGATGGTGTCCAAGGTTGCGTTCGCCTTCTGGGGAAGCACGTTGACGGGCACGCTGATGGGTCAGAATTTCAGTGAAGGTGTGTCGAGCATGGCACTGCAGCAAGGCGGCATGGGCCTGATCCTGACCACGCTGATTCTGACTGCGCCCCCAATGGCGGCGATGTTCTTCCAGGGAACATTGGGCAGCTTCATGGCATATTCGCAGATAGGCGGTAGTGCAGTACCTGCATCGCCGGGCCCGAATGGTCAGCCGCCGGGTTCGACGGGCGGTGGTCAGAGTTACAAGCCAGAGGCACCGTCCTCAGCTGCGGGATCTCAGTTGGGTGGAGGACAAGCGGTAATGCCAAGATTGCAAGGTGGACATGAGCCTCAGCATCCGTCTTCTGGCCTCAGAGGGAACGCCAATTCAGGAGTTGCCTAGTTTGATCGCTTGGCTGGAGACGGTGGAGGTACGTTCGCTATGAAGTTGATTGCACATTGGGTATTGCTCGCCTCGTGCCTGCTGCTATTGGGTGGTGTTGATCGTGCGTGGGCAGAAGGAAACTGCCCGCCCGGGTATTACCCTATTGGCGGGCAGGGCGCGCGCGGATGTGCGCCGATTCCGGGAGGTGCCACTGGAAGCACTGGCTCCTCTGAGATCCGTCTCGCAACTCCGACTGGCAAATGGACCAAGACCTGGGGGGCAATTGCGGAGTCGAAAAGTACTCAGGATGCAGGGGTTTCAACGGGGTTGCGATCCAAGAATGAGGCCGAGCGCGAAGCAGTTTCAAAGTGTGGAGCGTCAGGTGCCCGGGACTGCACGGTCAGCATGAGCTATTTCAACCAGTGTATTTCCTGGGTCATTCCAAGCGGACGATCCGGTACTGGACGTGCGGGACTTGGGACAGGGGCTACCCCCGAGTTGGCGCTTGTCGCTTCGGAAGCAATGTGCCGCAATGATCGCGCAGGACGGTGTGAAGTGTTCTATTCGAACTGTACCAAGCCTTTGTTTGATGAATTCTGATCAAGGGCATGCGGCAAGGAATATCAGAGCAATGGCACACCAGGAGGTACACGCGCCGGTCGAGTCAATGCGTTGTCTGAGTACCCCAAACGGTCAGCCAAGCGCGCACCTCCCGAGCATCGCCGGGCCCGAATGGTCAGCCGCCGGGTTCGACGGGCGGGCAGAGCTATAAACCGAGTTCGCCTTCTGTGACGCAAGCTGATGTTGGTGGTGTGGGGCAGGTGGTCAGTCCACGATTGTATGGCGGAGGCGATTCGGTGCCGTCAGCCTCTGGTCTTAGGGGGAATGCCAATTCCGGTGCCGTCCAGCTGGTCCAATGAGAAGGGGGTGAGGACAGTTTCATGAATGGAGCAAAGCAATGGGTGATTCTTTTCTTCTTTCTTCTCGTCTCATTGACCGAAGTTGCGTTCGCTGAAGGCAATTGTCCGCCAGGGTACTATCCGATTGGAGGTCAGGGCGCCGGCGGTTGTGCCCCATTCCAAGTGGCGCACCGAGTAGCACATCGAGTGGCGGGATTTCCGAATTGCCCGCAAACTCTCCGACGGGGCGGTGGATAAAGACTTGGGGGGCAATCGCCGAGTCCCGGTCTACTCAGGACGCAGGAGCATCGACTGGCCTTCGGTCACAGCTAGCGGCAGAGCAAGAGGCGTTGCGGAAGTGCAGTTCAACTGGTGCCGCCGATTGCTCCGTCAGTTTGGCGTATCGAAATCAGTGTGTGGCTTGGGTCATTCCAAGTGGGAAGACGGGTCGTGGAATGTCGGCGCTGGGGCGTGGTGCTACGCCGGAAATGGCGCTGATAATGGCGCACTCCAAGTGCAAGAATGATGTGAGCGGGAAGTGCGCGGTGCTGTATGAAAACTGTACCAAGCCTATTTTTGAAGAATTTTGATGTAAATGTGTCGGCGGGCTCGCTGGTATAGTCTCGAAGAATGTTGTCGTTGGAGAGCCACGGCATAAAATGCTGCGCGCCTACTTCCGGCTGAATGTGTCTCAGCAGTCTCTTCTACTGCGCTGATGTTCACTGGGACGGAATGCGTTAATGCTAGTACGGTAAGCTGGGCAACTTAGATTGCCTTGCGGGACTGCAGAGCTGCGGCGGGAGCACAATGCAGATCCGTCTACGTCGCGTGTGCTATTCCACTTTTCAAGAGATATCAGGCGTACGCGGCCGGACGCTGCCCGAGGCGGAGGAAAAGGCAGTGGGAGAATGTATCGACGCCGATGCGAAAGCCTGTCCTCTGGCATTCAACAACTGCATGTGAAGCTACAGGCGATTTGGGGGTGTTGCGCCGCCTGCGCCCGTCTTGCTTCGTGGATGCGGTCCCCGATTCTGTGACTGGTAGCGCCATTTCAAGCTTTCGATCTTCGACGCAAGCGACCTCCTCGCGCTAAGCTCTCCTGGCGTCAGAAAAATGACGCTTCGGCGCTACCGATTGCAGGAGCTTTCCCGTCCATGAGGACCCTGTCCCTCCGCTCAACGGGTGACGCATGCCACCGACGCTGCCATGGTGCTCCCGGAGCTATCATCCGCATCTGCAGGGTGACTGGCGTGACTGGGCAACGCCACTATGCCCGCCTACGACGCGAGCATCGGCGGGACGATATTGAAGGAGTGGGAGGGGATGGAAGACAGGGTTGGCGCACACATGGACGATGCCCTGGCATTTGTTCCGTCCGGTGCGAACCTGCTGGAAGCCGTCAGGGGCGAGCTCAACGGCGATGGCATCGAGTATCAGCTGCTGGTCATCGACCAGCCGACGCCGGAAGGGCTGGTGCCCGGCCAACACGGACCGAACCGGGTGCTGCTGTTGCTACGCGGTGACGGGCGCGGGCGCTGGCAGCTGGCCGCGCGCAACGACAAGCTGGTGCCGTGTTCCACCCGAGGTGGCTTGGCCGGCGACCCTTTTGCGTATGCAATGGTCGAGGAGGGCACCTTCAGCGTGATCACCAACGGCGGTAGCCGCGAGCGCTGGAGCAGCACCTACCGGTTCCGCTATGCGCCCGCGGACAAGGCCTGCTGGGTGGACGGGGTGAGACGCAAGGTCGTGGATATCGAGACCGAAGCGACCAACATCCGGGATTACTCGGTGGCGGAGCTGGGCAGGGTGCGGTTCGAGGACTTCGACCCGTCCAGTGTCGCGGAGGTGTCGCTTCCATGAGCCAAGCTCCAACCGGCGGAAGGGAATCCGCGCTGATGAAGATTCAGGAGTTGCACTGTGTCGACCGATAGAGAGTCGCAGCTGTTGCGGCAGGCGACCAAAGCCGGCATCGACTCCCCGCTTGAACTGGCCAATTTCATGGCCCAGGCAGGGCACGAGTCGCGCGGCTTGAGCCGGCTCAATGAAAGTTTCAACTTCACCCGGGGAATCTCGCAGATCCCGGTGGAAGCTGCGTGGCGCAATGGCAACGCTGCGTTGGAGAGCGCCCGCCAGGAAGCGCTGCGTGGCCGCCCGGAAAACCTGGCTGAGCTGATGTACGGCGGACGCATGGGCAATGATGTGCCCGGCGACGCATTGAAGTACCACGGCCGCGGCTATCTGCCGTTGGTCGGCAAGGAGAATTACGAGCGTGCCGGCAAAGCGCTGGATCTGGATCTGGTGAATCAGCCGGAACTGGCCGCGCAGCCCGCGCACGCAGGCCGTATTGCGGTGTGGCAGTGGCAGACGCGAGTACCGGAGGCGGCGCGCGAGGATGTGCGCGAGGCAACACATGCGCTCAATGGCGCGTTCAATGGCATTGAGGCTCGCCGGCAACGCTTCGAGGTCTGGCAACAGAAGCTGACGCCGGATGTGATGGCGCGGCTGGAGCGGGGTGAGGTCGGTGCGCCGGCGCAGAGTGTTGCCCGAGACATGTCGCAGACCGGTGAGCCCGGCAACGCGTTGTTCGAGGATGCACGCCGACGCCTGCAGCAGATGGGAGCACAGAGTGGACTGCGCAGCGTACAAGAGCTCGACAATGCCGCTGGCGCATTGGCGCTGGGGGCGCATAAGGCCGGCCTGTCGCGCATCGATCATCTCCTGGCCGGCAATGACGGTCGCACGCTGTTTGCGGTACAGGGTGGGCTGGGCGATCCGGCCATGCTGCGCGCATCGGTCGATCGCGAGCAGGCGGCGCAGCAGCCGCTGGCGCAGAGCAGCCAGCAGTTGGCTGCCAGTGTCGCCCAGCAGGACCCGGCGGCCGCGCTCGCCCGCGAGCAGGAGCAGCGTTCTCGATCCCTGTAACACCTGATGCCGGCGGGCAGGGGACCCGCCGGCGCTTTACGTACGACGCGTGGCGCCCTGTGGCGCCGACATGGAAACCCACTCGGAAGGACACCACATGCGAATCGTTCCCTCGAATGCCCGGCACGCCGCTGTCTGCTGCAATGCATCCGTGCGCCGCCTGCCGCCGCTCTGGCTTCTGTCACTTGGACTTGCCGCGGCGTCGGCTCAGGCTCAGGAGACAGCGGCGCCCGTCGTGGAGGCGCCCATCGCCGCCGAGGCGATCGTTGACGCGCCTGCAGGGATGGCACCTGTTGCAGCGCCCATGGCCACCGAAGCCGTTGTCGCGGCGCTGGCTCCCGATGTACCGGCTGCCGTGACACCTCCTGCGACACCAGTGGTGGACGCGCAGCCGGCGCCGGCTGCAGACCCGACGCATGTGCCCGTTGCGCCCGCAGCGGCGGCGCCTGTCGCTGCACCGCCTGCTGTCGTCGAGCCAGCCGTCCCGGCGGTAGCTCCCGCGCCACCCGCCTTGGTCATCGCGCCGTTGCCGCCCGAGCAGGCGACCGAGCGTGCGCTTGGCGCCCGCTGCCCGGTGGATCTTGCTGGGCGGCTGGCGACGCAGGGCGAGCTGCTGATCGGCGCCTGCCAGGGCACGATGCCGGCGCATCTGGCCGCGCTGCTGGTCGCGCTGCCCCAGCAGGACATCCACCTGCCGCGCAGCTGGCGCGAGCGTGAGGTGCAACAGAAGGTTTGGTTCAAGGCGGTGCCGGGCTACGGCCAGCGCCCGGACTTCATCGCGCGGATGGGCGACATCTGGGTGCGCTCGCTGGAAGGACGCGACGCCGACAGCACGTTCTACCTGGTGTCGGCACCGTTCACCTGCAGCGACCGGGTCGCCAACCGCGATGAGTACGGCGCGGAGCCGGTACGTGTGCCAGCGGGTGACTGCCGCGAGGCCTATGTGGCCCAGCGTGTGTACCAGGTTCGCGGGGACGCCGCGCCGAGGGATGTGACCGCCGATGTCATGCCGTCCATGCCCCAAGTGACGGAGGCCGATCGTGCTCGGCAGCTGTCGCGCGACGGCCGGATCAGCTTGGACCACAGCAAGCTG
Source organism: Stenotrophomonas sp. ASS1 (assembly GCF_004346925.1). Taxonomy (NCBI): domain Bacteria; kingdom Pseudomonadati; phylum Pseudomonadota; class Gammaproteobacteria; order Lysobacterales; family Lysobacteraceae; genus Stenotrophomonas; species Stenotrophomonas oleivorans. The sequence continues at coordinate 2,743,144 of NZ_CP031167.1, read as the reverse complement.
CAGTACGGCCCGGCCATGCGGTGGTTCGTGCAGTACCCGGAGGCAGCGCAGAAGGGCGGTCCGCGTGCCTACAGTGACTGGAACCGCGAGCACCTGGCCTTCGTGGTCTGGACTGGGGATCGCTTCGAGTTGCGCGAAAAGGTCGCGCGGGCGCAGTGGCCCTGTGATCCGGTAGCACCGGGCGATCGCGCCTGTGGTGGCTTCCCGGATTCCGGGCCGGATCTGTTCGTGACCGCCGGTGCGTCCGCGCCGGTCGTGGCCTCCAGCCCCTGAGGCAGAGGGCCGAAGTGACGCGGGAGCCGGAATGACCGGCTCCCGCGCTGTTCATCAGGCCTGCATGCTGCGGGTCTGGTTCTGCTGTTGTTCCAGTTGCTGATCGCGGTCCTGTGCCAGGCGCTGTCCCGCGGCTTGCTGATCAATGCGCTGGCTGCTCTGCTCCAGCGGGGTGTTCATCGCCACGGCCGTGTCCACCGACACGCGCAGATGCGCCGGGTCGCCGCCCAGGCCCTGCACCGCGAAGCTGCGCGAAGCATCGGCATTCATCACCACCTCGTCGATGCGCTTGCCGCCTGCAGCGTGCATCTCCGCCGCCAGGCTACCGGCCAACTGCGTACTCATCACATCCGGCACGCGGCCGACGCGAACGTCCTGCGCATGCACGCCACGGATCGCGTCGTTGAACAGCGGGTTGCCCAGGTGATTGGCATCGTCCATGCGCAGCATGCTGGTGTGATGGCCGTTCTTCTCTGCTTCGCGGCGTGCTGGTTCACCGGGCTGCAGCGGGCCGCGGATGTGGTCGTACAGATCGATGGCGCCGCCAGGGATGCCGCGTGCCGCGCGGGTGACGCCACGACGCAGTGATTCCACGTCGTCGCGGTACTCCTCGATCATCTTGGCGTTGTCTTTCGCCAGCTTCTGCGTTTCCGGGTGCTTCAGCACCGAGCCTTCGTTGAGGAAGTTGCCCAGTTTGTGCGCGCCGAATGAACTGGTGGCCGCGATGATCGGACGGTCTGGAATCAGATCACGCAGGGCGTGATTGCTGAAGCCATTTGCCGCGAGCGTCTTGATCTCATCGGGCTTGGCGTAGATGCGGACCTGGCCGAAGTGCGGCGAGGCGGCGCTGACCGGATCGGAAGCCATGACGTGGTTGATCATGGTGTTGCCGCCTTCCGGAATGCGGTAGCTGAGGCTGACCGCGCCGTAGGCGTTGAAGGTCTCGCCCTTGACGTTGAAGTGGTGCGAGGTGATCTGGGCCAGGGCACCGCCGAGGGAGTGGCCTGTGACGGTAACTTCGGGCGGACGTTGTCCGAGATCCTGCCCTTCCTTCTTGGCGTAGGCGAGGGCGCGTTGAGTCAGCGCGATGGCGTCCGGAGCCTGCACGTTGGTGCGGGCGACGACCATGCCACCATCGGTCAGAATTGCATCGCGTGCGATCTGTTCGGTGCCGCGATGTGCGACGACAATTTCATTGGTGTCGACTCGCTGGTAGATCGTTCCCTGATAGCCGTTCAGTCGATTATCAACATGCTCAAGAATCTTGTACTTGTGGCCGTTGATCGGGACGATCTCTTCTTGACCAGGTGCACGACGACCGACCGCATAATCCTTGTATGCATCTTCGGATAGTGCAGCATAGTCCTGGCTGTTGAGGCTCATTGGCGCACCTCACTGGCTTCAAGCGAAGCGGAGAACAGCGCATTCTGCAGTTCAGGCCGGAACTTGGTGGGATCTTCCTGGCCGCTTGCGCCGTAATCAGGAATCTCGTTCACACGCGGATAGTCTGCGCGAGGATAGTGGCGAGTTTCGGTCTCGCCTTTGACGAACGGCGCTGCCTCAATGAACGACAGGAAGCGCGTTTCACCCTCGGCGCCGGTGGCTTTCAGCATCGCGCCGGCGCCGCTGAATTCCCACTTGCAGACGCCACGACCGTAGTAGTCCTCATCCAGCATCCGGTCGAGGTACACGGTGCCGCGGTATTCGCCGTCGGCGACCTTGCGCAGCTCCACCGGTTCCTGGCTGGTGATGCGTGCGGCGGTACCGGTGGCCGGTTCGATGTGCCCGCACTGGTCTTCGTTGGTCACGTCGTACTGCGCGACACCTTCAACCACCGCGAACTCACCGGGTGCATCCTTCAGGCGCAGCACCAGTTCATAGGCCTTGCGCGGGCTGGGGTTGAGCTTGGCGAGGCCACGCCCACCCTGGGCGACATCGGCTTCAGCAGCGGCACGTTCCTGGTTCATGGCGGTCTCCGGATTGCAGGCGGTCAATAGAAGCAGAGCAAGGCACGGGATCATCTTGTGGCGCAATGTCGGCCTCCTTGGGGGTAGGAATGGTTGAACTGGCAGCTCATGGCGCGAGTTTCTGCACAGTGGTGGTGGTCGAGAACAGCGCGTCGCGCAGATCTTCGCTGTACTCTGATGGATTCTCCTCGCCACTGGCGCCATAGTTGGCGACGGTGGCGGCGAGTGGATAGATCAACTTTGGGTAGTAGAGCGTCAGAGGAGACTCGTTCTCCATGCGCTCCTTGTCGATGAACGTCAGGAATCGCGTATCCGCCTCGCCGGTCGTAGCGCGCAACATCGCACCGACTCCCGTCAGCGCCCAATGGCAGACACCACGCCCGTAGTAATCCTCGTCCTGCATTCGGTCGAGGTAGAACGTGCCGCGGTATTCGTTCTCGCCCACCTGGCGCAGTGCGATAGGTTCCTGACTGGTGATGCGGCCCGCAGTGCCCGTTGCAGGTACGATCCGCCCACATGCTGCGTAGTTGCGTGCGTCGTACTGGGCAACGCCCTCGACCACCGCGAAGGGACCGGGGGCATCCTTCAGTATCAGCACCAGCTCGTAGCCCTGCTTTGGTGCAGGATTGAGTTTGGCCAGGCCGCGCCCACCAGCGGCGACGTCGCGCTCGGCATCAGCATAGGGCGAGCATGCGGCCAGTGGGATAAGGGCGAGCAACGCCAGCAGCGGCTGCCTTTTCCTTTCAGGGAGCGCTACTCCCATGGCCTGATCCTGCATCGTGCGTCCATGTCCATATATCCTTCCTGGGTGACAGGTTTCTCGATTATGGAGCGTGTCAGGAACGCTGCGCCACCGCCGCGACGGCTTTTTGACGCGCCCGATGCGGTGTATTCCGGCGAATCGATTGCAGCACAGGGGATTCGGGCGTCGCGTTGGCCTTGCTGGCAGGGGCTGCTCGCGGTTGAATCTGCGACGTAAATCAATAATTCACGCATTCATCACATTATCAAAGGCGTTCTCTTGAACTGCATGATCCGCACCGAAACCACGGCCGACCACGCCGCCATCCATGCACTCACCGAGGCCGCCTTCCGCGAAGCCCCGCACAGCAGCCACACCGAGCAGTTCATCGTCGACGCCCTGCGCACCCGCGGGGAGTTGAGCATTTCGCTGGTCGCCGAAACTCAGGGCCAGGTGGTCGGTCACATTGCCCTGTCGCCGGTGACGGTCAGCGATGGCAGCGCGGGCTGGTTTGGTCTGGGCCCGATCTCGGTAGTGCCCGCGTGGCAGGGGCAGGGCATCGGTGCGGCCCTGATGCGCGCCGCACTTGAAGCACTGCGTCAGCAGGGTGCGCATGGCTGTGTATTGCTGGGCGAGCCGGCCTATTACGGGCGCTTCGGCTTCCGTGCCGAGCCGGGCCTGGTGTTGCCGGGCGTGCCGGCGGAGTACTTCCAGGCGCTTTGCCTGCAGCCTCCGCTGGCTCAGGGCGAGGTGCAGTACTCACCGGCCTTCGAGGCGACAGCCTGAGCCACGGCTGGCGTGCGCCCGCTCAGGGCGCACGCCAGACGGTCGGTTCGGGTTGCGGTTTCGGAATGCGGTAGCCGCCGATATGCTCGAGAAGTTCATTGGTACGACGCTGCTCGACCAGTACCTCACGCAGCAGGTTGCGCACGGCGAAGATGGCGAACGGCACCAGGATCCAGACCAGGCTGATGCCCAGCGCAAACAGGGTCAACAGGGCTTTTGCACCATCCATGTACGGCATTCCTTGATCGAAAGCAGCCACGCTAACACGCAGTTGCTGCCAACGGATGTCAGGCCTTATGCCGAAGGTGGATCAGCGGATACGGGCGGCCCTGCGAATCCAGCGGCGAACGACCGGTTTCGACAAAGCCCATGCGCAGGTAGAAGCCCACGGCCTGCGCGTTCTGTGCGTTGACGTCGGTGCTCAGCTGCGGGTGCAGGGCCAGTGCGTGCTGCAGCAGCTGCCGACCGATACCGGTGCCGCGCACGTCCGGATCGATGAACAGTGCTTCCATGTGGGTGCCGTCGATCAGCATGAAGCCCAGCGGCCGATCCTGTGCATCGACAGCAACGGTCATCGGCGCCTGCGGCAGGAAACCGGCGACTTCGGCATCGATCGCCAGGCGATCTTCAGTGCTGAGGAAGTCGTGGGTGGCGTCGACGGCGCGGCGCCAGAGATCGACAAGGGCGGCGCCGTCGTCAGCGCGAGAGGGACGGAGGGTGGTCATATGTTCACCAAGGTGCTTGCAGGAATGCGAAGTATGAAGCTTTCCGGCCGTGCCTGCAGGTGCGGGTTCATCCGGCGTTGCGATGGCGGATGAAGGGACTGTACGCAGTCGCTTCCGCGCGCAGCAACACGCCATCCTCGAAGTCCTCACTGCTGTTGAAGGGCACGGTCGGCCACTGCCGCCATCGCGACAGTCGCTCGCGGTAGGAAAGGGTGGCTGCAACCATTGCTTCGTCGTGGGCCTGCACGCGTTCCGCTGCAAGCCCTGAGCGCACGCCGTGCACCATATGCGGCTCCATCACCTCGAAGCCGACGTAGCGCAGGCTGTACATCAACGGCCACAGCAACAGCCGGGTATCGCCTTCGCGGCCATCGACCGCGCACGCCCGCGCCGAAGAGCCGGTGGTGACGCTCAGCAACGCACGCTTGCCCTGCATCACGCCGCGCTCGTGGCGTTGCCGGCTGTTGTACATCGGCCCGTAGACCAGCACGCGGTCCAGCCAGCCCTTGAGGATGGCCGGCGCCGCAAACCACCACAGTGGGAACTGCAGGATCACCAGGTCCGCGGCCTGCAGCAGCTGCAGGTGATGCCGCACATCGGCGGGCAACTGGTCGTGTTCGGCGCTGTAGCGCTGTTCGCGCTGGGCATCGAAGCGTTCGGGCTGCAGGCGCCGTGGATGGTGCCAGGCCGCTTCCAGCGGATCGAAGCCTTCTGCATACAGGTCGACCATGTCCACCTGCAGATGGTCGTGCCGCAGCTGCTCGGCCGCCTGCATGGCCAGGTGGGCATTGAAGGAACGGGGTTCGGGGTGGGCCAGCAGGATCAGGGCGCGCATCAGCAGAGGGCGTGTTGGAGTGTGCGACCATCCTCGCGATGCCGGCGAACTGTCGCAATTACGTACCTTGAGGTAACCATGGCCTATCCCGGTGATGTCTATGCCGCCGACTGCTCGGCGCGCGATGCGCTGGCACTGATCTCCGGCAAGTGGGTAATGCTGCTGTTGCCAGCGTTGGCGCAGGGCCCACAACGCAACGGCGCGCTGCTGCGGAAGATCGAAGGCATCTCGCAGAAAGTGCTGACGCAGACATTGCGCCAACTGGAGCGCAACGGCCTGGTCGAGCGCTGCGATCTGGGCAGCAAGCCGATGCATGTCGAGTACCGGTTGACCGAGGTTGCGCACGGCTTGGTCGAGACGTTGTCCGCCCTGGACCGCTGGGCCGAGCACAACTTCCCGGCGCTGGATGCGGCCCGCGAGCGCTTCGACGCGCGTTAGCGGCGCCTGCACGGCCCCGGGCGTACAATGCGGCCCCGGCGGCCATCCTGGCCCTGCAGACACACGAGAACCGCCATGACCGATGCCCTGGGTGTACCGGTGCACGACGCCGATGAACACTGGATGCGCCATGCACTGGCGCTGGCCGAACGCGCGCAGCGCGAGTTCGATGAGATTCCGGTGGGGGCGGTGCTGGTGGGCGCCGACGGCCAACTGCTGGGCGAGGGCTGGAACCTCAACATCGCCTCGCACGACCCAAGCGCACATGCCGAGATCGTGGCCATGCGTGCCGGTGGCAAGCGGCTGGCCAATCATCGCCTGCTTGGCAGCACGCTGTACGTGACCCTGGAGCCGTGCGCGATGTGCGCGATGGCGATCGTGCATGCGCGTGTCTCGCGGCTGGTCTACGGCGCCAGCGATCCCAAGACCGGTGCCTGCGGCAGCGTGTTCGACCTGCTCGGCGATGCCCGCCACAACCACCGGGTGGAGATCCACGGCGGGGTGCTGGCCAAGGACGCCAGCATGCGCCTGACCAACTATTTCCGCGCCAAGCGTGGCAAGCCACCGCTGCTGCTGGAAGACCACGGCGGCGAGGGTTGAGGGGCGAACGGGTATGATGGGCGCCTCTTTCCACCACCGGTAGGCCGCGCGCCTGCCCAGCAGCGAGGCGACACATGGCGGACAACGGCGCGGCCAACGAACGACTGATCTGGATCGACCTGGAGATGACCGGGTTGGATACCGACAATGATTCGATCATCGAGATCGCGACCGTTGTCACCGATGCCCAGCTCAACGTGTTGGCCGAAGGCCCGGAATTTGCCATCCACCACCCGCTGGAAACGCTGGAAGCGATGGACGAGTGGAACCGCAACCAGCACCGCCGTTCGGGCCTGTGGCAGCGCGTGGTGGACAGCACCACCACCCTCGGCCAGGCCGAGGCACAGACGGTGAATTTCCTGGCGCAGTGGATCCCGGCCGGCCTGTCGCCGATGTGTGGTAACTCCATCTGCCAGGACCGCCGCTTCCTGCACCGCCAGATGCCGCGCCTGGAGAAGTACTTCCACTATCGCAATCTGGACGTGTCCACGGTGAAGGAACTGGCCAAGCGCTGGGCGCCGAACGTGGCCGCCGGCGTCGGCAAGAACAGCAACCACACCGCACTGAGCGACGTGCATGACTCGATCGCCGAGCTGCGCCACTACCGCCAGTTCATGGGCGCGCTGTCGGGCCTGCCGACTGCTTGAACGCCGCCGCCGGGCATGGCCCGGCGCTACCGGGTGACACGCGAACTGGTAGTGCCGGCCGCTGGCCGGCAAGGCGCCGGGGGCGGTTCCCTTTCCAGCGGAAAGGGCCCTGATCCCCGCGACGAACCGTTCAACTCCCTGGCGCTAAGATCGGCGCCATGAACGAGCCCATCCTGCTCCCCCGCGACATTGCCCACGACGCCCGCGACTGGTCTGACCTGCAGCGGGCGGTGACCCTGCTGGAAGCACCGACCCTGACCGCGCGCATGGCCAACCTGGTCGGCACGCCGCTGGAGTTCGCGGTGAAGGCGCTGCCCAGCTCGGTCTCCGGCCGCATCCACGGTGCGGTGCAGGCAGCACTGTCCAAGTCGGCGCAGGCGGCGCTGTGGAGCATGGACAACACGCCCGGCAAGGGGGCATCCACCCGCTGGCACAAGCTGGCGGCAGCGACGTCCGGTGCGGTGGGCGGCGCCTTTGGTTTTGCCGCGCTGTTCATCGAGCTGCCGGTATCGACCACCATCATGATGCGTGCGGTAGCCGACGTGGCCCGTAGCGAGGGCTTCGACCTGTCCGAGTTCAGCACACGCCAGGCCTGCCTGGAGGTGTTCGCGCTGGGTGGCAACTCGCCGCGCGATGACGCCAGCGAGACCGGTTACTACCTGGCCCGTGGCTTCACCACCGATGTGATGCGCCACCTGTCGGCCGAGTTGGCCGGGCGCGTGGTGACCGGCCGCGACCTCACCCTGGGCGTGGCGCCGAAGGAAGCCGGCAAGCTGCTGGCGAAGATGGTGGAGAAGGTGGCCGCGCGCTTCGGCGTGGTGGTCACCGAGAAATTCGCCGCACAGGCGGTGCCGATTGTGGGTGCGGCCGCCGGTGCGACGCTCAATACGATGTTCACCGATTACTACCAGGACATGGCGCGCGGCCACTTCATCGTGCGCCGGCTGGAGATCAAGTACGGCGAAGACGTGGTGCGCACCTGTTATGACCGCGTAGCGCATGGCACGATCAGGATAGAACCCCGCCTGGAGTAGATCCACGCCATGCATGGATGAGCCTTCATGCCAGGCCATCCTTTGCCTGCCGGGCACAACTGTTTTGCCACAACACGCCTGTTGCCTTTCGCAGGCGGTCCCCATTCTTGCTGGCACTCCCCCCGCAAGAGATGTCCGCCATGTTGTTCACCTCCCACTGCTTGGGCGCCTTGACCCTGCCCAACCGAATCGTCATGCCGCCGATGACCCGCTCGCGCGCTGCCGACGGCAACGTTGCCACCGCGGAAATGGCCGCCTACTATGCGCAGCGGGCCAGCGCGGGCCTGATCGTCAGCGAAGGTACCCAGATCAGCCCGCAGGGCCAGGGCTATGCCTGGACGCCGGGCATCCACAGCCCGGAACAGGTGCAGGGCTGGCGACAGGTGACAGATGCCGTGCACGCTGCAGGCGGTCGCATCTACGCCCAGTTGTGGCATGTGGGTCGGGTCTCGCACGTGGCGCTGCAGCCCGGCGGTGCCGCGCCGGTGTCGTCGTCGGCGCTGCTGGCCGAGGGCGTGAAGGTGTTTGTCGACCCCACCGGCGCCGGCCCGGAAGCGGGCGTGGGCGAGATGATCCAGCACTCGATGCCGCGCGCGCTGGCCGAGGCCGAGATTCCGGGCATCATCGCCGACTACGCGCAGGCCACCCGCAATGCGCTGGCCGCCGGCTTCGATGGTGTCGAGCTTCACGGTGCAAATGGTTATCTGATCAACCAGTTCATCGATTCGCAGGCCAACCAGCGCACCGACGGCTATGGTGGCTCGCTGCAGAACCGGCTGCGTTTCCTGCGCGAGGTCGTGCAGGCGGTGACTGCAGAAGCCGGTGGTGAGCGCGTTGGCGTGCGCCTGGCGCCGCTGACGACGTTGCAGGGCGCGGTGGACGATACGCCGCAGGCCACCTACCTGGCGGCGGCACACCTGCTGGGCGAGCTGGGCGTGGGCTACCTGCACATCGCCGAGGCCGACTGGGATGACGCACCGCTGATGCCAGTGGCGTTCAAGCAGGCGCTGCGCATGGTCTACCCGGGCACCCTGATCTACGCCGGCAAGTACACCGCCGAGCGCGCCGAGCAGGCACTGGCTGAAGGTTGGGCCGACCTGATCGGCTTCGGTCGCCCGTTCATTGCCAATCCCGACCTGCCCGAGCGCCTGCGTCTGGGGGCGGAGCTGAACCCGCCGGATCGCGCAACGTTCTTCGGCGGTGGTGCGGTCGGGTTCACCGATTACGCGTCGCTGGAAGAAAGCGTCGCCGCCTGATCCCGGAGGCTGCCGGCCAGCGGCCGGCACTACCGATGTATGGAGATGGGGTGGGTGCCGGCCCGCGGCCGGCACTACCAGGATGTGCGGGGCAGGGTAGTGCCGGCCGCTGGCCGGCATTTCTGTGTCGGATCAGGGCTTGTCGCGCACCAGCGCGTCGGCCTCGACCACGCCGCCATCCTTGCCGTGCAGGTACAGGTGCATGTCCTGCTGCGGATACGGGATGTTGATGCCGGCCTTGTCGAAGCCCAGCTTGAGCTGCTCCAACAGCGTGACCTTGGTACCGAACCAGTCGGCCGACTTCACGTAGCAGCGGATGCCAAGATTGATCGCGTGCGCGCCCAGTTCGTACACCACCACGTCCGGTGCCGGCGTCTGCAATACGCGCGGGTCGGCCTTCATCAGCGCCAGCGCGGTGTCGCGCGCCAGCTGGATGTTGTCTTCATAGCCGATGCCCACCACCAGTTCGACGCGGCGGGTCGGCTCGGCGGTCAGGTTGATGATCGGCGCAGCGGTGATCAGCGTGTTCGGAATGGTGGTGTGCTGATTGTCGGCACCGGTGATGACGGTCTGGAAGATGCGCACTTCGCGCACCGTGCCGGTCTGTCCGGCCACCGTCACTACATCACCGACGCGGAACGGGCGCAGCGTCACCAGCATGACGCCCGAGGCGATGTTGGACAGCGAATCCTTCAGTGCCAGGCCTACCGCCAGGCCGGCGGTGCCGAGCACGGCCAGCAGCGGGGTGATCTGCACGCCCAGCGTGCCGATTGCCAGCACCACCACGATCACCAGCGACGCGGCGTACACCACGTTGCGCAGGAAGTTACCCAGCATCGGGTCCACGCCCATGCGCGCGGTGGCGCGTGGCATCGCATTGGACAGGCGTCGTGCCACCCACATGCCGACCAGCAGCACCACGATCGCGGCCAGCAATGGCACGCCGTAGGTCTCCAGCAGGCGTTCCCAATCGAGCGAGTGGAACCAGGGTGTTGCGGCGGGGGCGGGTGGGGCAGTGGCGAGCATGCGGGCTCCTTTGCAGCGGGGGAGGTGGCGCGCGCAGACGCCAGAAACAACAAGCCCCGCAGAGGCGGGGCTTGCATGCAGCTGAAGTATGGGCCGGCGCCGATGAAAGCGACGTCAGCCCTCAGCAATCACGGTCTCAGCCGTTGGCCTTCAGCTTGGCCAGGCGCAGCCAGGTATCGACCACGGTGTCCGGGTTCAGCGACACCGACTCGATGCCTTCCTGCATCAGCCACTCGGCCAGATCCGGGTGGTCGGACGGGCCCTGGCCGCAGATGCCAACGTACTTGCCCTTGGCACGTGCTGCCTTGATCGCCATCGACAGCAGCTTCTTCACCGCCGGGTTACGTTCATCGAACAGGTGCGCGACGATCGACGAGTCGCGGTCCAGGCCCAGGCTCAGCTGGGTCAGGTCGTTGGAGCCGATCGAGAAGCCGTCGAAGATCTCCAGGAACTCATCGGCGAGCAGTGCGTTGGACGGCACTTCGCACATCATGATGATCTTCAGGCCGTTCTCGCCCTGCTTCAGGCCGTTCTGTTCCAGCACCTCGATGACCTTGCGGCCTTCCTCCAGGGTGCGCACGAACGGAATCATGACCCACAGGTTGTCCAGGCCCATTTCGTTGCGCACGCGCAGCACGGCCTTGCACTCCAGCGCGAAGGCGGCCGAGAAGCTCGGATCGACGTAACGGCTGGCGCCGCGGAAGCCGATCATCGGGTTCTCTTCGTGCGGCTCGTAGTTGCTGCCGCCGATCAGGTTGGCGTACTCGTTGGACTTGAAGTCCGACAGGCGCACGATCACGGCGTTCGGTGCGACCGAGGCGGTGAGGGTGGCGATGCCTTCGGCCAGGCGATCCACGTAGAAGCTGACCGGATCACCGTAACCGGCGATCTTCTCGTCGATCTTCTTCTTGGTTGCCGCATCCTGGCGGTCGTATTCCAGCAGCGCGTTCGGGTGGATGCCGATGTGGCTGGCGATGATCATTTCCAGACGGGCCAGGCCGATGCCGGCGTTCGGCAGCTGGCCGAAGTCGAAGGCACGTTCCGGGTTGGCCACGTTCATCATGATCTTCAGCGGTGCCGGCGGCATGTTGCCCAGATCGGTGGTGGTGCGCTCGAAGCCGAGCTTGCCTTCGTAGATGAAGCCGGTATCGCCTTCAGCGCAGCTGACGGTGACCAGCTGGCCATCTTCGATGACCTTGGTGGCGTTGCCCGAACCGACCACGGCCGGCACGCCCAGCTCGCGCGCGATGATCGCGGCGTGGCAGGTACGGCCACCGCGATTGGTGACGATGGCCGATGCACGCTTCATCACCGGTTCCCAATCGGGATCGGTCATGTCGGCGATCAGCACGTCGCCCGGCTGCACGCGGTTCATGTCGTCCAGCGTCTTCACCACGCGGGCCACGCCCGAACCGATCTTGGCACCTACGGCGCGGCCCTCGGCCAGCACGTTGCCGCCCTTTTCAGTCAGCGCGAAACGCTCGATCTGGGTGGCATGGCTGCGCGACTTCACCGTTTCCGGGCGCGCCTGCACGATGAACAGCTTGCCGCTGACACCGTCCTTGGCCCACTCGATGTCCATCGGGCGGCCGTAGTGCTTTTCGATGACCAGCGCCTGCTTGGACAGTTCCTGCACGTCCTCGTCGCTGATCGAGAAGGTGTTGCGCAGTTCGACCGGGGTGTCCTCGATCCTGACGCGCTCACCCGGAACATCCGAATACACCATGCGGATGGCCTTGCTGCCGAGCGAGCGGCGCAGGATCGCCGGCTTGCCGGCCTGCAGGGTGGGCTTGTAGACGTAGTACTCGTCCGGGTTGACCGCGCCCTGCACGACCATTTCGCCCAGGCCGAAGGACGAGGTGACGAACACCACATCGCGGAAGCCGGACTCGGTGTCCAGTGTGAACAGCACGCCGGAGGAACCGACGCCCGAACGCACCATCAGCTGCACGCCGGCGGACAGGAACACGTCCTCATGCTTGAAACCGTGGTGCACGCGATAGGCGATGGCACGGTCGTTGTACAGCGAGGCGAACACTTCCTTGACCTTGTGCACGACGTCGTCGGCACCGGTGACGTTGAGGAAGGTTTCCTGCTGGCCGGCGAAGGAGGCATCCGGCAGATCCTCGGCGGTGGCCGACGAACGCACGGCCACGGCCACGTCGCCGCCGCCGTTGTCGGCGCTCAGCTGGGCGTAGGCGGTGCGGATGTCCTGGTCCAGCTGCGGCTGCAGCGGGGCATCGATCACCCAGGTGCGGATTTCCTTGCCCGCTGCGGTCAGCGCGTTGACGTCCTCGACGTCCAGCGTGGCCAGCTTGTCGAAGATGCGCTTGGACAGATCGTTGTGCGCGATGAAGTCCTTGAAGGCTTCAGCGGTGGTGGCATAACCGCCCGGCACCGAAACGCCCAGACCGGCCAGGTTGCCGATCATCTCGCCCAGCGACGAATTCTTGCCGCCTACGCGGGCCAGGTCGGCCAGACGCAGTTCGTGCAACCACAGGATGTTCTCGTTCAAGCGCGATGCTCCGTTTGGCCATCGCCCGAGGCGGGCTGGAATGGCCGCGTCCGTAGGAAGAAGCCGATATGATGCCGGGCAGAGTACCGTCGGCACAAGCTTGTGCTGGCGGCCTTTTTAGGCTTCGTAGGGGGTAAAAGCGCGCATGTCGACCATCCGTCCGGTGTTCTACGTTTCCGATGGAACCGGTATCACCGCTGAAACCATTGGGCATAGCCTGCTTACCCAGTTCTCCGGGTTCAGCTTCATTACCGATCGCATGTCGTTTGTCGACGACCCCGAAAAAGCGCGTGAAGCCTG